>CAZPHE010000003.1:49000-93286 GCA_964586315.1 uncultured bacterium | reverse complement strand
TTGGTGATAATGTTGGTGATGTTGCAGGAATGGGAGCAGATCTTTTTGAATCATATGTTGGCTCTATTGTTGGTTCAATGGTTTTGGGGTCAAGCATTTTAGTTTTGGGAACTTTTGATCTTAATTTTATTCTATTACCGCTATTGATTGCAGCTTCAGGAATTGCGGTATCTATTATTGGAACTTTTATGGTTTCCGTTAAAGAAGGAGGAGACCCCCAAAAAGCACTAAATCAAGGTGAATTTGGTAGTGCAGTAATTATGGTTGTATGTATATATTTTTTAATTAAAAATTTTCTTCCTGAAACATTTATGCAATCCGACATTGAGTTCACTAGCATGGGTGTGTTTTATGCTACAGTACTCGGTCTGGTTGCGGGACTTGGAATTGGGATTATTACAGAACATTATACAGGAACAGGGACATCTCCTGTTAAGTCAATTACTAAACAATCTATAACTGGACCAGCTACAAACATTATTGCCGGATTAGGTGTTGGTATGCAATCTACAGTAGGGCCAACATTAATTATTGCAATAGGCATTATGGGCGCTTTTCATTTTGCTGGATTATATGGAATAGCTATGGCCGCTCTAGGTATGCTAGCAAATACAGGTGTTCAATTGGCTGTAGATGCTTATGGTCCTATTTCTGATAATGCTGGTGGTATTGCTGAGATGGCTGAGTTGCCTCCCGAAGTTCGTGAGCGTACTGATAAACTTGATGCTGTTGGAAATACAACAGCTGCAATTGGAAAAGGATTTGCTATTGGTTCGGCTGCATTAACTGCTCTTGCTCTTTTTGCAGCATTCATGGTTAAAAGTGGAATTAAAAGTATTGATATATCTGATCCGACTATTATGGCTGGGTTATTTGTAGGCGGAATGTTACCATTTCTATTTTCATCTATGGCTATGGGTGCTGTTGGTCGTGCTGCGATGGCTATGATAGAAGAAGTTCGGCGACAATTCAGAGAAATACCTGAATTGAAATATGCATTGGAATTAATCAATTTGAAGGATGAAAATGATTGGGATGAAAATGATCGTTCTGCTTATGAAGATGCTTTAGGGAAAGCAGATCATAGTCGTTGTGTTGAAATTTCTACCCAATCTGCCATTAAAGAAATGGTTCCTCCTGGTGTATTAGCAGTAATGACTCCAGTTGTAGTTGGTTTTATTTTTGGTCCTGAAACATTGGGAGGGTTATTAGCCGGCGTTACTGTTTCTGGTGTTTTGATGGCTATTTTTCAATCAAATGCTGGAGGCGCATGGGATAATGCCAAAAAAATGATAGAAGAAGGTGTGAATATTAATGGAAAAACATTAAACAAAGGTTCCGATGCACATAAGGCAGCTGTTGTTGGAGATACAGTTGGTGATCCATTTAAAGACACATCTGGTCCATCACTAAATATTTTAATAAAACTGATGTCAGTGGTATCACTGGTCATCGCGCCGCTGATAGCGTAAAAAATAAGGAGATATTATGCGGTATTATGAAACCCTTTACATTGTGGATCCCAATTTAGAAAATTTAATCTTGGAAAAAACAATGGGTGAAATAGCGCAAGAGCTAGAGAAAACAAAATCAAAAATAATAAACCATAGATTATGGGGTAAAAAACGTCTTGCCTACCAAATAGTAAATCAGAAATATGGTTCATTTATCATTTTACAATTTCAAGGTGGAACTCAATCTAAAATGCGAGAGTTTGATATATGGATGAAATTGAATAATGCTGTTTTACGTCATATGACAATCCTCTTATCAGAGAAACCTGATTTATATATAGAGCCCAATAATGAAAAAATCCAAGAAAATGTTGATGAAGGTAATGGGGATAAAAAATTAACCAAAAAAGGATTAGATGAAAACAAAGAGGCTGTTACAGAAAAAAAAGATTCAGATGAATTACCAAAGGAGGAAACATAATGGCATTACAAAATAAAAGGAAATTTTGTTATTTTAAGGAAAATGGAATTAGTGAAATTGATTATAAAGATGTAAAACTTTTACGTCGTTTTGTTAATGACCAAGGGAAAATTATGCCACGTCGCATAACCGGGACTAGCGCTAAAATGCATAGAAAATTAGTGCGAGCTATAAAACGTTCCCGTGCAATTGCTCTTATGCCTTACGTGGATAGAGGAATGGACTAAAGGAGTTTATATGGATATTATTTTATTGATTGATTATAATGGCTTAGGCCAAGCGGGTGATATTGTTCAGGTTAAGCCAGGTTTCGCTAGAAATAAACTTATTCCTCAAGGTATCGCTCTAAGAGCATCAAAACGGAATCGAGCTATCGCACAAGAACGTAAAAAGATTAATCAAAGTCGATTAGAAAGGGAAATAGCTGGTTACGAGTCAATAGTTAAAAAATTATCTAAAATTGAAATTACAATTGAAGCTCAAGTTGGAGATGAAGAAAAAATGTTTGGATCAATAACTGCAAAAGATATTCAAAACTCTTTAAAAGAAAAGGATATTGAAGTTGAGCGTAATGCAATTTTATTGGATGAGCCAATCAAGTCCCTTGGTATTTACCATGTTAAAATAAAAATTTCATCTGATATAGAAGGTGATGTAAAAATCTATGTAATAAAATCATAATATTTAATATTAAAAACCGCTTTCAATTTTTTTTGTTGATCTTTTTAGATCATGGACATTTTTTCCCCAAAGATGTTCTTGATATATAAACGTTTAAACTATGTTTGTTAAAGTCGCATTTCCAATCCGCGGTTTCCAAACCTTCACTTATTCTATACCAAAGCATCTTGAAAATAAAATACGGATTGGATCTCGTGTCAATGCTTCTTTTGGTCGTAGAAACACTCAAGGTATAGTAATAAACTTAAGTCCTAAATCAACCTTTACGGGAAAAATAAAAGATATATCAAGTTTGGTTGATCATAAATCTGTAATAACACCAGCATTATTAAAATTAATTTTTTGGATGAGTGATTATTATATGACGCCCGTTGGACAGGTTGCAAAAACTGTTTTTCCTAAAAGTTTATCAACTCGATATGTTCCACCAAAGCAATGGTATGTTCAAAAATCTGAAAATATTAATTCTAAATTGAATTATATTAAAAAACGTGCACCAAAGCAATATATGATCTATAAAAAAGTTTGTGAGAATAATAAACCTATTAAAGTAATATCATTAAAAATCCTTGCCCCAAATCCATTAGCAATCTGTAAAGCTTTAAAAAAAAATAAGCTTGTTACCCTTTTTCAAAAATTTTCGTTTCCAGATGCGACAGGGTTTACTTTTGATCCAATTCATAAAAAAATTACTTTTAATAAAGATCAAAAATCTGCGATAAATGAAATAGTAAAGCCAATATATAATAATATTTATTCTCCTTTTTTATTACACGGGGTAACCGGTAGCGGTAAAACAGAGATATATATTGAAGCAGTTAGCAGATGCTTATCAAAAAATCGTACTTCAATAATTCTTCTTCCGGAAATATCCCTTACTCCTCAAATTGCCGGCCGTTTTAGATCTGTATTTGGGAATACAATAGCTCTTTGGCATTCAAAACTAACACAACAACAGCGATCTTGGACGTGGAAAGAAATTTGTGATGGTAATTTTAAAGTTGTTATTGGTGCTAGAAGTGCAGTGTTTGCACCAATTAATAATTTAGGTCTCATTGTTGTAGATGAAGAACAAGAAACATCTTACTATCAAGACTCACCTGCACCAAGATACCATGCTAGAGACGTTGCATTGATGAGAGGTTTTTATGAAAAAGCGGTTGTTGTTATTTCTAGTGCTACACCTAGCCTTGAGAGTTATTTCAATTATTTAAATAAAAAAATTAATTATATTAGGTTGCCAAAACGATTTGGTAAGGCCAAATATCCAAACGTTTATATTGTAAATATGTTGTCCGAGCAAGATGAAACCGGAAAAATTGGACAGATAGTATCTGGGCTATTACAAGATAAGATAGAAGATAGACTGAATAAAAAAGAACAAATAATTTTAATACAAAATAGGCGGGGTTATTCATCGGTTGTACGTTGTCAAGATTGCAGTAATCTAATTATGTGTTCCCAATGTCATATTGCGCTTACATACCATAAGAAGAAATCTCAACTTATTTGTCATTTTTGTGGATTTTCCCAGATGCATAAAAACACAAAATGTAATAATTGTCAAAGTTTTAATTTGTTTTACTCTGGTTCAGGTACTCAAAAAATAGAATCTTTAATTCGAGAAACATTCCCAGATGCAAATGTAGGCAGATTAGATATGGATACATCTAAAACCGGAACAGGAATTGCATCCTTATTACAATCTTTTAATAAAGGTTATATAAATATATTAATAGGCACTCAGATGATAGCAAAGGGATTGGATTTCCCCAATGCGACCCTTGTAGGAATAATTAATGCTGATTTAGGATTGTATATCCCAGATTTCAGAGCAGGAGAAAAGATTTTTCAGTTACTTTATCAGGCTTCCGGTCGCTCTGGACGAAGTAAAAAGAAAGGCGAGGTCGTTATTCAATCATTCGCGCCAGACAATCCTGTGATAAAAAGTGCAGGGGCCTTAGATATAAATCAATATTACCAAATAGCAATGGAAGAAAGACAGGAATTAAATTATCCACCTTTCAGTTGGTTAGCAAAAATAGAAGTGACAGGAATTAATCTCAAATCAGTGTGTGATCTTATATCGAAAATATCTCAACAGATCGATGGTTATTATAAAGGCTTAGAAATATTAGGTCCAACCCCTTGTTATTTAGAAAAACTTAGAAACCAGTATAGATATCAATTTGTTTTTAAATCAAATAAAAAGATTGATCCAAATGGGAAAAAACTTCATAATTTTATTTCTTTAAATTTTAAAGATTATCAGAAAAAATTTAATCCAGGCCCAAATCGTGTTAACGTATATTTTGACCCAATAAGTTTAATTTAATAATTTTAATTATTTGATGAGATTGTTAATCTTTATTTTTTTTATTTTCCAAAGTGGACTTTGCGCGAAAACTGGATCGCCTTCGCATGATTCATTTACATCATCAATTCATTTAGGCATGGCTGGAGCGGGGTTTTTACATCCATCCTCTATTGCGTTAAAAGTAAATCCTTCATGTTTTATTCATGATAGAGTTTTCACAACTGCCATCATAAAGTATCCTGCAAATATTACAAGCCAAAGTGTTGGGTATAGTTCACCGTGGAATAAAGGTTATTTTTCTATATCAGTTAAACATTTATCTTATGGTACATTTACAGGATATAATGATGAAGCGATATTTACAGAAGTATATAGCGCTTCTGATACATGGGCAAGCATTGCTTATGCGAGAATTGTAAACAACACCCCTTTTACTTTTGGTTCTAATTGCATGATTTATTCATCTTCGTTGCATTCAAAACAGTTTAGAGTAATTAAATTTTCGATTGGTGGAAAAATTAACTTTAAAAATATGAAAAGTATAATTGGAATCTCAATTCATGAAATTGGTAAAGAATTATTAAATGGAGATTTAATTAAAATTTATCCTAGATTGGTATTTAGTGGGTCAAAAACATTAGAGTATTTGCCTTTAACCATATATTGTGATTTATTATCAAGCAAAAGGCTAGAAGAAATTGAATTGTTTATAGGTGGTTTTTTTAGATTAAAAAATAATTTTAAAATACGCTTTGGCACCTCTACTCGAAAAATTGAACAAAATATTCAAAAAAACATTATAAAATCTATTCTTGGGTCATCAGGTTTTGGTTTTAGCTATGATACAGGTTCAATCCTGATAAGTTATGGGACATATTTTTATGGAACTGGTATCCAAGCAAGTGGTTTAGAAATAGAAATTGGTATTTAATGCGAGGTCATCATATTTTTTTTATTCTGGTCTTCTTATGTTTTTTAAATGCAAAAAATGATTATCCAATAGTTTTAATTCATGGATTTATGGGATGGGGACCAGATGAAATGGGTAAGTATAACTACTGGGGAGGCAAACAAGATTTTGTAAAAATTCTTAGAGATGAGGACTATACAGTATTCGAAGTTTCAGTAGGTCCAGTATCATCTAATTGGGAGAGAGCAATTGAAGTTTATTATCAATTAAAAGGTGGTCAAGTTGACTATGGAAAGGCACATTCAAAAAAATATAATATAATTCAAAAACCAATAGGAAAGAAATATAATGGATTATACCCCGAATGGAACGCATCAAATCCTGTTCATATTATAGCACATAGCATGGGTGGACAAACTGCGCGAATGCTGAATTATTTATTATCTCAAGAAATATATGTAGATGAAAACCTTGGTCTTGCAGAAGAATCTATGTTATTGGGAAAGATACAACCAAATTTAATTAAAAGTATTACATCCATTTCGACTCCACATGATGGTACAACTCTTACAGATATTACTCTAAAAGTATTACCCTTTCTTCAATATTTTGTAGGTGTTGCGGGTCTTATTGGAACAAGTTTTTTTGATTTTGATTTAGAGCAATGGGGATTTTATAGAAAAGAAAATGAACCATGGTCTGAATATATAAATAGAATGAGGATTCACCCAGCATGGGATACTAAAAATATTAGCGCATGGGATTTAAGTTTAGATGGTGCTAAAGAGTTAAACAGTTTTTTGCAAGCTTCCCCAGATATATATTATTTCTCTTGGGTTACATCGACTACCGATATTAAAGATGGTTCCAATTTACATATTCCATTAGTTGATACTCCTTTATTAATTCGTTCTAGGGCAAAGTTAATTGGGTCGAGATCTGGATATTGGAATGATGGAACACCCACAGACTCCACATGGTATGAAAATGACGGTATAGTAAATACCATATCTATGTATGGTCCTAGCACCGGGCCAAATGGTCCAGATCCTATAATTGAATATGAAGATAATGAACTGCTTATTCCAGGTCAATGGTATTGGAAAAAATTTAAAGGCACGGATCATTGGAGTATTATTGGTCATCCTAATATCAAAAATGAAATAGAATTGGAAAAGTCGAAAAAATATTTACTTGATCATGTAACTATGTTAAGGCTCCTTCCATCAAAGTAGTATGCATCTTTTTATTTAATTTGTAATATACAACTATGGAATTTGGCGAAATTCTTAGCCCATTGCTTATAAATTTACAAAGTATATTTCGAAAAAATATTTCATTCAAAGGCGCCTCTTTCCAACAATTGATTGGTATTATTGCATTGGAGAACGATGGAATGGAAATGTCAGAGTTTGCCAAAAAAATAGGTGTTGATAATAGTACTGCAACAAGAATGATTTCTGGTCTTGAGAATAAAGGTTGGGTTATAAGAAAAAAATATTCTAAAGATAAACGAATAATTAAAGTATCGCTTACAATATCTGGGAAAGATATCCAAACTGAAGTAGAAAATCAATTTACAAGAACTGGTAAAATAATACAGGGAGAAATACCAGAAGATAATAATGTTGAAATATTAGAAGCACTTTCATATTTAAATTGGGTTTTATTAAAGATTAAAATGAATAAAAAAATTGTATAATACAAATTTAAAAATCGTCGATCCAATTTTATATTGGTATAATAATGAAAAGCGGTATCTACCTTTTCGTTTGACCAAAAACCCATATAAAATTTGGCTTTCAGAAATAATGTTACAACAAACACAAGTGAAAATTGCAATTCCATATTATAAACGGTGGCTTAAATATTTTCCAAATATTAAATCCGTTGCAAAAACAGACTTAAATAGTTTATTAAAACTTTGGGAAGGTCTAGGTTATTATAATCGATGCAGAAATTTTTATAGAGCAGCTAAAATTGTCGAAAATAAATTTGGAGGAGTTATACCGGATGATTGGGAAAATTTTATTTCTTTACCAGGTGTTGGAGAATATACATCCGCAGCAGTTTTATCTATTGCATTTAATAAACCTTATTCTGTTTTAGATGGAAATGTGAAGAGAGTAATGTGTAGAATTTTAGGTATTAAAAATTTTACGATTAATAATAAAGTTAGGATAAAAAAAAACCTAAATAAAATGATTCCTAAAGATAGACCAGGTGATTTTAATCAAAGCCTGATGGAATTGGGAGCATTGGTATGTACTCCTAAAAATCCTTCTTGTGCCGTTTGTCCCATAAAAAGTTTCTGTATGGCATATAAAAAAGGTAATCCTCAAAATTTTCCAGAACCAATAATAAATAAAAAACCCCCACACTATGTAGTGGTCGCCGGCCTTATTTGGCGAAAAAACAGATTTTATATCCAAAAAAGAAAAAATACTAATATGTTACCAGGTTTATGGGAATTTCCTGGAGGGAAAGTCAAAAATACGGAAACTTTAAAAGAAGCCTTAAATCGTGAGATCAAGGAAGAATGTGGTATATCGCCATTAATCAAAAATAAAATTGCTGCTATTGAACATTCCTATTCACATTATACTATTACCCTTCATTTATATCACTGTAAGGAAAAAAATAAAATTAAAAAACAGATTGATACTAAATGGATTACACCAAGTGAAATTGATGAGATTCCTTTTCCAAAAGCAAATCACAAATTATTTTCAATATTACATGAAAAAAATTGGAATAATTAAAACCATTTTTTCAGTTATTTTGTGGCCTCTATGGTATTTATTTTTTATCCCTTCTTTATTTTTTCTTTTATTTATAATCATCTTTTTCCCTCGTAAGATTCTATACATATTTATCCGTCCGCTATGTTGGATTTATTGTTTTTTAGCAGGGCAATGGCTTCGTAAGGAAAATAATCCTCCCTCCAAAACAGAACAACCATATATTTATATGTTTAACCATGTTTCAATGTTTGATCAATTTATGATTGGGGCTTATATACCACACTATATTACAGCAATCGCAGCAATTGAAGTGTTTCGTTATCCAATATGGGGTTTAATTATTAAGCAATATGGAGTTATCCCTATAGTTAGACAACGTATTAAAAAAGCAATAGGAAGTTTAAATCTCGCAGAAAATGCTCTGAAAAATGGCACTTCTTTTTTAATATCACCCGAAGGTACAAGAACATTAACAGGTAATTTAGGTCCCTTTAAAAAAGGTCCTTTTCATTTAGCAAAAAACACAGGTGCAACGATTGTTCCCATAGGACTATTGGGTGGTTTTAATGCAAAAAAGAAAGATGATTGGCGCCTAAACCCGGGATTTTTAACCACTAGATTTGGGAAACCTATATACAAAAATGAATATGAAAACCTTAGCATAGATCAGATCAAAGATTTAGTACGTTGTAGAATAAAAAAATTAGTTACACTGTAAAACACTTTATGAAAAGATTGAATTTAATTATTTTGTTTTTCCTTATAAATAATACAATTTTGTTTGGACAAACAGTAGCTGAAAAATACGGAGATCGCATAGAATTATTAGGTATTTCTTTCAAAGACCCATTAGTATTTTGTCAAATATTTATTTCTATATTTCTATCAATAGCGTTTATACAATCTGGTCTGGATAAAATTATTGATCGAAAAAATAATTATGAATTCTTTAATACTCATTTTTCTAATACTTTTTTAAAAAACTTCACAACAATTTCTCTAACTATGCTAACATTACTTGAATTAATTGGTGGGATTATGCTTATATATGGTATCTATTACGCTTTTGTAGAAAGAACAACTCTTTGGATATTTTACGGACTAGTCCTTTTGTCCATTACGGTTATCTTACTATTTTTTGGACAACGAATAGCCAAGGATTATGTTGGTGCAGCTGATCTTGTACCATATTTTATTTTAATCATGCTTGGTATTATGAGTATGTATTAATTATTTTGTTTGAATTATTTTTAATAAAAAGCAATTTAAGACTAATAAAAACTAACCTTTTACAATCATTACATTATGAAAAATGAAAACATAACAACCACTACTGTTTTAATAGCATTTAATATTTTACTTGTTTTGCTGGGGTTGTTAATGATCAATAAGAGAATCATTAATACTGATCAAAAATCCGATACACTTGAAATAAAGATCAATCAAATTGAATCACAACTCGATGTTTTGATTGATGATACTAAAACTGCACAAGAAAAAGTGATAGTAGCGAATAAAGATTTTATACAATTAAGTAACTCTATGGCAGTTAATGATAAAATTCTCAAAAATTTGAATACCGAACTTAAAGGCGCTGTTAAAGAAATTAAGGAAGTTAAGAGTATGACAGAATTACAAAATAGAAAACTATATATTTCAGAATAATTATTTATTTAAATTATATTTCAATATCCCCATAGACCATTTAGCTTTCTTTTGGTTTATGTTTTTTGATTTTTCAGGTAAAAATATTTTGTCAATGATCTGGTTATTATTTTTTTTATAATCGTTTTTGATCATTCTATAAACTCCTAGGGCAGTTCGGTCTTTTACAGCAAAATGGCGTAGTTGAAAACCTGTTACATTAGATATAAATTGTAATAGAGGAGGTCGCGCTGCTCCACCAGAGATACTTATAGTTTTTGATATTTTTAATTTTTCTCTTTTTAAACATTCAATAATATCATTAGTTAAAAACCCAATAGATTCCATAGCTGCACGAATAATATCATTTGGGTCAGAATCTAAATCTAGTAAAATATCTTTAAATCCATTTTTCCAGTAAGGAGATGCTAAGCCATTAAAACCAGGTATAAATATACCATTGGTATTAATTAATGCTACTCTTTTGTCCCATTTCATTTTTTTATGGGGAATATTTAATTTTTCTTCTAAATGATAAAAAACTGCATTGCAGGCATTAATTGTACCCTCAACCATAAACATTTTATGGTTTTCTTCTGAATATAGTACGCTTGTAATTAAACCTTTGATTTTCAATGGTTTTCTTCCTACGTTATATTGTATACTACCTGATGTGCCAAAATTTGCGCCCATTGATTTTGGATCCCATCCTTCTTGCCCAATCAAGGCGGCTTGCTGATCTCCAATAACAATAGACAAAGGAATATTAGTTCTTAAAATATTACCATAACTATATTTAATTGGCACAAGAGTTGGTAAGCATTTCAAAGGAACATTGAATAAATTCAATAAAAATTGAGACCATGCTCCTTTTGTAATATCATAAAATAATGTTCTGCATGCAATACTATGATCGATGGTTGCAGTACCTGTTATTTCATGAGCTATAAAAGCACTTAGTGATCCAAAAAAAATTTCCCCATTTTCAATACGACGTTTTAGTTTTTTATTATTTTTAATAAAATAATAAAATTTTGGTCCACCAAAATGCGCACTTAAGGGAGAGCCTGTTATATCCCATAGTTGGTTTCTGTATTTTTCAAAGATTTTTATAATATTTTTTGCTCTACTATCTTGCCAGCTAATTGCAGGAGTAACTGGTTTTTTAGTTTTTTTTTCCCAAAAAAGGAAAGTAGATCTTTGGACTGAAATACCAGCTTTTCTAATTGGTGTTTTGTCTGATGCATCAATCATTTCTTTGAATAATTGTTTTATAGCATACACTATTTCAATAGCATCACTTTCTATATGAAACGGTTTAGGTTTATACAATTTATGTTTAATTCTGTTTTTATGAAGAATTGATCCTTTTGAATTAAATAAAAATCCCTTTGTTGATGAAGTACCTTGATCAATAACTATATAGTACATTGTATAACCTGTCTATAACATATTTTAAGCGAGTTAAGCTAACTCAAAATTTTTTTTCCCAGTATTTATCATAACTAAAATCTAAAGAATAAAATTATTCCCAAAACCTTTTCTCCACACTTATTTTTCCTTTTAAATTGAAGGGCTTATCATAGCAAAAAAAAAGAAGTTTTCTTAAAGGAGTGCAAAAATGACTTATATAATTTGTGAGCCATGTGTTGGTACCTGCGATACAGCTTGTGTGGAAGTTTGTCCAGTAGATTGTATTCATGGTCCTCATGACAAAACTGGCGCAGGAGCAGAAGCTAAGGCAGAGGACTTTGTCCCTGAAGAAAATGATTCGCTTTATATTGATCCTGAAGAGTGTATTGATTGTGGAGCTTGTGAACCGGAATGCCCTGTAGAGGCAATTTTTGATGAAAGTGAAGTGCCCGATGAGTGGAATAAATATATTAAAATAAATTATGAGTGGTTTGGTCGTGAATATTCAGGTTAAACTACTATATCAGTGAAAGAAATGAAACGGCTGTCTCATGACAGCCGTTTTTTTATACTAGAGTATGAATAAAGAACAAGTTTTACAATTATTTAAAAAAATCCATTATCCTGGGTTTTCTAGGGATATTGTTTCATTTGGTATGGTGAAAGATATCCAGATCACCAATGATCAAATCTTGGTGAACTTAAATATCACATCTCAAAATGAAGATAAAAAGAAGTTAGTATGTGACAATATTAAAAATGTGTTAAATCAATATTTTAAAAATGTAATTATAGAACTATCTACAGATTCGCATAAACAAGCAACTGCTCCTTTAGGTGATACACCCTCTATTTTAAATAATGTAAAAAATATTGTAGCAATAGCTAGTGGTAAAGGAGGCGTTGGAAAATCAACAATAGCAGCAAATCTTGCTTGTGCTTTAACTAAACATGGTAAAAAAGTCGGACTTTTAGATCTTGATATTTATGGCCCATCATTACCAATTGTTTTTGATTTGCATGAACAACCAAAAATGACACAAGACAAAAAATTGATTCCCTTGGAAAAATTTGGTGTGAAAGTAATGAGCTTCGGTTTTATTAGTGGCAATGATACGCCAGTAATTTGGCGGGGTCCATTAGTTTCTAGAATGACTGAACAATTTTTTAGGGATGTTGAATGGGGAGAATTGGATTTAATGGTTTTAGATTTGCCACCAGGTACAGGAGATATCCAATTAACCCTAACCCAAAAACTTAAAATGACAGGAGCGATTATTGTTACGACTCCACAAGATATAGCTCTTGCTGATGTTCGTAAAGGAGCGGACATGTTTAGAAAAGTTAATACTCCGGTTTTAGGTGTTGTAGAAAACATGTCGGGTCTAATTTTAGAGGGCTTTGTAAATACACCTGAATCAAATCTAACAATTGATAAAAAAAGAATTGATATAAAAGAGGATGGCTCTTTTAGGGTTAAACTTGATTTATTTAAAAAAGATGGAGGAAAAAAAGAAAGTGAAAGATTAGGTGTGCCACTTTTAGGTAAAATACCGATATCTGAAAAAATTATGTTGTCAACAGATTTAGGTAAACCTTTTATAATAAATGATAATAGTGATCATATTGGTGAAATATTTTTGAACATTTCTAATCAGCTTTTAGATATAATTGATAAATAAGAGAACTTTTTGCTATGCCCTTCATTAATTATTATATAATTATTAAATGAACGATTTTAACTCGGTTGTATCAATTTAAGTCCCGAAGTAACTTCGCCCGTTTTTTCTCCATACACAAATATGAAACAAACAAATAGAGATAAAATCATTAATGGTCATATCCCAAATCATATCGCAATTATTATGGATGGGAATGGACGTTGGGCTCGAAGTAGATCTTTGCCGCGCATAGCAGGGCATAGGGAGGGAATTAACTCTGTAAGAGTGATCACTAGAATTTGCGGAGAACTTGGTGTCAAGTATCTGACTCTTTATACATTCTCAACTGAAAACTGGAGAAGACCCAAATCGGAAGTCAATGCTCTTATGAAGCTATTATTAAAAACTATTGATATAGAAATAAAAGAACTCCATAAAAATAAAGTTTGTTTTAAAATTATCGGAGAATTAAATATGTTGCCTGAAGCAACAAAAAATGGTCTTTACAATGGTGTTGAATTAACAAGAAATAATGGGGGCTTAAATTTATGCTTAGCATTGAATTATGGTAGTCGTCAAGAAATCATTGATGCAACAAAATCATTGATACGAAAAGTTGAAAATGGCAGTCTATCTTTGAAACAAATTGATGAACATAAATTTTCACAAGAGTTATACACAAAAGATATGCCTGATCCAGACTTACTAATTAGAACAAGTGGGGAATGCCGACTAAGTAATTTTCTGTTATGGCAAAGTGCTTACACTGAAATTTTTATGACTGATAAGTTTTGGCCCGATTTTCGAGAAAATCAATTAATTGATGCAATTTATGATTACCAATTAAGAGAGCGTCGTTTTGGTAAAGTCAGTGAACAAATAAAATGATCAAAATGAAATATATTAAAACAATACTATGTTTTTCTTTCCTTTTATATGCGCAGGGTAATAATGAACAAATTAAAATTGCAAAAACAAATGTCACAGGCAATATTGCAACATCAGAAAACACCATTATATTCACTGCCGGTTTGCGGTCAGGGCAAACTGTAACATCTGCAGATTTCCCTAGAGCAATAAAAAGGTTGTGGCAATTGGGCTTATTTCAAGATATACAATTAGAGTATAATGAAGAAACACAAGATGGGCTTTTTTTAACAATTAATGTAAAAGAAAACTTTATTTTAGGCGATATTATCTATGAAGGAAATAAGAAGGTTAAAGATAGGAAATTGAATGATGAAATTTCTGTTACTAGCGGACAAAGAATAAAGCCGAATACATTAAACGAAATATCAAAAGTCATCCGAAAAGTATATGCTGAAAAAGGCTATCTTAATGTTGATTTAGATTTTGAGTTAATTAATCCCAAAGAAGAGTCAATATTATTTGGAGGTAAGGGGAAAGAATTAGTAAGAGATATAATTTTCCGTATTAAAGAAAATAATAAAATAAAAATCAACAATATAATTTTTAATGGAAATAAAACTTTTTCAGATTTTCGTTTACGTTGGCAAATGAAAGAAACAAAACGTCAACCTTGGTATATGTTCTGGAGATCAACATTCGATAAGAAAAAATTTGAAGAAGATATGAATCTTGTATCCAACTTTTATCGCAATAAAGGCTATAGAGATTTTCATTTTATAAATGATTCGATTGTTTATTCAAATAATTTTAAAGAAATGAATATATTACTTTCTATTGAAGAAGGTTCGCAGTATAAATATAGAAAATTTACGTGGGAAGGAATGTCTTTGTTTTCTGAAGAAAAACTACAGAATGCACTAGCGTTACAAAAAGGTGAAAAATACAGTGATGAAGAATTTAACGTAGCGCTTTTTTCCCGTGTGCAGGGGTTATATCTTGATCGAGGTTATATTTATAGTCGAATTGAACCAAAGATCACACCCATTGGAGATGATTCTCTTGATGTACATTTTGTAATTATTGAAAATCACAAGGTATACATAAATAATATTGCCATACAGGGTAATACAAGAACACGTGAAAATGTTATACGACGTCAGTTAAGAGTTTTTCCTGGAGACATATATAATCAAGAACGCATTGCCCGTAGTTATAGAGAAGTTATGATGCTTAATTTTTTTGCAAATGCAGCGCCAAATATTGTGCCAGTATCTGAAGATAAAGTAGATATAGAGTTTCAAGTCGAGGAAAAGCCAGCAGGACAAGCAAGTGCAAATATGGGATATTCCCAATATTTGGGTTTAACAGGAGGAGGTGGATTAGCGTTACCAAATTTTCGAGGCAAAGGTCAAAACTTAAGTTTTAGCTTTAATGCTGGAGTCACTTCTAGTGGACAAAATCCCTATGCTTACCAAAACTATAATTCCAATAGGCCAAAAAGTCGATCAGCAAGTATTAGTTTTACAGACCCGATGGTTAATGATACAAAAAATCTTGTGGGTGGATCTCTATACTATAAAATGTTAGGAGGTTCAACAATGTATTATTCACCACTTGAAACGACAATCGCTGGTGCAAGTATAATGCTAGGGCGCATTTTTAAATGGCCAGATGATTATTTTAGAGGGACATGGCAATTCCAGATTAATAGAAGAAAATATCAGGGTAGTCAAAGTGATATAGATCGTTATGCAGGTGGTCGCACACAATCAGATGGTATCAGCATTACTCAATCTTTACGTCGGGACAGTAGAGATCATCCTGAATTTCCTACTGTAGGTTCTCATTTTTCATTGAATTCATCTTTATCAGGTTGGGTCTTAGGAGGGCAGGAGAATTTTCATAAACATACTTTAAACTTGGAATGGTTCACCCCTACATTCTGGAAATTTGTTTTAATGAATTCAATGAAAATTGGTATTATAAAGATACTACCATCAAATAATAATGAAATATCTTATATTCCCTTTAATGACCGTTTTATTATGGGTGGGAATGGTATTCCATATGGCAATGCTTTAAGAGGTTATGATGATAATCGAGTAGGACCGCTCACTGTAAGTGGGAATCCTATAGGAGGAAATGCTATGGTTAAATTTGGGACAGAATTTCGAGTGCCATTTGCGGAAAACCCTGTAGTTTATGGAGTCGTGTTTGCAGAAATGGGTAATGTTTGGTCCTCTATTGATTTAATGGAGAGATTAAGTTTGCCAAGAAGTGGTCCATTAGACCTAAAAAGGTCAGTAGGTGCAGGGATTCGTTTTTTTATGCCAATGATTGGAATGTTGGGTTTTGATATTGGTTATGGTTTTGATAGATTAAATCAATATGGCGATCTAGAACCAGGATGGAAAACAAGTCTAACATTTGGTCAACAATTTTAAATACAAGGAGTATGTTTTGAAAAAATCTTATAAGAGCCGAATATTCTCTGTCATTTTTATGGGTATGATAACATCTCTATCAGCTCAATTAAAAATAGGTTATATTCTTTCTGAAAGAATTAGAACAGAATTTGAGGAGTTTAAAGAGGCTGAATCCCAGTTACAGTTAGAATACCGAAAAGTTCAAGTAGAATTTGATAAGATGGTATTAAAAATGGATAGTTTAAAACAAGACTATGAAGTAAAACGTCTGATGGCTTTAGATAAAGGTGCAAGTATTAAACAAGAATTAGAGCAAATGGAACGTTCAATACAAACTTATCAAGCTGAAAAAATAGGTCCGCAGGGAGAATTAATGCGTAAGCAAGCTCAGATGGAATATGAGATTCTTGGTAAAGTTAAAAAGGCAGTGGATAAAGTAGCAATTGATGGCGGTTTTGATTATATAATTGATGCTTCTGTAGGCTTACTTTATTTCAAGCCAAAATATGATATGACGGATGATGTTTTACATGAATTACGCAATTTAAAATCTGAAAATTAAATTGAAACTCACACTTAGTGAGCTTGCCTCTAATGTTAATGGTAAGGTTATTGGTGATCAAAAATGCATAATTAAAGGTGTTTCAGAGATTCAAAATGGGTGTTCTGGAACGATTACGTTTTTAAGTAATCCTGCTTATAATAAATATTTGTCAGACACAAAAGCTGATGCGGTATTTGTGGATGATGCATCACTACTTAATGGTAAAAATGGTATTGTAGTTTCTAATCCTCAATTTGCGATGGCAAAAACTTTAGAATTGTTTTTTTTTCAAGAAAAATCTGAGGCATTAATTGACTCTTCAGCAAAGATTGCTAATAGTGCAATAATTGGTAAAAATGTTAGTATTGGAGCAGGTGCAGTTATAGGGAACAATGTCAAAATAGGAGATCATTCAGAAATTGGAATAAATACCGTTATAGGAAACCATACGTTATTAGGTACAAAATGCAGATTACATTCTAATATCTCTATTTATGATAAAGTTGTTATTGGTAATAATGTTATTATCCATAGTGGGACCTCAATTGGATCTGATGGATATGGGTATGTAACAGTTAATAACATGCATAAAAAAATTCCACAAGTTGGAGAGGTGATTATTGGTGATGATGTTGAGATTGGTTCTAATTGTGCCATAGATCGTGGTACAATAGGAAAAACGAAAATAGGTGATATGACTAAAATAGATAACTTAGTTCATATTGCACATAATGTTAAAATTGGTAAAGGATGTTTATTAACAGCAGGATTTGCCATCGCTGGTAGCTCTGAAGTTGGAGATTTTTGTACTTTTGCTGGACAAGTTGGAATCGCACCTCATTTAAAAATTGGAAACAATTCTGTTGTTGCCTCAAAATCTGGGATTACAAAATCATTAGAAGGTGGTAAGGTCTATGCAGGGTTCCCTGCAAGAGAGATAAAGGTTTATAACCGTAGACAAGCATTAGTAAATAAAATTGAAAAAATTCGTAAAGATCTTGATCATTTGATTAAATCAAAAACAGGTAAGTAAATTTTTGTATGGAAAGAAACCAAAGAACAATAAAAACATCGCAATCATGTCAAGGTGTGGGGTTACATACTGGCGTTGAAACAACCATTACATTCCATCCCGCTCCTGAGGATTTTGGGATACGTTTTATTCGATCTGATATCCTCGAATGTATGGAAATCAAAGCAGATATAGATCATGTAGTTGATATTTCAAGGGGAACTACTATTGAAGAAAATGATGTAAGAATACATACTGTAGAGCATGCGCTTGCCGCTGTTAGTGGTCTTCGTTTAGATAATATATTAATTGAATTAAATGGTAAAGAGCCGCCAGTTATGGATGGCAGCGCTAAAGATTTTGTGGAATGTCTAATAAAAGCTGGTATTCAAATTCAAAATAAAGAAAGAAAAGTGTTAGAAATTACTCGGGCCGTCAATTATACAAACTCTTATAGAGATATAGATATTCATGTTATTCCATCAGATAGGTTTAGAATTACTTTTATGGTTGAATACCCTTTACCTGCTCTTGGAACTCAATATGAGGCGATCTATAATATGGAAGAAGATTTTTCTTTTGAAGTTGCACCAGCAAGAACTTTTTGTTTTTTAAGTGAAGTCGAGATGTTAAAAGAACAAGGGTTAATAAAAGGAGGAGGTCTTGAAAATGCTGTTGTTATAATAGATAAAGAAATTGATTCAATTGAAATGAAAAGACTAAAAGATCTTTTCGGTTTAGAACACAACATTATTCAGGGAGCAAATGGCATATTAAATGGTAAAGTCTTAAGATTCAAAAATGAACCAGTTAGGCATAAAACTTTAGATTTAATAGGTGATTTAGCATTGCTTGGAGTTCCAATTAAAGGTCATGTTACTGCTGCGCGCGCTGGTCATGCCAGTAATGTTGAATTTGTGAAAAAATTAAAAAAACAATATGCTAAAGAATTAGCTAATCTATATTCAAAGGTTTAGAATGAATAAATTTTCTAATCAAATAAATTTTGATATCAATGATATAATAAAAATTTTACCTCATAGATATCCTTTTATTCTTATTGATAAAATTGAAATTAAAGAAATAGGCAAATCTCTTTTGGCACTAAAAAACATGACAATAAACGAGCCATATTTTCAAGGCCATTTTCCAAATCAGCCTGTAATGCCCGGTGTTCTATCTTTAGAAATTATGGCACAGGCGGGATCCTTTTTAATGTTAAGCCAGGTAGAGGATCCATTAACGATGAACATGTTTTTTTCTACTGTAGAAAGTGCAAAATTTAGAAGACCGATAATTCCAGGAGACCAACTTTTAGTAAAGGTAAATTTAGTTAAACAAAAGCTTAATCTTTGCAAATTCCATGGGCGTTGTTTTGTTGATAAATTTTTGGTTGCCGAATCAAAATTTTCAGCAAATCTTGTAGCAAGAGTAAGAGAATAATATTTCTACACTAATCCATCCAACAGCAATTATTGATTCAAGCGCCGTTTTAGGATGCGACGTTAAGATTGGACCTTATTCTATTATAGAAGCAAACACTAATATTGGAGATAACTGCATTATAGGTAATAATGTTACAATATGTGAGAACACATCGATTGGAAAAAAGTGCAAAATTTTTCATTCCAGTTCTATTGGTGAAATTCCTCAAGATTTAAAATTTGATGGCGAGGATACTAAAACCGCTATAGGTGATGATACCATTATTCGAGAATATGTTACTATTAACCGAGGAACTAAAGCACTTGGAAAAACAGAAATAGGTACAAAGTGCTTACTAATGGCTTCTACACATATTGCACATGATTGTATATTGGGGAATAATGTTATTTTATCAAACCTTACAACTTTAGGAGGTCATGTTCAAATAGGGAACTGGGTTGTTTTAGGTGGAGGTGTGTTGGTACATCAGTTTACCAGAATCGGTGATCATGCATTAGTTGGAGGTGGTTTTCGAGTAGTCCAAGATGTCCCTCCATTTATTTTGGCTGCTGAAACTCCACTCAAGTTTCAAGGGATCAATAGTATTGGATTAAAGCGGCGTGGAATGTCCGTTGAAACTAGAAAATTAATAAAAAAAATATACCGGATTTACTTTCGTTCAGAATTGAATAGGAAAATTGCTTTGGAAAAAATTAAGACTGAATTCCCGCAATCAAATATTTTGGATACAATTATTAAATTTATCATTTCATCCGAAAGAGGTATTATTTAAAATATCCAGATGAAATTATTTTTTCAATTTATTATTATATTAGGGATTCTTTATTCAAAAACCATCAATATAGGATTTAATTCAGAATCCGAGTTTTCTTCTGCAAATGTATCCTCACTTTGGCTAAGCCAAACTCCATCGATAGATCCAATGAGTAAAAATCGATTAATGTTTCAGTATAGTTATTCTTTTACACGAGGAGATTATCAAAATAATTATTGGAAATGGCCAAATATTGATTTTGGAATAAAAGTAACAAAGAACTTAAATATTACTGCAAAAGTTTTCGGATTCTCTTCTAATAATGAATCTCCACAAGTTTTAGGATCAGGAATGCAATACTATTATGGGAATGGGGATACTTTGAATTGGGTAACATCTATTCAAAGAGTTGATATTAAGGGTTTAAAAGATTTTAATTTGACATCATTAACATTTGATATTCGCAAATGGATTAATTGGAAAACATTTCAAATACGGTTTGGTATAGGGTCTAATTTTTATAAACAAAGCTATTTCCAGCATTCAATGGATAATTTATTGAATACTAATGGACAAATAAATTATTTAGGTCTAGATGCAATAGCTATTTATAGCATAATTAAATTAGGTTTTAATATTCAGGCTCATCCGAATAGAATTATTAGTTCAATTTTTGTACAAAAAGAAATTTTTTAATGGTGAAGCGCGTCTCAATATTAGGCTCAACAGGATCTATAGGAGTCAATGCGTTAACAGTTGTGTCAGCTTTAGGTAATCAAGTGGAAGTAGTATATTTATCTGCAAATAAAAATTCTCAATTATTAATTGATCAGATAAAAATCTTTAGACCAAAATCTGTTTGTATTGTTGATGTAGATGCCTACAAAACCATTAAGAATGATCCAATTTTTCATGATGTAGAACTTTTGGTTGGCAGAGAAGGATTATTAGAACTTGCAAAAAAAAATGATATAGATCTTCTGCTTAATGGTTTAGTTGGTTCTCCTGGAATGCAACCAACGCTTTATGCTATTGAAGCCGGAGTAGATGTAGCTTTATCAAATAAAGAAAGCTTGGTAATGGCAGGAGATATTATTAAAAAAGCGATGAAAAAATCAGGGGCCAATATTTTTCCTGTAGATAGTGAACACTCTGCCATTTGGCAGTGTATGGTAGGGGAAAATATTGAAGATATTAGTCGTATAATTTTAACTGGGAGTGGGGGACCATTTAGAGAAAGAGATCTAAATACCTTTAAAGATATAACACTAGCAGAAGCATTAAATCATCCTAACTGGGACATGGGAAAAAAAATCACAATTGATAGTGCAACTATGATGAATAAAGGTTTAGAAGTCATAGAAGCATTTTGGTTATTTGGTTTTGAACCTGATAAAATTAGTATTGTAATACATCCGCAATCAATTATTCACTCCATGATTGAAATGGTAGATGGCGCAATTAAGGCTCAAATGGGTATTCCGGATATGAAAGTACCTATTCAATATGCCTTAACATATCCTCGTCATTTATGTGCATCATGGGAAAAATTAAATTTTTTTAATTGTGGTGATTTAACTTTTCAAGAACCTGATTTACAAAAATTTCCTTCAATTAAATTGGCGTACAAAGCATTGAATAGATTTGGTACATCGTGTGCTGCTTTAAATTTAGCAAATGATTATACTGTTTCTCGTTTTTTGAATCAGGAAATAAAATTCACGGATATTCCATTAATCAACGAAGCTGCACTTGAAGATCATCCTTGGATTGAAAATCCAACTCTTAATGATCTAACGGATTTAGATTATTGGGTTAAAGAATATGTTAAGAAATTTTGATATTAATATTATGGAACATAATTTTTATCTAATAGTAGAGTAAGGTAATATGACAACATTTTTAGCATTCATTATAGTTATTGGTGTATTAATTACAATTCATGAATTTGGTCATTTTATTGCTGCAAGATCAGTGGGAATCAAAGTTCAAAAATTTTCAATTGGTGTTCCACCTAGATTTTTCACAATTACATCAATTGATAATGGGTGGTTGGTTAATTTCTTTTTTTTTAAAAAAACAGAAAACGGATTGAAATGGAAATCCGTTTTAGAAAAAAAGATTGAAAAACTAGGACGGATTGGTTCGAATACAGAATATGTTATTGCTTTACTGCCTTTAGGTGGTTATGTAAAAATGGCTGGAATGATTGATGAAAGTATGGATGTCGATATTCAATATAAAGATTATGAATTTATGTCTAAACCTTTATTGACTAAAATATGGGTTTTAAGTGCAGGTGTGATTATGAATACTATTTTGGCATTCATAATCTTTGGTTCTATTTGTTATCATCATGGTATCGCAGAGGTTAGTACTGAACCTATTGTTGCGAAATTACAAGATGGGATGCCTGCACAAATTGCTGGGATTCTTGAAAATGACCGTATTTTGGAAATCAATAATGTGAAAATAAATACTTGGAATGATTTAACAATAATAATTCATTCAAAACCCAATACGGAAATAGATCTTATAATAAAGAGAAATTCAGAAATTAAAACTTTTAAAATTAAAACATCAGAACGACAAGTTCATTCACAGAAAGGAGTAGATACACTGGGTTTAATTGGAATAGCCCCTGAAGTAATTTATAGTGATATATCAATTTTTAACGCAGCTAAATTAGGTTGTTTGCGTACATTTGAAAGTTTTGCAATGATTATAGAGAGTTTAATAATGCTTAGCGATGGAACTGCATCTATATCGGATCTAGGAGGTCCAATTATGATTGCACAACTTGCAGGTCAAACGGCTGAAGCAGGGTTATTACCATTTCTTACATTTATGGCATTATTAAGTGTGAATTTAGCTTTGTTGAATATTTTGCCTATTCCTGGTTTAGATGGTGGACATATTTTTCTTCATTTAATAGAAGCAATCATTCGCAGACCTTTAACATTAAAAACAAGGATCACTATTCAACAGATTGGCATGGCCTTATTACTTATGCTTATGGTTACAGTTATATTTCAGGATATAACTCGATTGTTTAATTAATTATTTTTTCTAATTCTAGCTCTAGAGAGCCATATTTTAAATTAAGCCATATTTTTATAGGGTACCGATTATTATCGCTTGAATATAGTATAGACATTTCAGCTTTATTTTTAAATTTCTTATTATCTAATCTTACTGGTAATACTCGAAAACAATTAAAATTACCCGCAGGGACTTTTGTTGTAATATTGTAATCAACTTTTAATTTTAATTGTATTATTTCTTTACCTTGGATAGTGTTTATTATTTCTTCTTTTTTTCGAGAAAAATTCTTTTTTCGAAAAAAGTAAAAAAGTGAATAAGGTGAATGAGTACCGTACTCTATTTCAAATGTGTCGTTATTTGAAATAGCATATCCCGAATTTTGATATAAATCAATATTGCTAATGTTTTTATAACGTCCTTCTTCAATTTTTTTTTGGATTTTTATAGGTAATAAAGATTGTTCATCGAGCCACAAATCAATTTTATCATTAATAGGAAATAGATAGTCAGTTAATCCTTCTGTTTTAGCAAAGAATTGAACATGATATACTTTTGTACTACTAATCGTATCTTTCTTGATCACCTTAAGCTCTGCAGATGCAGCTTTAAGATTTGCAAAAGATGCTTTATAGTATAAGGTCTCACCTATTTTAAATGGAATTGTTTCAGTTAAAACCTTTGATAGTAGAAAAAATAAAAAAAACAATTTCATTTTCGTAAAATGGTCCAACTTCCATTTTCAAATAAAAAAATCGTGGATGCATTTCCATCTAGATCTCCATCCTCTATGAGTAGTTCTATCTCACAATAAAACTCTTTTTCAATATCATCTGGTTTTTTTAATGGATTTTCGCCTTTACGATTAACACTAGTTGTAATTATTGGATTTGAGTATGAATTAGATATTTTCTCACAAAAAGGGTGATCTGGAATTCTGATTCCAAGAGAATTATTTTCACCTATAACTATTTCTGAACAAATATTTTTTTTTACTGGAATAATTACAGTAGTATTCCCACCAATAATACTTTGAACCTTAATTTTATCTTTTGATGGTAAATCCATCCATTCTAATGCTGTTAATATATTTGGAGCAATGACGCTCATTGGCCCTGTTCTTCTTTTAATTTTATTTAGTTTTTCAATAGCAGCAGTATTTTTTGCGTTGCATCCAAAACCATACAAAGTATCTGTTGGGTATACAATAACCTCGCCTTGATCTAGAATATTACAAGCTATATTTACTGCATCTTTAGCGGTGTGATTTATTCTTTTAAACATATTTTGATAAATTCAAGGTCTAGTTTTCCATCTTCTATGAAACCAGAAATATTGTTCTGGATTTTTTTTTATACAATTTTCCAAGATGGTTGTATAAGACTGAGTTATATTTTCAACGGTTTTGTAAATGGTGGGAACAGGTATGAATTTTATTAAGTAACGTTGTAGTCCTGTCCTTATACAAACGCCTAAAAGAATTGGTGCAGAAGTATTGAGATGGAAGAGCGCAGCTCCTTTAGAAGTCGATGCTTGTATATCAAAAAAATTAACAAAAACACCTTTTTTCTTAGCATCTTGATCACTTATAAGTCCCAGAACACCATTATCAGAAAGGACATCATACATTTTCTGAATGGGCTCACGCCTGAAAATATGTTTTGTTCCTGGTAGTTCTCGCTGTTCTTTAAAGAATTTATTTGCCCCTTTGTTTTTTTGACTATGGGCCACTCCTGTAAATAAAGGGACATATTCTCCAACCCATTTTCCTAAAATTTCCCAGGCACCAAAATGTCCACTGATAAATATAACTCCTTTTTCTTTTTTCAAATAACTATCTAGTATATTTTTCCCAATTACATCAATTTTTAATCCATCCCATGATTTTGGGAAAGCCATGAATTGGATAAAATTATAGCTAAAGAACTGATAATTTTTTTTTAAAACATATTCTACTTTTTTTCTATTCCATTTTGGAAATGCCTTTTCAATATTTTTTCGAGCTACACTTTTTCTAATATTTGTATGATGATATAAAATACTTGCTATTTGATTTGATAATTTATATCTCTTTAAAGGCGATAAAATGGAAAGATATTTTTTAAATTGGCTTAAAAGAAAATATGTAATCGAGTGCGATCTCTTCATTAGGCTTAGAAATTACATTTTTATTTTACAATAATTTTAATCGATTTTTATTTTACCTATATTATTAAAGTATGAAATTCTGCTTTATGAAAAACACCGTATTTTTTATTTCGTTCCTAATTTCTATTCTTTATTCAGAAATTGTTTATAGGATTCCTATTGAAGGTACAATAGATCTTGGATTACCGCCATTTATTCAAAGAACTATTAATGATGCCGAGTTAAATAATGCTTCGGCAATTATATTTGAAATTAACACTTTTGGTGGTAGAGTGGATGCTGCTACTCAGATTAAAGATGCCATTCTCAGCTCAAAAATTACTACAATCGCTTTTATTAATCGACGTGCAATATCTGCGGGTGCTTTAATTTCATTATCTTGCGAAAAAATTTATATGCCAGGAGGAGGCTTAATTGGTGCAGCTACAGCCGTAGATATGTCTGGGAAAAAAGGTAGTGAAAAGGTAATTAGTTTTATGAGAGAAGAAATGGCATCTACAGCGGAGAAACGTGGTCGCAATAAAGATATAGCTCGTGGTATGGTTGATGAAGAATTGAATTTTTCTCATTTAATTATTAATGGTGATTCCATTCTCGTTGATGATATTGAAGGAAGGAAAGAGGGGAAACTCATATCTTTAACTACTAAACAAGCTTTAAAATATAATATTGCAGATGGTTCAGCAGAGGATATTCAGTCTTTACTTGATTCATTAAATTATTCCAATTTTACAATTATTGAAACAGCAGAAAATTGGTCCGAAGATATTGTTAGGTTTTTAACAGATCCAGTTGTTGCATCTTTATTAACTACATTTGGGTTTTTGGGTATATTATTTGAGTTACAAAGTCCTGGTTGGGGAATCCCGGGGTTTGTTGGTCTTGCTTGCCTAGTTCTATCATTAAGTGCATCATATATTGCACAACTTGCTACCATGTCTGATATGCTATTTATTTTTTCAGGTATGGTATTAATACTATTGGAAGCACTTGTTGTTCCTGGATTTGGGATAGCTGGTTTATCTGGCATCAGTTTAACTATGTATGGTTTATATTTGTTATTATTACCAGATGTGCCTGTTAGCCAAGAAATATTAGGTCAGGCAATGGATGGTTTTTTAATAGGTTTAGTTGGAGCAATTATTGGATTGTATTTATTAGCAAGAATAATGATTAAAACAAAATTTTGGGAAAAGCTCACATCGCCTGATTCGCAAAAAAAAGAAGATGGTTATTCAAATACCCTAGGATGGGAATATTTAAAAGGCGAAAAAGGTGTTGCAGATACGGATCTTCATCCTTCTGGATGGGCCCGTTTAAATGATGAAAGAATTTTTGTGGTTAGTGAGGGTGAATTCATTGATAAGGGAAAAGATATAATTATACTTTCTGTTGATGGAAATAGAGTTTTAGTAAGAGAAATTAAAAAATAAAGGAATATAAAAATGCCTGTTATACAAATGTTATTACTTGGATTGATTGTTTTTTCTACAATCATTCTTTTATACTTCGTACCTTTAGGTTTATGGATTCAAGGTGTTGTCTCTTTGGGTCTGGGAAGGATTGGAATAGTTGATCTTATTAGGATGCGACTTAGAAAAATTTCACCTCGTTTAGTTACAGATGGAGTTATTAATCTTCATAAAGCAGGATTATCAGATATTTCAACAGATATGCTTGAGACTCATTATTTAGCAGGAGGGAATGTGCAAAATATTGTATCAGCTCTAATTGCAGCTGATAAAGCTAACATCCCACTACCTTTCGAAACTGCAACGGCCATTGATCTTGCAGGGAGAGATGTAAACGAAGCTGTTCAAACTTCGGTATATCCAAAAGTAATCAATGCTCCAAAAGATGGATATTTAGCCGCAGTTGCAAAAGATGGGATTGAACTAAAAGCGCGTGCGAGAGTTACAGTAAGAACTAATATCCCTGGATTAGTTGGTGGTGCTACTGATGATACGATTATTGCACGTGTAGGTGAAGGCATTGTCTCAGCAATTGGATCTGCAAAAAATTATTCACAAGTTTTGGAAAACCCAGATAATATATCAAAGGCAGTTTTGAATAAAGGTTTAGATGCTGGCACCGCATTTGAAATTTTATCCATTGATATTGCAGATTTAGATGTTGGTAAAAACATTGGTGCATCTTTACAGGCGGATCAAGCAGAAGCAGATCTAAGAGTAGCTCAAGCAAAAGCAGAAACTCGGCGTGCTATGGCTGTAGCTGAAGAACAAGAAATGACAGCTAAAACTCAAGAAATGAAAGCAAAGGTTGTAGAGGCAGAATCTGAGGTTCCAAGGGCAATGTCTCAAGCATTTAGAGATGGGAATATGGGTATTATGGATTATTATAAGATGGAAAATATAAAATCAGATACTACAATGCGTGATTCAATTGCAGATACTGGAACAGAAAATATTTCTGATAATCCAACGGAAGAAAATTGAATTTGATGTGAGATTACATTTTTGGATTTTTCAATTCCTAATCAAATAAAAGACCAAATATCAAAACGCTGTTTACGCTGCTATAAAGAACAACAATGGTATGGTGAAAATTTTTTGTTTGATTATATTGGAGAAAAAGATATTTCTGGTAAAAGAATTTTAGAAATTGGTTGTGCTGAAGCAGGTTTACTTAAATTTTACAGCAATAAAGGTGCGATTTGTTCCGGTTTAGAATTATCAGATATTCGTTTTAAAAATGCAGTATTATTAAACCGGGATAATAATTTACACTTATTTCAGGCTAATATATGTGAACCCCAATCATATGAAAATGAAATAATGAAACAATATGATACCATTATAATTCGTGATGTAATTGAACATATTGTTAATAAAAAAGAAGCTCTCAATAATATGTTTAATATTTTAAAACCTGGCGGAAAAATATTTATGTCATTTCCGCCAAAGTATTGTGCATATGCTGGTCATCAACAAACAGCACCTAAAATATTTGCTAAAATACCATATTTACATATACTACCAGATATTTTTTATAGTAAATATTTAGAATTTATTGGTTGTTCACAAAAAAAAATAGAATATTTACTAAAAACTAAAAAAACGAGGATATCAATCAATGAAATGGATACCTTAGTAAAGATAATTGGGTTTAAAATAAAAAAGAAAAGTAATTGGTTTATTCGCCCTGCTTATTCTTTTCGCTTTGGTTTAGTGCCATTTAAAAATCCATTACATTTCTTTCCGCTATTGGATGAACTTTTTTGTAATGGTGTTTTATTTCTTTTAGAAAAACCGGAATTCTAATATGGAATGGCTTGGATTACTGCTTCTTTATTTAATTTCTGGATATATGAAAAAACGCCAGCAAAATCAAAAACGAAAGAAAATAGAAGGCGATCCAGATTGGGATTCAGAAACTAATTTTCATGAAAATAAGCAATCAAATGATCTTGATATATTATTGAATGATCTTTTTGAGTCTAATCCAGAAACCCCAGAACCAAATCCAGCTAGAAGTGATAAATTAATTATAGAAACCGATAATGCAGATAAAGATACTATTTTTGAAGAGAATAGTGATTTAAATGTAAATATTTCTGATAAAATTGAAAAAGATTTAACAAAAATTGATGAACAGGTTGAAAGATTTGAAAAAAATATTTATCATTCTGAACTAGCAGAAAAAAAAGAACTGCATTTTGGTAATAAGTGGTTGAAGGAAAAAAATCTACGAAAATATTTGTTTAAATCTAAAAACACCCTCAAAAAATCAATTATAGTTAAAGAGATTTTGGATAGACCACTTTCTTTAAGAAAATAGTTTATTTCAGTAATTTGTATATGTTTTTTGTTTCTTGATAAAGATCTTTTTTGGTTCCATTATTATGAATAACATAATCTGCCATGTTTACTTTATCTTCATCAGTCCATTGTAAATCTACTCTTTTAAGAAACTCATCTCTGGTTAGAGTACCTCGATTCATAACTCTCTCAGTCCGTAATTTTAGATGAGATGTGACTACAATCACATAATCCATATGTGTATCAGAACCAGACTCATATATTAGTGCTGCATCAACAATAAAAATTTCATGCTTACCTTTAGCCAAAATAGAATCAAAACAAGTATCAATTTCTTTAAAAATATAAGGGTGTATAATAGTGTTGAGTTTTAGTTGATGTGTTTCATCTTGAAATGCAATACGAGCTAATTTTTTTTTATCAATTTTTTCATTTACACCAATTACATCCGTTCCAAATTCTGAAATAATTTCACTTTGCGCAGTATTATTAGTATTCAAAATCGTTTTTGCAATTGAATCGGCATTAAAAATGTATTCACCCCAATCCTTAAAAAATCCACTTACTAGACTTTTTCCAGATCCTATTCCCCCCGTGAGACCGATTTTCAACATATTATTAGATTAAGGTTAATATTTTTTTTGTTATTATTTTTATTTCACCTAAACCATCTACATTTTTTAATATACCCTTTCTATGGTAAAATTCTACTAATGGAGCTGTCTTTTCCCAATATATTTTTTGCCGTTTTTTTATAATATCAAAGGTATCATCAGTTCTTCCTGATTCTAATCGGCGTTTAAGAATTCTTTGGATTAATTCTTTTTCTTCTGCTGTTAAATTAATTACTATATCAAGATTTTGTTTCAAGTTAGCTAAAATATTATCAAAACCAACAGCTTGTGGTATTGTCCTTGGGAAACCATCTAAAAGATATCCTTTTCTGCAATCGGTTTTTGTAATTCTTTCTTGCATGATGTCCAATAAAATTTGATCTGGGACTAATTTCCCTTTATTCATATAAGTTTTTGCTATGATACCTATATTACTATTTTTATCAATTTCGGATCTAAGGATTTCTCCGGTTGAAAGATGAGCGATATTTAATTTATTTTTTATTTGTTTTGCTTGTGTACCTTTCCCTACTCCCGGAGGTCCCATGATTAATAATTTCATAGTATTGATACCTGAATCAAATTAAGATTCCTGCAATTGTCGCTGTTAACCAAGATGCCAATGCTCCACCAATCATAGCTTTTAAAGCTAATTTGGATAAATCTTTTCTTCTCTCTGGTGCCATACCACCTATTCCACCCAATTGAATACCAATAGATCCAAAATTTGCAAATCCGCATAATGCGTAACTTGAAATAATTGCTGTTCTTTCAGATATTTTATCATCATTTATTAAATCTCCGAGATTTCCATATGCAATTAATTCTGTTAAGACTATTTTTTCGCCCATTAAGGTCCCTACGATATTTGCTTCTTCCCAAGGGATACCCATTGTCCAAGCCAGAGGCGCAAAAACAAATCCCATAATTTCTTGCATATTTGTACTAAGAAAATAATTTAAAGAAAAATTTACCATGCTTATAATTGAAACGAATGCTATTAACATTGCGCCAACATTTGCAGCTAGCTTTAATCCATCAGTTGCACCTTTACCTAGAGCATCCATAACATTTTCAGCATCTTTATTTATACTAATATTCAAATTGCCTAAGGTATTTGGTTCTTCTGTTTCTGGATAAATTATTTTTGCTATTAAAAGAGCTGCAGGTGCAGACATGATACTAGCGGTAAGCATATGACCAGCGATTCCAGGTATATGTGCAAGCCAGAGAACATAAAGAGCCAGTACTGAACCAGCCACAGTTGAAAATCCACCTGTCATAACTGCTAACAATTCGGAATTAGTCATGCTATTTATGTATGGACGGATTAATATAGGAGCCTCTGTTTGCCCCACAAAAATATTTGCTGAAACGCTAAGTGTTTCTGCACCACTTGTTTTCATACTTTTTTCCATAATGCGCGCAACCCACTTAATAATAAATTGAATTAAACCGATATGATATGTAATGGCAATTAAACTTGAAAAGAAAATAATTACAGGTAGAGCTCGGAATGCGAAATTCACCATTGCTTCATGATATCCAATTCCTGGGATAAATGATTCAAATAGAAAATCACTACCTTTATCAGCAAAACTAATTATTGTTTTAAATATTTTGTCAATAAAAAAAAAGTTAGATTTTATAAAAGGGATTTTTAAAATAATAAGAGCAAAAAAAACTTGTAAACCTAATCCCCAAATGATAATCCTGGGTTTAATGGCTTTTCGATTATTAGATAGCACATAAGCTATACCTAATAAAACAATGATACCGAGTATTCCAGTTAGTTTAAACATTATTTTAAAGGAGGCCTAAAGCAATTTCGACACCTTGCTTCATATTTATCAAGTTCTCCTATAACAATTTGATTAGAATCAGAGGACGTTCGTTGTGTATAAGATGAAGGGTTACCGCATTTTACACAGATAGCACGTAGTTTATCAAGGTAATCTGCTTCACACATTATTTCTGGCATGGGACCAAACGGTACACCAAGATAGTCTTTATCTAATCCAGCAACAATAACGCGCTTACCTTTAGTAGCTAAATCTTTACAAATATTTATTATAGAGTTATTAAAAAATTGAGCTTCATCAATACCGATTACTTTATGGTTGATGCCTAAATGCAAAATATTCATAGGGTTTCCAATTATATGGGATTTCATTTTTACATGATTATGACTAACGATATGTTCTTCGCTAAATCGTGAATCAATTTTTGGTTTGAAAATTGCGGTAGACAATTTGGCAATTTGTGCACGTCTTAATCTTCGGATTAATTCTTCAGTTTTTCCTGAAAACATACTACCGCAGATAACTTCTATCCAGCCAGAATCTATGGGTGTTAATGTCATGTTGAAATTGAATTGATATTTGCTTTAATTAGATCAATTGTTCTATTGTTATAATCTACTCCTTTAATAATCAAGTCTGCATGATGTTTTGAAGGTTCAACAAATTGTACATGCATTGGTTTAACAGTAGAAAAATATTGTTCCTTGATGGATTTTAGGGTTCGACCCCTCTCTTGTTTATCTCTTTTCAGTCGTCTTTCAAAACGTATATTTTCGGGTGTATCTACAAAAATTTTAATTGTATATAATTTACGGAGTTGTTGATAATGTAAAACAAGGATTCCTTCAATAATTATTATGGATTTACATTTAACTGTTTTTGTTTGTTCCATTCTTAAATGCTTTGTGAAATCGTACAATGGAATTTTTACTTGGTTTCCATTGAGCAAACTTTTTAAATGATTTTTTAATAAAGTAATATCAATAGAGTTAGGATGATCAAAATTTTGTTTCATTCGATTTTCATATGATAAAAATTTTAAATCTTTATAATATGAATCTTGTTCAATCGATAAAACTTTGTTTATGCTATATTCTTCAACAATTTTTTTTGATAAAAATGTTTTCCCAGAACCTGTACCACCAGCAATTGCTATAATAATTGGGTTCATTTTAATTTTGTTTTATCAAAAGCATCTGGCAAAATCTCAGATGTAAGAACAGTTTTTTCATAGCCATTCATATTACAAATGTAAATTGGAATATCATTGCATAATTCCCAAATTACTTGACGGCAAGCTCCGCAGGGCAGAACGCTATTTTTTGTTGCAACAGCCATTGAAACAAAATTAGTATAACCTTCAGAGATTGCTCGAAATAATGCAATCCTTTCTGCACAGCAAGTAAGACCATAACTTGATGATTCAACATTGCACCCACCTATAATTTTTCCACATTGAGTTTCTATAGCAGCACCAACATGGTAATTTGAAAAAGGCGCATATGATTTCATGCACATTTCAATTGCCATATTTATTAGATTCTTATTCATATTTTTCTATCTGAAAATTTTGAAAAATTTTTAAGGATCCAATTCCTGCAATAAAACCACCGATATGTGCAAACCAAGCAATACCTCCTGTTGTATCAATACCCAAACTACTTAGACCACTAGATAATTGTATCAAGAACCATATTCCAAGGACTATTTGAGCTGGAACAATAAATGTAGTTATAAAAATAAAAATAATTGCTAATACATGCACTCGGGCATTGGGAAAACTGATCATATAAGAACCTAATATTCCTGCAATAGCTCCACTAGCTCCAACCATTGGTATTGTAGAGTTTGGTGCGATAAAAAATTGTACGATTGCAGCAATTATTCCACAGAAAATATAAAAAAGTAAATATTTTACATGTCCTAAAATACTTTCTACGTTATCTCCAAAAATATATAGGAACCACATATTACCTAAAATATGTCCCACTCCACCATGGATAAACATAGATGTAAAAATTGTGATGATTTTGAATTCATTTGGTATAAATCCATAACTATAGATATTTTTTTCATATGCAGTGAAAAATAATATTAAAAAAATTAGAATATTTATTGTAATAATTCCATAATTAACAAAGGGGAAAAGCACCCTGGGGTTATCATCTTTATATGGAAAAAACACTAATAAGTGGAAAAGTAAATAGTTTTTTCGGATTCATTACCCATTTTATCTCGCACTTTAAAATGAATCTTATGGGAACCAGCATTCAAAGGTTGGTCAAGATTATATGAAATAATTTTTTTAATTGGTTGGTATGCAGGATAAACAATTACTTCATTTATTTTTAAGTCAAAAGATGACTCATTTGATTCAATCCCAGATAAATAGTCATCAACTTGAATTGAAATTTTATTTATATCTTGAATATGATATCTTCCTCCATTTCCGGGATACATTTTTTTTATTACAGGGGAATCCAAATCTTGTATTATAGTAACAGCATCCAAAGTTTCCATTTCTGCGGTTAGAATTAATTTCCGATGATTATTTGTAGTATTAATATAAATCCAGTCCTGCTCTTTTGGGTTATAAAAATATATCCCAAGATTTGAATGTTCTACTAAATCATTACTATAACGTATCCCTATTTGAAACTTTCCTTTAAGAGCTAAGTCATAAGGTTGCAATTGATAGACCGAAGAAAAATGAAAACCTTTATTAACTGGAGCAAATTCTGTTACTTGGTCTATCCACACAACATTTTCTTGATAAAAAGTCCCCGGTAAGGTTTTAATAGAACAGTTTCTATCATTAGAAAAAATATAATTTTCTTTACCGGGTCCTACAAATTCCAGAGAATAATGAAATCGTGTTTGTCGTGATAAATCTTTATTCGTTAATTCAACATCAACATACTTCATTTCTTGAACAATATTATGGGAAAGTTTATCAGATAAGTAAGTACAAGGTTGAATTTGTGTCATTGAATAAGACATAAAAGTATTATCATTTGCAAGTCGAAGTGTTGCACGAGCTGGAGCATAATGATCTAGATCTATTTGAAAAAACAATCCTCGCTCAGTACTAGAAATTTTCAAGTTAGGATGCACATCTAGGATATTAATTTTTGTTTTTATATCGGTCCAATGATATGGATTTACCATACCACCTAATTGATTTATCCCAATTATCTGTAGTATCCTATTTTTTACTGATGATAAAGGAAGAGTAACATGCAGATCTTTTTTAACTCGTTCAAGATTAAGAACATCTATTTTTTGATCAGCAAAACCATAAGGTGTAAAATTATAAATGACTGCATCACGAAGAGGAAGTCCCCCTCTACGGGGAATCAAAGCTAGTGTTAAAAATTTTTCATCTCGAAAAACTTCTTCAGTTTCAAGGGTCATAGGAAATGTACCTGCAACGATACCTTTTACAGTTGTTTTATTTCCAAATGCATCATATATATAGATTACTACGGTATGGAATCCTGGTGGAAGTCCTAAAATGCCAGAGTTTTCTAAAGCATGAATTGATGTTTTTTTATGCTCAGCTAACCGATATAGTTTTTTGAATTCTCCTAAATTTTTCCTTTCCAAATCATATTGAATAATTGTTTTAGCATGTTTACCTTGATTAAATGGAATCTTAGTATAGTTTAATTCAAATTCTGGTTGACCATTTATGATTAATTCTATCCTGTGAACTTGGTATTTATTTTTGGTGCCTTCACGTTTATCAATAGCTTGGATGGCAAATCCAAATTCTCCAAAGACACTAATGGTATCTGCAAAATGGTAGATTCCACCTTTATCACGAAATAATGGAAATATTTGTGTAAGAGGGCTTGCATTTATTAATGCATTTTGAGAGATTGGTACGACTGCTAATTTTTTTGCTATTGGCATTGTATTATCTGGAAGGTCAAAAGCCATTACTAGAGGATTTAATGGCTCACTTTTACTAGATCTGTATTCAAAATGGATATGAGGAGCATATGAATTACCAGTATTACCGGAGAATCCAATTAAGTCACCCTTTTTTATTTGAAAATCTCGCGAAGCAAACTGTGCATCTACATTGTAGCTAAGTCGTTTTGCTTGTTGCAGCCTCCAAATTTTTTCCATAACAGGAGTAAATGATTCTAGATGCCCATAAACTACTTCATGCCCTGATATGGTGCGTTGGTATATTGCTTTACCATACCCATTATAATCCGATCTTATACGACTGATGTAACCATCTTCAACTGCAAGCACTTCCATGCCAACTTTCCCATTTGTTTTAATATCTAATCCCATATGAAAATGATCGTCTCGATTTTCTCCAAAATTAGATGAAAACAGTTTGCCTAGTTTAGTCGGCCACAAAACATCCTGTGAAAAGATGCTCGCAAATGCGATTATAAAAATTAATGTAAAGTTTCTGATCATGAAGGATTTTTACGGTGCAATTTATTTAACCCTAAGGTGCCTTATCAATGAGTGATTTGCTTCATGCAAAGACTTAATGTAAACTTGATAAAAATTTTTTATAGATAAAATAAGGAATACAAATGAAAAAATTAGTTTACGCTCTATTAATTGGTATAATGCCCTTAAATATTTTTGCTATTGGTGGATTTGGTTTACAATTAGGTCAAGGTTTTATTACTGTTGGTGCAAAAGAATCTACAAGAGATCTTATGGCTGGTGAAATTGTAGTGGGCACTGCCATGATGACAACAGCAGAATTTTCCAACCCATTTGTATTTGGTGGACATATATACATTGATGCAATACCGTTCATTGATCTTGAAGCAGATATTAACTTGATAGGTCAAACCTATGATTTTGGTTTTAATAACCCTACTGAGATAGGGCCGTATGAATTTGCCTGGGGTAGTGCTTCATCCTATTTTACGATTCGTAAAAAACTACTTGGATTAGGAATTCCTTTTCTTGCAAAGGCAAAATTATTTTATGGTGGTGGTTATAACCAGCATGTGGTTACACCGTTGATGACAATAGATTTGATGGAAGATTTGATGGGTGGAAATCTAGCGGATGATCCAACAAATTTTAGTGAGGATGATATAGTAAAATTTTTAAAAGACAATAAAATCGAAGCATCAGGTTTGCATGTCCAAGCAGGCTTACAGTTTAAAGTCCTAATGATTGATACTTTTCTTTTCTATAGGCATACGCTTGCTGATGATCTTGTCCCAGATGCCAATGGTTTTGGAAGTTTGAATTTTAGACTTGGTATGGGAATTTAGGTAAATTGAATTGTACAAGTTTTTTGGTTCTTTCCTATTTTACAATTCATTAGTAATGCAATGAATTGATCCTCCGCTAAGTTGGAATTGACTGGTTGGTGTTATAATTCTATTAATACCAAGATTTATAAGTTGTTCATCAATGGAAGGATCTGAAAAATAATTTGGTCTAATAAGGACTCCTGGTAAGGGCAAAGCATTGGCAGCAAATGTCCCGATTTCCCTTGTTGTGCCAATCGCATCGTTTATTGGGATATCAAATATTGGGAGGTTGTTACCATCAGCAAATTTATATAGATTTTTTTTGGAATTATTTTCTAAAACTGCGGTGCAAATAATTAGGGCAGCTATGATTCCATTTTTATCTAAACAAGGTGTAAAAAAAGTATCTAGGTGATATCCTCTTCCTTCTAGTATAATTAATTCATTAACGTCGAGGGCTTTAGCAACGTATTCTACTCCGATTTTAGTATTTCTCTGGATTCCACTAAATAATATTTTTTGTTTTGCACAATAATAAAATTCGCCTCCATCTGCACGCACTCCAGGACGATCAGGGATTTGATTGATTTTCATTCCTAAAGATTCAAGGAATTGTTTAATAATACTATTTTCGATTCTTCTTGATGGTTCTCCCGCCCTAAGGATAGTGGCAGTTCCATTTTGATTAGAAATAAAAGAATCTCTAATAAATATGAAATCATGCCTAGGATTATTTTGATCTAATTTTTTTGGAAAGTCTAGTTCTAATACATCATGTCCAATATTTTTTATTATTGAAATTAAAGCTAGTCTTTCCTCATTTAGTAAATTTAAATCTGGTATGGCTCCTTCCACCATAGCAGGATTATCATCATATTTTGGTATGCCGCTATGCCACCATCCTGAAGGAGGAAGTTTTGACATTAATATTTTCACGTTAGTTTTAAAAACTTAATTGATTCTATATAGGAGATTATAGATTATTTATAATTTAAATCAATTGCAACTCGGACAACCCCATCTTCAAAATAGATTATTGATTTTTTTAAGTTCATATCTACTTTGATCTTACCCTTTGCTGTATTGAATTTAATTGAATCGTTTTTTGGTTTAGGTCCTTGAAATTGTAATCCTTGTTGATAGAACATACTAAGATCCATTTTACCATAAATTTTACCTTTACGTTCCATTTTTACAATGGGCTCTTGAATAACTAAATTAATTACATTATCATCGAAACTATATTCAACGAAAATACTTTTTTTTATACTTTTTTTTATATTTGTTTTGCCTTTTTTAAAGATAACCGTAGTGACAAATTCAGCTGAGCCATGTTCAAATTTCACATGAGGATTTTTAATAGACCACATAGCTTGATCACCTTTTTTTCCTCTTGGTATTTCATGATCACCAATTAATAATAAGTAATCATTCACCAAATCTTCTGAAATAGAAACAGATATTTCTCCACCGCATAAAAAAGACAGAAAAAACAGGGTATTTAAGATATTTTTTTTATTCATGACTCCTCCCAGTCATTTAAAAACTCTAGAATACTAGTTTTAATATTTTGTCTTGTTTCTCTAAAGTTCATTAATTGTTTACTGTCCTCATTCCATCCATCAAAAGGGTCTTTTATACTCCAATGAATTCGTTGAACACTCCCAGGAAAAACTGGACATACTTGTTTTGCATTGTCGCAAACAGTAATAACAATATCAATGTCCATTTTCATATAGCAATCTATACTATCAGAAGTATGGTGGGAAATATCAATATTTAATTCTTTCATAACGGTTATAGCGTTAGGGTGAAGACGAGTAGGATCACTACCAGCACTATAAATATCAAAACTATTTCCTGCTATATGTTTCATGAGGCCTTCTGCCATTTGAGACCGACAACTATTTCCGGTACACACAAAAAGGATTTTTTGAACAGTTTTCATACCCCTTAAAATTGCAAAATTTTTTTAAAGCATCCATAAAACATTCCTTTCGATAATTTTTATAGTTATATTTTTTGGAATGGTAAAATCAAAAAAACAAACGTATCCGTTTATTGGTTTCGCAGGCAATATCGGGGTAGGTAAAACTACTTTTACTCAATTATTATCACAACGCCTTGGTTTTGTTCCGTTCTATGAATCTGTTTCAGATAACCCTTATCTAAAAGATTTCTATGGTGATATGAAACGCTGGAGCTTTAATCTTCAAATTTATTTTTTACATAAAAGGTTTAAAATGCATCAGCAAATGTCGAAAATGAAAAAAGGTGTAGTTCAAGACAGAACAATATATGAGGACATAAAAATTTTTGCAAAAAATTTACATGAAATGGGTAAAATGACAAAAAGAGATTGGGAAAATTATCATGGTTTAGTTTCTACTATGATATCATTTCTTAAAAACCCAGATTTAATTATATACCTCAAGGCATCAACAGATACTCTATTAAACAGAATAAAAATGAGAGGTAGAAATTATGAAAAAAAAATTAATACTGAATATCTTCATAGCCTCAATATTTCATATGATAAATGGATTCAAGAAGAGAATAATTATCCAGTGTTAATTGTTGAAACGGATAATTTTGATATTTTTAATGATAGTAAACAGTTAAAAGATATTGAGAATAAGATTCTGGAGAGAATATAAATAATTCCTAAATTTTGAAATGGCACATACCCCAGAGAAGCACAATATTTCTTCATTTACCAATCCTCTGGAAACATTTCCTGGTTTAACGATTGAGGACTTAAACAAATATCTTCCTGCAATTCGAACTGTAGAAGACATCAAAATGAATTTAGATAATATGTCAGAAGGAATGTTTCTTACTAAATGTTTAGATGGGCTGAAACAATTGCCTGATGAATCAATTGACTTAATTATAGCTGATCCACCAAAAGACAATTGGGATACAAGCATAGAAATAAGTCAAAGTGCTACTCTACAAGAATATTATCAATGGAATCATTCATGGCTTTGTGAAGCATATCGTGTTTTAAAAAATACAGGCTCTCTCTATATTTTTTCTCCTTGGGAATATTCAGGTATGTATCACGGATTATTGCATAATGTTTTTATTATCCAATCCAGAATAATTTGGCGTAACTATTTATCAAATAATGAAAATGATACTTGGTTAAATGAGACTTCTGATATTTGGTTTGCAACAAAAACCAATGAATTTTTATTTAAACAGCATCCTGTAGGTGTTAATACAATCAAAAAATTAAATGATGATTTTTTAGAATCGAACCTCTGGTTGGATATACCTAAGATTGTTGATGAAGGAGGTCGTTATCCGCAACCGTTATTTTCAAAAATAATAGAATCAAGCAGTTTTAATTTAAATTGGATTTTGGACCCGTTTATGCGGGTTGGTGATGTTGGGGTTGCATGTAAGAAATCTGGAAGGCGATTTATCGGGTTTGAGACCAATAAAGACCAAATGTTATTATCTATGAAACGTGTAGATAAAACTTAAAATGAGTATTTTGGAAATAATAAAAAACGATATGTACCTAGCTATGAAAGCTGGCGATAAAGCAAAGGCGCAGACCTTAAGAACACTATTAGCAAAATTAAAAGATCATCAAATAAACACTAATAAACAATTATCAGATCAAGAAGGTTTGAGCGTTATAAAAACATTGGTAAAACAACGTAAAGAATCGGCAAATATCTATAATAGAGTAAAACGAACTGAGCTTGCAGATAAGGAAAAATTTGAGGTTAGTATTTTAACCTCATATCTTCCTAAGATGATGACAAAGGAAGAGATGCAGTTACTTATAAAAAATATAATTGATGAAATAGAAGCTCAAAGTAAATCTGATATTGGGAAAGTAATGGCTCTTGTTATGAAGCGTGGCGGAAATAAGATTGATGGGAAAATCGCTAATTTATTTGTAAGAGAATTGTTGGAATAAATGTTTTGGTTCTTGGATGGCCTATCCATTTTATTCGTTTTATTTATTGGGTATAATGGTTTTAAAAAAGGTATTATTGAAGAATTAGGTAGATTGTTAGGTATTATTGTTGCTGTATTAATTTCTATTTCTAACAGCACTTCTTTTGCTATAAAGTTCAATAGAATATTTCAAATTGATTCTTGGTTAATCGTGTGCTGTTCTTTTGTATTTTTGTTTACAATAACATTATTGCTAACACGAGTTTTAACAAAACTAGTTCAATATACATTTTTATCAAAAAGTAATCGTTTTATGAATAAAACGATGGGTTTTATTTTTGGATCAATTAAAGGATGTTTTATTTTAATAATTTTTTTTTGGTTTATAGCAATTCTCCCCGATCAAAAATGGATAAATATTATAGATCAAAATTCTAATTTTGCTATTTATAGTCATAAATTGCGTATTAAGATTGTATCGTTTTTTAATTGGGAAGATCCGGTCTCCTTAAGTGAATCATACATAAAAAAAATAACACAACCTTAATGTCGCAGATACCACGAGAAATCATTGAACAAGTACGCGAAGCCTCAGATATTGTGGATGTAGTTTCAAGATATGTTGATTTAAAGCAACGTGGAATAAATTTTTTTGGTTTATGCCCTTTCCATAATGAGAAAACACCGTCTTTTAGTGTTGCACCTAATAAACAGATTTATCATTGTTTCGGATGTAATGCTGGTGGAAATGTTTTTTCATTTTTAATGGACTTTCAAAAAATACAATTCCCTGAAGCTGTAAAATCACTTGCAAATCATTATAATATCCCTATTGAGTTTGATAGTCAAAATATTGGTTCAGAAATATTCTCAGCACTTTATGAAATACACGAAATTGCAGTAAAATTATATCAAAATAATTTGTTCTCTAAAGATGGGGAAACTAGTTTAGATTATTTATTTAATCGCGGTCTTCATGAAAATACAATAAAAGAATTTAAAATTGGATATGCTAAAGATAGTTGGAATCAACTGGTTCTACATTGCAAAGGAAGGGGTTTTTCACAATCTCAAATTATAAAATCAGGTTTATTTACTTATTCTGAAAAAGGAATTTTTGATCGTTTCCGCGATCGGATAATGTTTCCAATATTTCATCAATCCGGAAAAATTATTGCCTTTGGTGGGCGTACTCTACGTAGTAGTGAACCTGCAAAATATTTAAACTCTCCAGAAACTCCACTTTACAAAAAAGGTAATGTTTTTTATGGAATTCATTCAACATCTGGTACAATTCGTAGAGATGGATATGCTGTTTTAGTCGAAGGATACATGGACTTTTTAAAACTGTATCAACAGGGCATCAAATCAGTGTTGGCATTATCCGGAACTGCCTTTACAAAAAAACATGCTATAGTATTATCTAGAATTACTTCAAAAGTAGTTTTGCTTTATGATGGTGACCAAGCCGGCGCAAATGCTGCAATTAGAGCAGGGTGGATACTGATAAAAAGTGGATTAGAGCCATCCATTGTGCAGCCACCTAAAGGGATGGATCCTGATATTTGGATCGATTCAGAAAGCACGAAAATTATTCTCTCTAAAATTGAATCTCCTAAAGATTATATTAATTTTAATCTTGATTTGAATAAATCATCTAATCTGAAAGGCATAGATAAAAAAAAATACATAATTTACTTAGCTAAAGAGATAAAGAATATTGAAGATGGAATTATTCGTAATGATATAATAAGAATTGTATCAGCAAAATTAAAAATAGATGAAAAAGATTTTATTCGAGTTATGAAAACTCAAAATGTAATTCAACACTATAATGATCAAAATATTATACCAGAAAGTTCAATTTCATTTACTGGAAAAATTGAAAAAGCTCAGATTGAATTGCTAAATTTATTGGCTAGTAATATTGGTAGCACTAGGGATTATGTAATAGAACATGTTTCTCTTGAATTGTTTACAACTCCTTTGTTAAAAAAATTAGCTGAATATCTTATGAATAAAAACTTATCTTTAGAATCATCATCAATAATCGAGTATTTTGAGGATAAAAATGAAAGAAGTTTTGTTACTAAAATTTTATTTAATCAAAAACAAAGCGATGTATCTGAAGAAATTGTATCTGATTGCATAAAAATCTTAAAATCGGAGCCTCTAAAGCAGAAAATTAATGATCTTCGCATTCAAATACGCGAAAAAGAATTAAAAGGTGAAGATCCAATGAAAGAGTTAAATGTTATTGGTAATTTACGTAAAGAATTAAATGATCTTTAGGCAGAGGTATATATCATTTTTCAGTATTTTATTACTGTTTTGTATTACAAGTTCTCCTGCTAATCAGGTTCAATTAATTACTACACATAACAAAAGTAATGGAACATTGCTAAGGATTGTATCTAGCGCTGTTATGGACATTGAAAATATTGCAGGCTGGTTAGGACAGGAAAACTGGTTTTATGTTACCTTAAATGGAACATATCTTAGCCCTACAGCTGTTGAATATATTGAATTTGAACCACCATTAGTGGATATTGAAATCACTGAAAATAATCAATCTGTTCAATTGGGTTTTCTATTCCAAAGGTCAATAGAAGATTTTGAAATTTTTCATTCTGGTGCAAGCAGAATTATATTAATTCAAATTTGGGAATCATTGAATGATAGTTTAAGATCTGAGGTAAAAACCTCAGAAGTCAGTAATGTAAATCGTGTATTTTCTTTACCAAAAACAGAAGCACGGGGAACTCCTTTTTATGATTCTTTCATTTATGCAAGAGATAAATATGGACCGGAAAAATATTTTGTTTGGTATAGTAATTGGTATTCTACAGAAGATATTATTGGAGATGATAGTATAAAGACGCAAGTTCTAAATAACTATAATCAAAGATCATTCTATCAAGATCCAAAGCCGTTAATTGTAAAGAAACAGAGAGTAGAAATTAGTGGACCCCCGCCCCCGCCCCCTAGAAAATTGGATCAAAAAACAATTGATATTTCAAATATTCTTAATGATGGCATGCTTAGATCGGGTTCTAAAAATCCAAGAGCCATAAAGGCACTTCAAGAGGCCCTTGTTTCTTTAGGCTATGATTTGGGGTCTGCTGGTGTATATAGTGATGGTGTGGATGGAGATTATGGACCAAAAACTGAAGATGCAGTTATACAATTTCAGCTTGATAGAGGATTTAATTCCTCAAATATTGATGGAATTGTAGGTGTGGGGACACATAAAGAATTAACAAGAGCTCTAGCAGGTGAAAAACCATTTATACAATCTACAATTAGTCAAAAATTTGATTCAGAACAAAAATTTGATTCAGAACAAAAATTTGATTCAGAACAAAAATTTGATTCAGAAC
>CAZPHE010000003.1:40369-48900 GCA_964586315.1 uncultured bacterium | reverse complement strand
AAAAATTTGGAAGTGTGATCCTACAAGGAAGACAAACTGCAAAAGAGCTTTTAAATCAAGCTCCAATTACAACACAAGTGAAACGAGAAACAAGAAAACTTGCAAATGCTGATGAACTAAACCTATTACCTCCAGATTTATCAAATCGCAGAACCTTTTTAAAACTCAGTTGTAATCTTGAGGGTGCAAATGTTTTTATCGATGGTTCTTTAATTGGAAAAACACCTATTTTAAAAAAACTAGCAGTTACCCCAGGTTGGCACAGAGTTCGTGTTGTAGATCCAGAGTCGTCCCGACCAAAATTTGCAATGGAGATTCCCGATTATCAGGATATTTATATTCCAAAAGGCAGGACGCAAAAGATTCGAATTAATCTTGCTGTAGATAATCAGGGATCATTTGATTAATATGAAATATATTTCCTTCAGAAATGGTTTCTGGGGAATATTAATTTGGGTTTTCATTTTTAATATTTTATTTCCACAAGATATGCCAGTAATTATGTCTGCAAGGACACAACCTACTGAAACTGGATTAAAATTAGAATTTTTGTTATCCAATTATATAAAAAGAGAAGATGTCTCTAGTTGGATTGAACAAGAAAATTGGTTTATGCTTAATTTTTATAATATTATAAAGCCAGATCGTGGTTTTTTCAAAGATATGGTTTCTTTTCCAATACGAGATGTCCAAGAGACATGGCTTCAAAATTCAAATTCACTTCAATTATCAATACAAATAAATCGTAGTATTGGAATTTTTGATGTTGTTTTACACAACGAAGGTAAAAAAGTTCTTGTTATATTGACCTATAGTGATTTTCTTGATGCTAAGGAATCTAATCCATCATTTGTTTTTCCCAATCCTCGAGATGCAGAAAAAATTAACCATCCTTCATCTTGGAAAGATGATCGAGAGCGAACCACTCTCGAAATAATTTGCGATACAAAAGGACTACCTATTTATGTTGATGGTCAAATGGTTGGATATTCACCATTAAAAAAATGGATAGATGTTTTACCTGGTTGGCACAAAGTAGGTTATTTCCCAAATGATTATTCTCCTGATCCAAACACTTTAACTTCTAAGGAAAAAGTTTTAAATGACATTCTTGTAATGGGAAGACTAGATGTCTTTATTGAAGAGGGAAAACATGAAACTATTTCTTTGAATTATCAAACATTAGATGAAGAAGTTAACGATTATAATAAAAGATTTCAGGCTGGAGCTTGGGTTGGGTTTTCTCTCTTTTTTACTATGATTGTTTTAATGAGTTGGGGTTTGGCCTGATTAAAATTTGTCATCTAATATTTTATTTTACTATAATATATTTTTCTAAATTGTTTGGAATTAATGACCCCCTCCTTTCTGTAAATAAGATCGAGCCTCATATTGAATATTATAGATATTGGAATCCATATCGCAGAATACTAAGTATAAGAGGTGAACCACACAGCTTTTATGGGAAAGCCTATTATCAAGTTATTTTTAATAAGGAAGACCGTATTAAATCTGTTACTCATTTTGATAAAGATAGAAAAGCTAAAGAAACATATAATTTAATTTGGTCTAGATCAGGGATAAGATCAGAATATATGGTGAAATTTCATACTGATGGAAATGTGGCTAGACTTGATTCTACATTATATTCTAATCAACTTAGTTATATCCGTTCTGGGTGGGAGGCAAAATTTAGAAGTAGAAGTGATGGACGGCCTAGAGAAGTTGTTTTTAGTGATGATTTAGGTATGAATTATTTCACTTATCATTTTAATTATACATTTTTAAAAGATGATAAAAACTTTACGGAAATAGTGGAATCAGCTTATTTTGATTCTAATGATGAATTTGTGGGGCGTCATTTATTATATTGGGAAAAAGGAGCTTATTTAAGGATGATACAATTTTTTGATTCAAAAAATAAAATTATTTTAACAAAAGAATTTTTACATGACAAACAACTTCAAGAAACTGTTAGAGTGATTACAGATGAAAAGAATATAGAGTTGGAGCGAAAAATTATACCATATATGCCACCGGATAAATATGCTTATAAGTATGAATGGACAGGGAATGAAGTTATTGATCGCGGACTTCAAGAAATTGATAATTTAGATTTAGCTCTTGAGTTTGCTATGCGGGCTCAAGAAGCATTAGAAAAGGCGAATGAAGAATTAAGACTGGCAAGAAAAGCATTTGAAGAAGCAAATGCACGTGCAAAACGTACTCAAAAACTTTTAAAGCAGGCTCAAGGGCAAGCAAAGGATGCTGACTCTTTCCAAAAAAAAATGGATGAAGCTAAAGAAGAAGCACAAAAAGCAATCGAAAAAATGTATGATGCTGAGCGTGAAGCAGAACAAGCAAGATTAGAAGCTGCTGCTGCAAAGGCAACACTTAGTGCAATTGAAAAAACTCGAGATGTAGAGGATTTTGCAAAAGATGAACGTAAAGCAGCAAAAAAAGCAGCAAAACTTGCTCGAAAAAAAGCTAGAAAAGAAGCTCGCACGGCTAAAATTGCCTTGCAGGATTCATTGTTAGGAACTGCTCCAAGAACTTTTTTAACACTATCTTATGGATGGCCAGTATTTTTAGAAAAAGCATTAGAGAATCAAACACCTGGAGTGAAATATATTTTTGGCCTTGGTAGGAGAAATATGTTTGAAATTTTAGGAAGGGATATTGACTTAGGTTTGGAAGTGAATTGGTATGATTTTTATTCTAATACACCAAGTGAAAACTTTCAGACTATAAGTTATTTTTTAATTACACAAGTAGATATGCAGACCGGATGGAGTTGGTTGCCTACTAATCTAGAGACAAATATAAAATTTGGGGGAGGACTTGTGTCTCCAGGATATGGTTTTGCAATAGGGAGTTCAGCAGTATATAATCTTCTTCCAACACCTATAATCATTGGTGCTTTCTCTCAATTTAATTGGGTTTCAGGAGTGAGTGGCGAAAAGATAAACACATATTGGACTACTATAGGATTGCATTTTGGGGTCAATCTTCAGGATAAAATCCCTGAAATACTAGATATAGATTTCCCAAATATTTTTGATTTATTTTAAGAAATAAAAAAGCCTCCTTTTTAAGGAGGCTTTTTTATTACATTGAATTTCTAAATTAGAAATTAATAGTCAGACCAGCATTAAAATACATAGGAGTACCGAAGAACACTTCAGCATTATGCGCGGCGTGTACTTTATCCCCCCAACTATTATATTGACTATGATCTACAGCATCTTGGACATAAACTGCATCTAATGCGTTGAACACATGTAAGAAAGCAGTCATTTCAGTACCAGCAATACTTAAAGGTAGATCATAATTAACATGCAGATCTAATTTATTATATGATGGAGCCATCCATACTTGCTCTCTATCTGCAGTGCCACCAGCATCTACTTCTCGTGCACCTGGACTCCAATCTGAGTAGTTTTTATCATAGTAGTTGAATAGAGCTTGTACACTTAAACCTTCAATAGGGGCTAAAGTAACACCTAGGGCCATTCCTGTTTGGGGCATATCACCTACATATAAACCATCTAATGCATAGGTGTAGGTAGTTTGAACTGCACCAGAATCAGTGTATTCCTGATAATTTCCTGAAGCATCACTAACAAATTTCCATGTTCCCATTCCCATTGCAGCGTTTAAATGAAGCATATCGATGACTTGCATAGATGCTTCTAGTTCTAGACCAGAATGGTCTTGGTTTACACCAGTTAAAAAGATTACATCTGTATCTCCGCTAGATCCTTGTCCAGTTGTAACAGCTTTTGTTAAGTTACGATCCATCCATTTTGTCATGTAGTAATTCGCTTTTACTGCCATATTACCAGCACGAAAGTTTACTCCACCTTCCAGGCTTGAAAATTTTTCATTTTCTGGATCTTTTGCTACTGTTCCATCATAATAAATTACATTATCCATAATTGGTGGTTTTTCAACAAGACCATAATTTGCAAATAAACTTAGGTTATCATTCAAATCGTACATGGCGCCACCTTTGAACTGTGTTGCGGTTATTGGGTCGCCATGATCAATTACTGCATCTGCAACTGTAAAATGATCTTGATATGTATATTCTATTTGTGACCATCCAAACATACCATATGCCGATATTGGTCCAGATGAGTAAGCACCTTGCCCAAAGAAGCCTAACCAATCAACCGTAGTTTCATTCCAGTAGGCAATAATATCACCCAATCCAACTTGTTTACCATCAGGATAGTTATCATCAGCATAATCTGTATAGTAGTCACCACCAAGTAAATCACGGACTTCACGAGCGTGTTCAATTCCTGCTGTTCTCCAGTCTAGACCTGCCTGAAGCTTTAGAGCATCACCCAAATCAAAGTTCAATTTAGAGATAGCACCAATTGTACTTTGACGATTGATACTATTTCTAAGGATACCAATAGATTCTTTATCTCCTCTTGAAACAGTGTCTCTCTGGAAAACTACCACATCTGATGCACCACTAGAGTTAGCAGCAATTGTTCCGTTCCAATCCCATGTCCAAGGAGATTTTCCATAGTAAAATTTATAGCCATCCAAAGATAAATCAGATGTGCCATCAGCATCCAATCTGGCAACATCACCATATGTTCCAGTTCCTCCACCTGATCCGCCTGACCAATAAAAGACTGAAGATAATCGCATGTTATCACTTAGAGTTAAATAATGATTGAAATTAACAAGAGGTTTGTGAAAAAAATTCTCACGTTCATTTAAGAAATTAGGGTCATGTCGGTCTACTGTTTTAGCACCATACATGTACCAATATTGTTGACCTGTATATGATGGATCTACAGGACTCCAATTTTGATTAAATGTCCTGCCAACTTCAACAAACTCACCATCATCAGCTACTGCACCAGCATCATAACCGTCCATACCAGTTGCAAATGCTTGATCATAAGCACCAGCATTTTGTTTATAAAGGTTTTGTCCATGACGTTGAGGTGCTCCTACTGCATATAATTCAAAACGATTCGCATCATTCATTTGAAAACTAGCACCTAAATAGTATGCCCAGGCATCCGTCCAGGTTTTGTCAATAACACCTTCACCAGTTTTACGGACTAAGGTTCCACTTAATGCAAGTTTGTCACTCATTAAGAGACCTGTATTATAATTAAGTGTAGTCTTTAAAAATGAACCTGCACCCAGTTCTTGTCTGAATTTTCCACCTCTGTTATTCGCTGCTGGATCTGTAATGATATTCATGGTTCCACCAATAGAAGGAGCTGCAAGGTTTACAGCACTCAGACCACGTTGCATTTGAATAGATGAAGTAGCATCTCCTACACCATCCCAGTTAGACCAATAGACCCAACCATTTTCCATATCATTTTGTGGAACACCATTAATCATAACAGCAATGTTTCTCTGATTAAAACCTCGTACATTAATACGAGCATCTCCAGCTCCGCCACCTTGCTGTGTTGCATATACACTAGGTGTTGTATTTAAAGACATTGGTATATCTTGTGAACCTAGTCGAGCTTCCATTTGTGCTTTACTAACAGTTGTGTACGCAACAGGTGTTTTCTCATCTGCCCGAGACGCCAGTACTTCTAGACCAGACATTGCAACTGCGGATGCAGAAAGTGTGAAATTAACTGTTCTTGCGGCAGTCATTGAAGCATTTGAATAACCAATCATAGATGCAGTCAAAGTTGCACCATTTGGGACATTGTTTATTGTAAATGCTCCGCTGGCATCAGCAGCTGCTCCATTATCTGTCCCATCTACGACAACATTTGCGCCCGCAAGAGCATCTCCTGTTGATGCATCCGTTACTGTCCCAGATACAGTCATCTGGGCAGCAAGGAATGTTGTCAGGGAAAATAAAAAGAGTCCAGCCACGATTCGTGGATAACGATTCATGTGTTTCTCCTTAGTTAAAATATAAAATTTCATTGAAATAGACACCCTATTTTAATCAAAATAGAAACAATATTGAAAAAAATATTGATCAAATTATTATTACTATTTTTTATTAAATATCTAGATAATAGAGCATTAAAAATTCAGATCTCTCCTACTCTCCTATTGTAATTAGATACCTATTAAGTTAAGCTTTTATTTGATTTTAATCAGAAATGAATACCATTTATCATTAAAATATATCAAGAGTTCTCGATTGATCATTTATAGGATCAATACATTCTTTTGTGTTGGTTTTCGGTGAGTTAACTATTGTTGATACTGGATAGAATGATAAATTTTTCTTATATGGAATTAAATATTGAATAACAGAAGAAAAATTAAAATTTTTACAATGAATCCATTCATCAATATTTTCTGTATTTAATATTACGGGCATACGATCGTGTATATGAGAAATCGCTTTTTGTGAAGATGTTGTAATTATTGTGTATGTGGAAATTTTTTTTGAAAATGATGATACCCATGATGCCCAAAGTCCAGCCATTGGTAATATTTTTTTTTCTGGATGAAAAATAAAATGTGGTTGTGCGTTTGCCCATTCAAAATATCCATCAGTAATCACTACGCATCTATTCAGATCAACTAAAGTTTTAAAAGATGGTTTGTTAAGAAGTGTTTCCGAACGTGCATTAATCATTTTTGATCCAATAGATAGGTTTTTAGACCATTGAGGAACAAGACCCCACTTCAACATTTGTACATATCTAGAATTGTTTTTACCAATTAATATGGGAGAATATTGGGTAGGGGCTATATTATAACTGGGGGTATAATGTTTTGATATCCATTGATCAATGGTTAAGTCTTCAATAATGGATAACATATCTTTTGTAATCGTTGCTCTTCCACACATACCAAAATATAATTAAAAAAAGGCTTTTGTCATGAATAGATCATTTGGAATTTTTATAACTAAAATTCTATAAAATTGAGTGGTTTTATAATAATGAAAAAACTTGTGCTATTACGTCATGGCCAAAGCCAGTGGAACTTAGATAATCGATTCACAGGTTGGACAGATGTTGATTTAACAGAAACAGGTCGTTTAGAGGCTAAAGAATCAGGTAGACTGCTTAAAGATGCTGGTTTAAAGTTTGATGTCGTACATACATCCTTGCTAAAGCGTGCTAGTGAAACAATGAAAATTTGTCTTAAGGAAATGGATTTAGAAAATATTATTATTAAATCCAGTTGGCGATTGAATGAAAGACATTATGGAGCTCTTCAAGGTCTGAATAAAACTGAAACTGCAAATAAATATGGAGATGCTCAGGTACATATCTGGCGTCGCAGTTATAGTATTCCACCTCCCAAATTAGATAATGATGATGAACGGCATCCAAGATTCGATAAAAAATATTCTGAATTATCACCAAAAAATTTGCCAGACTCTGAATGTTTGCAAGATACAGTAGACAGATTTTTGCCCTATTGGTTTAATTCTATAAAGCCTGATATTGATTTTGGGAAAAGGGTAATCATTGTTGCTCATGGTAATTCGTTGAGAGCATTAGTAAAATATCTTGACCAAGTGTCCGATGATAAAATTGTAGAATTAAATATCCCAACAGGTGTGCCTCTTGTATATGAATTGAACGAGGAGTTAAGACCTATTAGACATTATTATTTGGGGAATCAAGATGAAATTGCTAAAAGAGCTGTCGATGTTGCAGATCAAGGGAAAGCAAAATAATATTATTTAAATATTCTATTTAGTTCGCCTGATAATCGGACACCGCCTTGCAATAGACGTTTCTCTAAAAGATTTTTATTTATATAAAAATAATCCCATTTAAGATTATCATTTGAAAATTGATAGCATTGTTTGCGTGAATTTTTAGATTCATTTACATAGACCATTAAGGAGTCTCCCTGCCATTCTCTAATTTTTCCCCTGTTTTCATTTAGTAGTAAATAATCCGCGTATTCAGAATAACTAAGTTTTTGAAAATCAATTAATTTTGTATCCCATACACTATGAAGATTGGTTGGCTCCTTGAACCATTTCACCTTTACACTGTTTCCCCCTCGATCTTCACCGTTTCCAACATGAAGAGGCTGATGTAGATCACCTATAAGGTGAATTAAGAATTTCAATGCAATTTGTTTTTCTTCTTTAGTAGAATTCTTTTTTTTAAGAATATCTATGAATTCAATGACTTTTTCTACTGCTTTTCCAGAATGCTTGCCTTTATGATATTCTTCGCCATCTGGTATAGTGCACCAATGCCAGTCATTTGCTTTTTTCCAATCAGGGTCAGATTTTATTTCATCAGCCCAGTTTCCCATTCTTGAAAGGTCATGATGACCCATAAGTTTTTTAATTTGCATTTTTGCATTTTTAGTCAAATATGTTTCTGCAATTTTTCCCACAATCCTATGTCCAGTTTTACCCCATCCAAAGGATAATTGTGTTATAAAAGTAATGATTAATGTGATTTTTAATAAAGGATTCATTTGTTTATAATATTAATAATGTTTTCCAGGTTTCCATCTATATTTTCACGAGGTTCAATATTAAGAATATGGCATATTAATGGGTATATATTAATATTCTCAAAAGGTGGAAC
>CAZPHE010000003.1:0-40353 GCA_964586315.1 uncultured bacterium | reverse complement strand
ATAATTAAAGCGTGCATACTTTTCAATTGGTTATCATAGCCATGAGTCCCACCTTTTGGTATATATTTACCAGCTTCTGATGTACTACTAACAGCTTGATTTTTTATGTACCAGCCTTCATCTGCAAGTACCAATATATCTTTAATACGGTAATGATTTTTAAAGTGAAATCGCTCTGGAATATCTTTTTTTAGATAGGCTGTTATGTTTGAAGATTTATTTAGATCTTTAACAATATTTTTAAATTTAGATTTATTTTTACCATAGAGTAAGGCATAGGGCCCAGAGCCCTCTTGAATGATGCCTTCCATATTTGTGTAATCATTAAGATTAACTGTTCTACTAGAACTAATTTCTGCCATACCATGATCAGATACAGCAATTATATTTAAATTAGATGCAATAGGTAATGTATTTAATTTTTGAATCAATATTCCAAAAAGTGAATCCATTTTTGTGACCATATTTTCAGTTTCTTTGCTTCTAGGTCCTGTTTCATGTCCAGTTGCATCGGGTTCATGAAAATATAATAAACATAAACGAGGTCGTTTGTGTGGTGGAAGCGAAAACCAAGAGACAACAGAATCAATTCTTGATACGAATGGAAAATGATGATCATAGTTTTTCCATATACTAGGATAGGTACCATTTATTGGAGCTTCAGTTCCAACCCAAAAATAGGATGCGGTTTTTAATCCTTGTTTTTCTGCCGTTATCCATATTGGCTCGCCACTATAAAATTTTGGATCTTCTACTTTTGAACGGTTACTTAAAGAATATTGATCATTAAGAACAGGATCATAAAAATGATTTCCAATTAGACCATGGTTTTCCACATGCAAACCAGTAGCTAAACTGTAATGATTTGGAAATGTTTTTGATACAAAAACAGGAATGAGACCTTCAGATCGAACACCTCCATTAATGAACGCATCCATATTGGGTGTTTTATACCAATCGATATAATCAGATCTGAAACCATCAAAGGATACTAGTAAAACATAGGGTTCATCATCTTTATTACTACACCCAATAAAAAATATTATAATCCAAAGAAAAAATGTGTAGAAATTTTTCAATTAATTGACCGAGACATATCCCAATATCATTTTGGGATATTTATCTGTAGCGATTAAAAAACCATTTTGATTAAATTTTGCAATTGCTTCCCAGTTTCGGGCCTTGCCGTCTTCTAAATAAAGTTGGATTGGCTCACTCTCTGAAATGGTTATTGTATCGTTTTTTATTTCAAATTCAATCAATCGTTCTACTGTTTCAGATTTTTTATGAGAGCCAATTTTTGGAAATTTTTTGTTAATCTTATCTAGTGCTGGATTGAGTTTTTTTTTGTCACCAGACCAAAAATAGTTAATGGCCCAAAACTTATTATTATAGACTTTAGTTGCATCTGTTAATCTATATTCAATATTTGGGAAATCAATTTTTTTTAAAGAGTAATCTAACAATGAAAGAACGGGTTGCCTTACATGTTTTTGTAGGTTATAGCCATTGGCTTCGTAAAGCAGTATAGCATTATTGTTATGAATAACAATGCTTTCAAAAGACATGTTATTAATTTGTATAGGCGTGTTAAGTTTTTTTAAGTTTTTTTCGGGTATTGTGATTTGGAAGGTTTTAGGATTTATTATACCCCAGGCAATATAGCCTTCCATAACTTTATTATTTTCTGCCTCAATACAAATAAAAACTTCATCCTCATAAAATGATATCGCTTCTAACCCATCAAATCCAGGGATTAAAATCGAGTAATCTGGAGTAATTAGATTAGTTTTTAAAGGGAGAATAGGATCAAGTGTTTTTAACTCTATAGCATTTTTTAATTGATTTTTAGGTATCATAAACAGATAGCCACCTAAGTTTTCTGGTAGTAAAAACAGATTTTCATTATGCCAATCCATACCTGAAATTTCTTGTTTTGGATCTGTTATTAAACCTTTTAAGGGAATTGTTTGAATTGGGAATTCTTTGGCAAAAATAATTGTAAAACAAAAAATGAAGAGTTTAGAGATCTGGATAATCATTAATTATCAAAAGTGTCACAAAGTTTTTTTAACAATTTAAAAGAGTAAATTCCATCATGATGTCCATCTTTCCAGAATGGTTGAATAGCATAATATCCAATAGACCTAATGCCAGTCACTTGATAACTATCAGCTTTCATAATTTGAGGTGGACCTTTATATACATTGCCAAAAACATCAGTTTCACCTGCACAATTTGCACATGGACAATTATCTCTCATTTTCTTAAGGTTCAATGCATTTTCAGTGCCATCATCCCATTGTATTAAAATAAGATCATTTACAATTTCATGGTGGTTTAATTTTATATCATCCATTATTTTATTAATATTAATTTTTGAGATTTGATAGAAGAATTTGTTTTAAGTCCCACAAAATAAACTCCACTAGGAAGCTTATTAGGTTTCCATTGAATCTTATTGATTCCCATCGTTGGTTTACCTTCATAAAGCATCTCTAATTTTTTACCATTTATATCGTATATAAACAATGAAACAAATTCCAATTGTCCAGAGTGATAATATTGGATTGTTGTAATAGGATTAAATGGATTTGGATACGCAGGGTATAATTTAAGGGATGTTGGGCTTAACGTATTTTTAATTGTTGTATTTAATTCAGGGATATTCACATTATTGAAATAGAATTCTCCATTATCTATACTTACAGTATGAGGAGGGAAATAAAAAGCAGGCTTTATCATAACTGTGTTAAAAACACCAACAATTAAAGAATCAGATGCAATGGTTATTTCAAGCTCACCTTCAAGACCCAGATATAAATCATTTGATAATTCAGAAAAAACATCTTCTAAAATATCTGTTGTATCTCCAGTTGTTGATGTATCTGTGAATGTTTCAAAAAGCTGATTAACAAAAGATGAATCAAGAGCAGGCATAAATATAATTATACTTTCTAGGCTCAAAGGATTGTCATCATCTCCTTCACCAGGAATATCCCAAATTCGAGGTTGGACAGGGAATGTAGTATCTCTCAAAACTGCTAAAAATAAATCAAACTCATTATCATCTTGCTGTGAAATAGAAGCTATTAGGAAAAAAGTTGTATCTCCAATATTCTGGTTGAAAGAAACACCTGTAATTAATGTATCATCAACAGTAGATGAAAAAAAGCCATCCACGGTTCCATTATAATCAAATGTTATTTCACCTTGATAGATGTTTTGACCTGATAAAATACAGAATAAAAAAAATCCCCATTTTCTAATCTGCTTAATAAAACTAAAAGAATATGAAAAGAACAAAGATTTATTAACTAGTTATTTTAAAATTCATACCCAAAAGAAAGACCAGCGCCAATCCAAAAAGTTGCGCCTTTAACTTTCTGAATTATGTTAGATCTTCCTGTAAATCGCAATTCAAAAGCTTCGATATATTGTCTGAAATCTTTGATGTATCGATCGTCAAAAATTTCAAAATCAGGGTATTTTTCTAGAATAATTTCTCCTAAAGGTATGTCAACACTACCTCCGGTAATAAATCCTGCACTAAATTTTTGATCATCGTCCCTATATAATCCAGTACAGGCTGTGGCACTAAAACTTGTATTACCTATAAAAAATCCAGGGCTTAGACCTGCCTGGAAACAAACTCCACCAAAAGTTGCACTTTTATTTCCTATTTTTTCGAATTTATAGTAGGCTATCTCACCAATAGCATTCATAAAAAAATCACCTGCAAAAAACCCATATGGACTTCCGATAGAAAGCCCCCAAATGATATTAGTTTTATCATAATATTCATTTTGTACTGAACCTCCTCTAATTATTGGGTAGCCTGTATAAAGATTTAAGCTCCAATTTGGAACGATTACATATTCAATCGCGTATTGTTGAGGTGTATTAAAGGAATTATTGTTACCTGGTTCTTGTGGTGTAAAAAATTCGCCATTCTCATAGAGTAATAAAACTTTTCCTCCAGCAATAGGTATAGTACCATCATCAATCTTGAGTGAGTCAATATTTTCTAAAAGAATTTGTTCAGGAAACGTCAAACCTGTTGGAGTAATGTAAACGGAAGTTTTTTCAATACCATTTATATCGCCTTCTATAGTCGTTTGATCATAAAAGATGATTGTTCCTTGGATTGAGTAAAGTAATGTACTCGTAAATATGATAGTTAGTATTTTATTCATAGCATTTAAATAATTAACCTGCAATGTTATTAAAAATATACAATTAAATAATTTTGTCAAAAATAACCAAAATTTTAAATATGTAATTTTCCATTTATGTCAATAGATAAAAAATTAAAAATATATTCATTCTTTTTATTGGTTTGGTTTATTTTATTTGATTATATAATCTATAAACATTTATTTATAAGATATGAGCAAACTAATAGAATCAACTTTATCATCTGAAATAATATTTCAGGGTAAAGTTTTAGATTTAAGATTAGATGAGGTGACCCTTCCAAATGGTAAAATCAGTACAAGAGAATGGATTAATCACTCAGGCGCAGCTTGTTGTGTCCCGATTTTACCGAATGGTAAAATCGGTTTAATAAAACAGTTCCGCTATGCTATAAAAGAGCAAGTAATAGAATTACCTGCGGGTAAGCTAGATAAAGATGAAAAACCTGAAGATTGTGCAAAAAGAGAATTAGAAGAAGAAATCGGGTATTTTGCAAATAAATTGACGTTTTTGACTATTATTCATCCGGCAATTGGTTTCGCTAATGAAAAAATGTGGATTTACTTAGCTGAAGATTTAGAACAAACAAAATCAAAACTCGATAAAGATGAATTTTTACAATTAATTCCTACAAAAATTGAAGATGCTATAGAACTTATTTGGAATGGCACGATTAGTGATGTAAAGACAATAATTGGATTATTGTGGACAAAAAGAATTTTTAGTTTAGAGTAATGGGAATGATAGTTATAAATAAAACTATTAGGTACATTACTTATCTAATAAGAGATTATTTGTTTTAAGAAATTCTCCTGTAATTTATTAATAATAATTCTTATATGTTTTTGCTCTTTTTTTAATCGTGTTGCAATTTTCTTTTTTGGTACATCAAGTATATAATAATTCCAAATCGTTCTTTGTTGTTTCGTTTTAGTTTCAAGCCACGCTTCCGTTAATTTTACATAATTGTTTTTTTCTTCTGTAGTTATGTTATGCCAATAATCACTTTCTGATAAACGATCATATAAAATATCATCTTTATGAAAATTTGTTTCCACTTTTTTCCAATATTTAATTTTTTCTTCATATTCTTGTTTTTGTAGATGAACATTAATTTTTAAAATAGATTTTTTAGGCAACCATCGCTGTCTAAGAAACTGTATATAATCTTGAGTAGCAGGGAACATTTTATCGTATAAGTCTCTAATATGTTGCTTCACTTTTTCAGGATTCTCTTTAGCCCATTCTATACTATCCTTAGAAAATTGTTTTAAATAGTTTGGTGTTTTATTCATTTTGTATATAACGATATCTAACTTTTTTGTATAATCTTGTATATAAATGTACAAAAGAACAGGGAAGTATTAGAGAACACTAATCAGACTTTTTATTGATGAAAAATTCTTATTTTAGAAAAGTGGGCCCACAGGGATTCGAACCCCGAACCAACAGATTATGAGTCTGCTGCTCTAACCGTTGAGCTATGGGCCCTAAAGTGGCGTGAAATCTACAAAAATATTATCGGTTTTAAGTTTTTTTACTGTTGTAGTTTTATGAATACACTATAAAATTAGTTGACTCTATATAAATATGAAAAAATCAAATAATCAAATTTTTACTTGTAGCGGTATCAATAATTCAATCGCGATTTTAAGATCAGAATATTGTATAATCGAAAATATTTTTCTTCTTAAAGATGGTAGAGGACAAAAGAATAAAGAAATAATTAGTTATTTAAATAATCAGAGTGTAAAAATATTAAATAAAAATAAATACTATCAAAAATTTCCTGATGGCAGGACACAGGGTATTGTTATCCAATTTTCAGGAGAAATAATAAAAGATAAAATTCCTAATTATAGTGATAAAAAAAATATATGTTTTCTCGCCCTAGACCGTATTGAAGATCCTCAAAATTTTGGGCAGATTATTCGAACTGCGGAATGTGGAGGTATTGATGGGATTATTTTTTCTAAACATTATACTGCACCTATCAATGAAACTGTTTTACAAATAAGTCAAGGGGCATTTACTAATGTTAGTCTGTATGAAGTAACCAATTTAATACAAGCGTTTGATCAACTCAAAAAGGATGATTTTTGGATTATTGGAGTAGAAAACAATGTTAAAGCTAAACCATGGTATTCTATTGAATATTTAGAGAAAAAGGTAATTGTTTTAGGTAGTGAAGGTAAAGGTATTCGGGAAAAAATTTTAAAAACATGTGATTTTTTATCAACTATACCTATGCAAGGCATAACCAATTCTTTAAACGTTAGTGCTGCAGTAGCTGCTATTGCTTTTGAAAGACTTAGACAAAAATTAGGGGAGCAATAATGGCATCAACGCATGATTATGCAATAGATAACCGCAATAAAAATATCAAGGTATACATAAATGGCGATTTTTATCATCGCTCCCAAGCTAATATTTCTGTTATGGATAGTGGTTATCTATTAGGTGATGGTGTATGGGAGGGAATTAGGTTACACAATAACCATTTAATTCATTTGGATGAACATTTAAAACGTCTATATGAAGGCGCAAAAGCCCTCGAAATGGACATAGGGATAAATAAAAAAGAAATGGAGCATGCATTAATAAAGACTGTTGAAATGAATAATATGGAATCTAATGTTCACATTCGTCTTATTGTATCTCGCGGTATAAAATCTACACCTTACCAACACCCTAAGGTAACTATTGGCAGACCTACGATTGTCATTATACCTGAATATAAAATTCCAAGTGAAACTGTAAAAATAAATGGTATTACACTAGGTACTGTAAAAACTATTAGAGATCACCGCATACAAGATCCAAAAATTAATTCATTAAGCAAACATAATTGTATTTCAGCCTGTATTGAAGCTGAAAAAATGGGTGTTGATGAGGGATTAATGCTTGATCCTTATGGCTACGTTTCAACATGTAATTCAACTAACTTTTTTATTGTTCGAAATAATGAAGTATGGACTTCTACTGGTGAATATTGTCTTAACGGTGTTACAAGAGGTAGCATCATTCGCATTTGTAAAGAAAATAATATTCAAGTTTTTGAAAAGAATTTTTTTATTGATGATGTCCATAATGCAGATGAGGTATTTGCAACAGGTACGTTTGCAGGTGTCATACCTGTTATCTCTGTAGATGGTGTATCTATTGGAAATGGAACTCGAGGTCAATTAACAAAAAATATTCAGGAATGGTATGCCCTAGATATTGAAAAAATAATATCAAAATGAACCGGAATTTTCATATTGCGATGTGGTCTGGACCAAGAAATCTTTCCACAGCCATGATGCGTTCATTTGAAAATCGAAAAGATACAGCAGTTTTAGATGAACCTTTTTATGCGCATTATTTGGATAAAACTGGCTTGGAACATCCAGGAAGAGATGAGGTCCTTAAATCTCAAAGTACTAATTGGGATGATGTTACTAGACTATGTACAGGTTTAGTTCCACAAAATAAAAGAATATGGTATCAGAAGCACATGGCCCAACATAATCTAAAAGGTTATGATATTCGTTGGATAAAAAATGTTAAAAATTGTCTATTAATTCGGGATCCTAAATATGTAATTGCCAGTTATGATAAAGAATTTCCATTAAAAGATGAAAGGATGTTAGGTTATGAACAGCAAATAGAAATTATTCAATTTTTGGAAAAAGAACATGGAATGACACCTCCCATTATTGATTCAAATGATATTCTTAAAGAACCTGAAAGTATGTTAAGGAAATTATGTAGAGTGCTGGGTATTAATTTTTCAAAAAGAATGCTTAAATGGCCAAAAGGAAAGCGTGAATCTGATGGAATTTGGGCACCTTATTGGTATAATCGTGTTGAGAAATCAACTTCATTCATCCCATATAAAAAAAAACAAATCAAACTCCGTGATGATTTATTGCCTATATATAATAGATGTATGGTGTTTTATTCCAAAATGTATAAAAAACGATTGAAGCATTAATCTGATGAAAGATTATTTTTTATATTTGTTTATTATACTTGTATGCACAGTGCCTTTTATATACCGTCTCATACGTATAGGTGAAATAGGATGGTTTATCAAGAATGATAAATTAGAGTATGATCAAAAATATCATAAGGCAGAAAAATTCAGGGTATTGCAAGTTTTATTTGGATTTGGATTTTTTCTTTTTCATGGAAATATTTATTGGGGTTGGAAAAATATAATTTTATTTATTTTTTTAACCTTATCAATTAGTATGTGTTCAGAGATTATTGGTTCAAGGAGCGGTCTAATATTTGGTGGTAAATATCAATATAATATTGGTAGAACGCCAGGTTATATATTTGGAGGGATTCCATTATTAATTCCTGTTGCTTGGTTTGGTTTAATTTATATGTCACTAAATTTTTTTTTATGTTTAACTAAAATAGAATTTCCATACGATTTAGAATCTTTTTCTTTTTTATTTATCATTATTCCAAGCTTAATGGTCATGTTTGTAGATTTAATTTTAGATCCAATCGCTGTAGATGAAAATCGTTGGCATTGGAATAATCCAGGTCAATATTATGGCATCCCTATTATGAATTTTTTAGGTTGGTTTGGTGTTTCAGTAATAATATTAACGGTTTTTTTTATTATCCATTTTCCAGTAGTTCAAGAAAAAAATCAAAGTTCTTTCTTATTACAATATTCTCCAGGGATGTTATTTTTTTTATTACATGTAATTGTATCTAGACCTTGCTTTGAGCGTGGTCTAATGGTTCCAGGTATATTAAGTTTAACTCTTGCATCAATTTATTTGTTCCTCTTTTTTCTACAATATTCCCAACATTAAGTAATAAAAAACGCGTCAAAAAGACGCGTTTTTTATTTGTAGCTGACCTCTCTATGCCAGCAACGTGGATTTATTTTGCTGATAATTTGGAGGTCAGCAAACTACTTGAATTAGACAACTGATCACCCCCTTTCATAGTTAATTTAATGGAAAATTCCACAGTAAAATCTTAATAGAAAAGTTTATTATAAGTCAAAAACATATTTTGTAAAAATTTCATTGATTAATTCAATGCTATAAAAATCTAAAAACTGAACGTTTCAATCTTTTTGATAATCGTTTGGTTTCGTATTTAAGTAAATCAATTTCATCTAAAGATAAATCGGTTTTTGCCAGATCTGTTTTTTCATTCCATCTAGGAGACCAAGTTTCATATCGAACTGTTAATCCTCTAATATAATTTATGTCTGAAATCTTATTTTCGATTGAGTCATACCTCTCTTTTCGTTTCCATAAGCGGATATACCTAATTCGCTCTTCTCCTCGCTCTGATTTCTGATTTTCTTTTGTTGTTAATTTAAATTGAATGTGATCATCTACAATCTCTTCACACAAACTCAAATCATTTAGTAGGTTTAAAGTGGTCTTAGAAGGATTTATAGATGGTTTGTATTCATAAAATGGTAGAATGCTGAAGGTTTTCAAAAAAGATTTTTTAAACCAAATTGCTTTGTTCAAAAAGATAGGTTTATTTTCCTGAGAGAATAAAATCATTCCAGGTCCTGATAATAAATTTACCAAGATGAAAGATAGCGCTACCTGCTTCAATTATATATCATAACAATTATGAAACAGATACACTACACCATTGCACATTTGATGAATGTATGATTCAGTGAGAACTCCGCATGTTTAAGCCATATTAAGGCTTAAATGATTTTATGTTATATTGTTTATTTAAAGCAAGAGATAAGTTAAATAAGTTAAATCCCTATATATAAAGAGATAATTAATAATATAATGGTTTAAATAAGTTATAAAATTATTTGTAAATTAAATTACTTAATGTGAAGGTGAGATTATGAAACAAACAACACTAATAGGAGTTCTAATAATGAGTTCTTGCAGTCAGCCTCTTGTACCGCCTACGGCAATAAAAAAACCTTATGAAATGACAACCCATGATCATACTAGAATAGATGATTATTATTGGATGCGTCTCACGGATGAACAAAAATCTGCAAAACCATATGATAGCCATACTCAAGAAGTTGTAGATTACATTAACTTAGAAAATGAATACACCCAAAAAAGTTTATCCCATACTAAAAATTTGCAGAATGATTTATTTGATGAAATAATAGGGAGAATTAAAAAAGATGATGAGACAGTACCCTATTTTGAAAATGGATACTTTTATTATTCTCGATATGAAAAGGATAAAGAATATGCTATTTATTGTCGCAAAAAAAGTTCACTTGACGCCGTAGAAGAAATAATTCTTGATGGAAACACATTAGCTAAAGGTTATGATTATTTTGCTGTAGGAAGCAGAACTATAAGTCCTGACAATAATTGGCTTGCTTATGGTATTGATACCCTTAGCAGAAGATTTTATACTGTTTATTTTAAAAATTTAAATACTGGTGAGGTCCTAAACCAATCTATACCAAATACTACAGGCAGCGTTGCCTGGGCAAATGATAACCAAACTATATTTTATACATCTAAAAACAAAATTACACTTTTATCGGAAAAAATTTATCGACATAAAATTGGTATGGATTACAAAAATGACCAACTGGTTTACCAAGAAAAGGATAATGAATACTATATAGGAGTTTATCGATCAAAATCAGGTCAATATATTATCATATGGAATAGTAGTACGTTAGTCAGTGATTATCATATCCTAAAATCTGATAATCCTGATGGAGATTTTTTGAATTTTACACAAAGAGGCACAAAACACGAATACAGTATTGCGCATTATGGTGATAAATTTTATATCTTAACTAATTGGAAGGCTGAAAATAATAGATTGATGGAAACTATGGAAAATGACCTAGATATGGTTAAATGGAAAGAAGTGATTGCCCATAATACTGATGTTCATTTATTAGACTTAGAAATTTTTGATAATCACTTAGTGCTTAATCAGAGGAAAGATGGCCTTAGAGGTCTCCGAATCATTAATCAAAGCACAGGCAGTGACCATTCTATTGATTTTGGTGAAGAGACATATACTGCTTGGCTATCAACAAATAAAGAATTTAATACAAATGTCATTCGTTATAGTTATAGTTCATTAGTCACACCCTGGTCAACTTATGATTATAATATGGATACAAAAGAAAAGGTTCTTATGAAACAGGATGAAATCATAGGCGGCTATAATTTAAATAGTTATAATTCTGAAAGAGTTTATGCAGATTCAAGAGATGGTAAAAAAATTCCAATTTCACTTGTTTATAAAAAAAATCTAAAGAAAAAAGAAGCACAAAATCTATTATTATATGGATATGGTTCCTACGGATCAACAAATGATCCATATTTCAATTCTGCTCGTTTAAGTCTTTTAGATCGAGGATTTATATTTGCTATTGCTCACATTAGGGGTAGCCAGATATATGGAAGGCAATCTTATGATGATGGGAAGCTATTAAATAAGAAGAACACCTTCTATGATTTTATAGATGCAGGAAAATATTTGATTCGTAATAATTATACGAATTCCGAACATTTATTTTGCGCGGGTGGAAGCGCAGGTGGTTTGTTAATTGGAGCTGTAGTGAATATGGAGCCAAGTCTATGGAAAGGTGCTATCGCAGGAGTGCCCTTTGTTGATGTAGTTACGACTATGTTGGATCCTACTATTCCTTTGACATCAAATGAATGGGATGAATGGGGCGACCCAAGAGAAAAAGTTTTTTATGATTATATGTTATCTTATTCGCCTTACGATCAGATCACCAATTGTGAATATCCCAATATATTAGTTACATCTGGATTTTTTGATTCTCAAGTGCAATATTTTGAACCACTAAAATGGGTTGCTAAGTTGCGAGAATATTGGAAAGGAGATAATAAATTATTTTTACATATGAACATGGATGCAGGTCATGGTGGAAAATCTGGAAGGTTCAGGCGTTACCGTGAAGTTGCTTTAGAATATGCATTCCTTCTAAATCTTTCTAAGTAGAAAAAAAACTATATTATAAAAGATGTGAGTTTTTTGTAACAAAGATAAATTCTGTTACTATAACTTTAAATACTCCTGCTGCAGGTATAGCAAAAAGCATCCCTAGGGGACCTATTAATGTGCCTCCAATCAACAAGACAAGCATAACAGCCATGGGGTGAAGACCGACACTCTCACCAACAACAAGTGGAGTTATGAAATTATTGTCGATTTGTTGGACAATAATGAACATTAAAATTATATCTAATATATAAAAAGGAGATGGAATTGTGTTAAAAATTTGATGTGTTAAAGCAGCCTCATTTCCGATATTATTCATCAATGCTATTAAAATAGCAGGTATCATTCCGATAAAAGGACCCACCATCGGAATCAAGTTTGCAAGACCCGCAATAATACCAATAAAAACAATTAAAGTAATATTTGCACCAAGTTGATTTAAAATAAATAGACCTAGAATAGATAAAATAGCAACACTCCCTGCTGCTAATATTTGACCTCTTAAATATTTAGAAATCTGTTGTTCTATATTATAAATCATTCTTAGTCCAACCTCTAGATATTTATTAGGAATAAATCGAACTAAAGATCGTTTGAAATCATGATATTCAATTAATAGAATGATAGTAAAAATCAAAACCATTAAAGCTATAAAGAAAAAACTACCTGCAGAGCCTAATAATGTTAAAACACCTTGAAAAATATTTACCAAAAAATTTTTTGCAATCAAAATTAGCTTATCACTTTCAGGGATCATGCTTCCAATAAAATCTGGTAATGATTCTCTAATTTTAGAGGAAAGATTTTCTAAGTTTACAGAGAAATCATCTCTCTGAATTTTTTGGGTGAATATTTTTATCTGCATACCTAGATTAGAAACAAAACTGCCAATGAATGCAACTCCTAAAGTAATTACACTTCCAAGAATTAAAAAGACGCCTATTGTCCTTGATTGTGTATAGCGTTCCATTATGTCTGTAGCTTGTAAAAAAATAGTGGTAAATAGAAATGCAAAAATCAGCATTCCAATAATTGGAGCAAGATAAGGTAGAATTTTCCAGATGAGTGCTCCTATAATAATAAATAAAAGGAGCTTATAAATTTTCTGAACTGACTCCACTATTCTGAAGATTTTGCTAATTCTATATTTGTTTTTCGCAGTCTCTCACCAAGGACTCTGGAAAGATTAAGTAAAACTTTATTTCCAAGTTCTGGTGATCGTTCTATAAGTGTTAAAAGATCAGATCTAAAAAACCCAATTAATCTGGCTTGCTGAATTGCAACAGCTGAAGCAGAACGAGGTTCTTCATCAAGTAAGGCTAGTTCTCCAAAGAAATCACCGGTTTTCAGATTAGCAAAAACATTTCCTGATTCTGGGTCATGAATTTCTACTTCGCCATCTAAAATTACATACATACCTTCTGCGGGTGCTAATTTTTTGAATATGTATTCATCTTTTTTATACATTCTTTCATGAGTCAGACGAGCTATGTTTTTTAATTTTTTTTCTGATAAATCCTCAAAAATAGGCACATGCTCCAGTGCTTTAAGTATTGGGTTCTGATCATCATTTTTACGAAAATAATTTCTATATAATGCTTCCATTTAATTACCAAGATACTGTATATGAATTAATAATAATAAATTCGATAAGGAAGAAATAAATACCAACTATAGATTTTTCCCATATTTTTACTTTGCTTTTCCATATCCAATATGAAAAAAGCACTGCATTAAGAAAAAACACCCATAAAGATAAAATACTTAAAGACCATTTGAATTGGTTTATCCATAATAAAATAATCAATATTCCAATTCCTATACTAAATAGTAAAAATTCGGTTAAAAAATGAAGTATTATTGATTTTTTATTTTCATCCATATCGTTTCTATTATATGTATAATAAAAAACCTCGAATATTATCGGGTGTTAAAGTAATAAATTATAAATACTTATGTTATTAATGCTGTTCACATCCATCCCACCAACTTTCTCCGCATTCGCATTCATTACCTTTAGAATCCCAACATTCTTTATCAATATGCCATTCCATGACTTTCCCATCAAGTGTTGTATTATCATAGTAATATTTTGTTGCAATAACACCATTCTTATACCACCTTGTCCAAAGACTATCTTTAAAACCTTTTTGGTAAACTCCTTCTAAGCGCATTTGTCCATTTTCATGCCAATAAGTCCAAGTTCCATCCCGTAGACCATTTTTAAAGTATCCTACCATAGATTTCGGACCACTAAAATGAAATGTCTCTTGTTTAATTAATTCTAACCCTTTTTCTGTATCATGGTAATGGGAGATCATACTGATATTTCCATTTTTGTGTGTTTCAACTACTTTGGATGTATCAGTACTCAAAGCAACTGAAAGAAAAAGAACGATAGTAATAAGAAACTTCTGCATTTGATCTTAGTAAGTTATCTTTTAATCTACTAATGTAGAACCATTAAAAAAACTCCCCCATTTTTTATCGAGTTTTGTTGATTTGATTTTAAAGATTTTTCAAATAAACATAACATGATTAAATATTAAGAATAAAAATAGGAGTCTTTTAATAAAAACATATATTCAAGGCTTGGTTACTGGCATTTTTATTATGAAATCATTTCTGTTATTTATAGCAGCTGATAATCATTCAGTACAAGTTGGGTGTTACCAGTATTATATTAATAATGATGATATTACAAAAAAGCATTATTCAAGTATTTTTGATAATGCAACAGGTGAATTACACCATAAAACTTATACATCTGGATTAGAAAAAGTAGATATGTAAAATGGGTAAATGGAGAAAAGATTGAGAGAATACATTTTAGACCAGATTTAATAGTTTGGAAAAGTGAGACTTGGAATGGGTTCAAAATATCTTATCGAGATTCTCGTAACCCTAATTAAGTAAATCATACTCTTCATTGCCTATTTTAATAATAGCATTTTTTTAATAGATGAATAATTACCTGCACTAATGTGGTATAAATACACTCCTGAACTGACTGGCTTTCCTTTATCATTTGTGGCATTCCATTGTACAGATTTATAACCTGCAGTTTGTGCATTGTTTACTAATTCAAGAATTCCCCCCCCCAACATATCATATATGGTGATATTAACAAATAAATCTTTAGGTAAATCATAATGAAGTGATGTTGATTGATTGAATGGATTAGGATGATTTTGATATAAGCAAAATTCTAGTGGAATAATGTTGTCATTTTTAATATTTAGTACTTCTGTTGCATCAATGAAAATTACGAATGGTCCATTCGAAGATAATAATGTTTCTAAGTTGTCTGTAACCATTACATCCCATAATATAGTTGTTCCATCAACTCCGCTTTCAGTAAAAGCATCTATAAAATTTGAAAAGGATAAATCAAACGATGTATTACCTGTTGCTATTGTATCAATAAAAATATCTTCACTGTAGAAAAATAATTTATAGGTTAAGCTATCACCATTATTATCTTCAGATTCTTCCCAAGAGATAATCAAGGATTCATCTTCATTGGAATAATTAATAATTAATTGATAATCATCTACTGGAGTTAGTAATGAGAATTCAGTTGGAGGGAAATTAATCATATCGCAACCGATTCCAAGTGCCCCCATATTAATACCGTTTTCTCCTGTTCCAATACATGGAGAATTTTCAGCTAATGTATAGATTCCACTATCTGGTAGACAAAATAAAGGATCCTGATTTATGTTTTCTATCCCTGTCCAACCACTTTCAATATTGGAATAGTTTATAGTTAAAGAATCACCAGATGAAATAATCTCTTCAGGTGAATCATTCCAAAGAATGGAGTTTAATAGAATGGGATTAGAATTATCTGTGGAATAAATCCCACCGCCACTATCTGCAATATTATTTGCTATTGTTAAATGACTAAATATGGGTATTGAATAGGTTGTGGAATAAATTCCACCACCTTTATCATCTGCAAGATTATCTGTAATGCTAACATATTCTAGATTTGGATTAGATGTCACAAAATAACACCCTGCTCCAAGAAGAGCAGTATTATTCTTAATTGTGCAATTTGTGATAGTAGGTGTGGAATTATAAATATAAATCCCACCTCCAGATTCTGATGAATTGTTTTCAATAGTAATTTCATTCAATGTGGAAGAAGCATCACCATTAAGGCAGATACCACCACCATTTGTTCCACCATGATTATTCTTTATGACTAAGTGATCAAGACGAGGATTGGATGTTTCAATATAAACCCCAGCTCCCTGTCCATAAACACATCCGAGACCATTCTGTATTGTAAGTCCGGTAACTCTAGATGTTGAATCAATATTTCCTAGGATAGCCAGATTACAATTAGAACTATCTCCATCAATGATTGTATTATTGATATAGCTGGTATCTCCTGTAGTAAGGTATAGTGAGCCGAGAACAATATTTTTACCATGAAACCAATTTGTGCCATAATAAATACCTGGATGTACTAGGATAGTATCATTATTATTTGCTCGATCATAAGCAAATTGAATATTAGAAAATGGATTTTCCAAACTTCCATCATTATTTTGAGATCCAGCGTTTGATACGTGCCAAACTGGTCCATCATGCATTATATCAGGTATATTAAAATTATCACCGAAAGTTTCAGTTACATTCCACGTAATACCTGGAACCCACATGTCACCCCCATTTTCATATGCTCCTTGATCAGGGGCATCACCAAAATAACCATCAGTAATTCCATCTACTACAATTCCAGCATCAACTAATGCAGAATCAGGATGGGGTCTAAAATCAAAATTTTCTGGATCAATTAAATAATCTTTTATATTCCCATTAGTTTCATATCCGTTCCAATTATGATCATATATACCAGGAACAGGGTAGTCTTGGTATGTTCCACTTCTATGACCTGCGATTTTATTGGCAGCATTATTACGAGTGATAGTTCCTTCATTCCCACCTTGTTCAATCATAACAATAATATCATTTTTATCGCCATTATCAAATGCAGTATTATTATATAGATTGTGTTCATATCCTTTAATCATTATACCGCCCTGAACATTCCAAATCACATTATGGTGCATTAGTCCATTATTTCCTGCTCCATTGCCATCAAATCTTGCTCCATATTTAATTGTATCATGTAGCCAATTATATCTTATTTCAACTCCGGGTTGTTGCCCAACCATACACTGTACTAAAGCACCATCGCTCTGCATATATCCACTATCAGACATATCATTCAATTCAATCAATGCTTCATTCCCCGGATTTAAAGTTGCAGAAGCCCCAAGCTTATGTAGAGTATTTCTTCGAAAGGTATTGCCTGATCCACCCATTTGTATGGTAGTCATTAAACCATTTAGATCTGTTGCAGTGTAATCAATATGATAAAAATAACAGTCTTCTATAGTATTGTTTCCTGAATACATTTCTAATGCTGAACCATCAGTATACCGAAATGCAGAGTGAGTTACCTTACAAAAACTACTTGAGGTAAAAATACTTATATCAGGCACTGTATCCACAATTCCAAGCATTCTTTTATAGCAGCTAGGGTAAAATAGATTAGATCCTTTAACAAGACTATAATCACAGTTTACAAATTTGAATGTAGTTCCAAAAAATTCTAGATTTTTAAGTTCTAAATAATTTGAATTTGTAATTTCAATTGCATAGGATTGTACTTTCCCTCGAATTTCTAGTTCGTTGGGATTGGTTCCATTAGGTGGATAAAAATATAAATCCTTTGTGAAAGGGTCAAAAAACCACTCACTTTCGGTATCTAAAAATTCAATCTTACCTTCAACATAATAATCATGGTGCTTTGTTTTCCATTCTGGAACAGGTTCATATGTAAAAGTATTTCCATTATGAGTTAAAACCCTTCGTGTCCAAGTTTTATAGGACCCCACATTGAGTATTGCTATTGCATCAGTAATGTCAAGACCACTTTCAGCAAGATTAACATCTCCATGGGGATCATCAATTAAGGTGCCGTTATCATACGCTTCTTGATCCTGATCAATTGTACCATGCCCCCAATGGTTTTCTTTATCCCAGATAGATCCATCTTCAAAATTTGCATTAGGCCATCTAGCCATAATCATTTCAGTTCTCTCTACAAACAACTGCCAAATATCAAAGTTTAGAGTTGTTTTCCAAATATTTTCTGAGTGCACTTGCCATATAGAATCAATAGCGACTGTTCCATCCAGGACTACGCGTTCATTATTATAATTTGTAAATATAATTGGAGCACCATCAATTCCATCCTGATTATTGATATTCACAGTTTCATGATAGACTCCTTGTCTTATATAGCAAATGTCTCCAGAAATCATAATATTTGCTGCCTGCTGGATAGTTCGAAATGGCTGTACAAATGTTCCAGGATTAGAATCAGAACCAAAGGTAGCAACATAGTAATCTGATGAATACAAAAAAGATAGAGTTAAAAAATAAATGAAAAACTTTAACATATTAGAAATATATAGCATATTTAAATCATATTATATTTTTCAGGAATTTGTCTCACATAAAACAAATGGTAAAGATATACATATTTCCTTTTTAATAATTAATAAAATGTGACCTGTAATCGCATTGCAGGGGTTGGATTATTTGGAACATTTAGTATTGTTGGTGAAAGAGATAATGAAGTACTATTTTTTTTCTTTTTAAATTTCAAAAGATTGGTTTTTTTATTGGAGACTTTTTTAAATGTGAAATACCAGCCTGCATTTAAAGCTACCATATTTAAAATTAGATATAGATCACCAAAATCTTCCTCTATAAGTTCGCCGATACCACTCCTAATCAAAAACGCAGCACTAGTCCCAAGCCCAATAATTCTCCAATCCCCTTTTTTCAAATCTGTATCTTTTATAAGGCTATTTGCTAGATATCCAAATCCATTTGTAATGCCCATTATTAGAACAGTATTTAATCTTAAACTAGAGCTTTCTAAAATTTCCAGCACGTGAACTGAATTAATAAAACCTAAACCCAATGATAAAAAGGTAAATAAAGCATCGTCTTCAGTTAATGATTGACTAGTGATATATTTTTTTGTGAAGAAAGGTGCCCTAAGAGCTACAGCGTAAGTTGTAAGAAAATTAAATTTGAATCCTATACCATCAAACTCAGGCCACCCTTCTTCTCCGTATAATAAAAAAAGAGCACCCCATGCATTTGCATAGCCCCATGGAACGCTACTTGAAATAAGAGTAGCCTGACCATTGGTGAGATTCCATTCATTATATTTTTTATCCGCTTGCATTGCCCCATAGGGGACCATGCCCATCAAATAGGTTAGACCTAATTTAAAATCTTCATCAAAATCAAACCAATTTTCAAACCCTACTGTCGATATAAGTGGTAAAAGAGATAAACCACCTAGGCCCGCACCTGTGGTTTGAAATTGCCAACGACCATAAGGAAGATTCATATTTTGAGTATATTTATACGAACCATAAAATCCACCACCAAACATTAATAGTTGAGATGCATTTATCACTTTTGGATCATCTAATCCTAGGACATAAGGGATTCCCCCTCCATATAAAACATTTCCAAGAAACATTGTACTATAAATTGTCCGCCATCGTGCTTCTTGATTTATAGAAAGATTTATATTACTATTTTTTATTTCCAAATTTTTCTTGTCTAAAGATAGATCATTTTCTGACAACATTTCTAAAGATTGAATTTTTTCTCGATCAATTGAAACAGTACCGAAATCTGTAAAAAGCACTATGGTGTTTTCATTTTCTGAAACTACATCTCCTGATAAAATATTTCCATCAAGAGTAGTAATCTTAATTGTTTGATTAACCAGCGATTCAGGCAAGGATTCTGAATTAATTAGAGAGATATAAAAGAGGATTGGTATAATTGTAACTTTTCTAAACATAGTACTCCTTACCTTTTTTATTAATTTTATTGAAATTTAGGATTAATTTTTTGAAAATTTTCCAATCAAGTTAGTATTTTGCTATAATAAAAAAAGAATTAATGGGCTAAAGCCCCCATAGGATCCCATGGGTCTAATTTTACTGCATCATCGGTGAGATAAATATTTAGCAGTTCTTCTGGAACATGATTTTTGTGAATAACCACTTCATAATTATATTCATCAAACCATTTATCTGTCATAATATGATATCCTTTATCACCGCCTTTATTTCCCCAACTATTCTCAACGCGCCATTTAGTGGAATTATTTTTTTTATCCAGATCAACACCTGTAAATAGCATAGCATGTGTCATTTGACTATCGCCATATTCTAATCTGGATGCTTTATCCATCCCAAATTTTAAATTATAAAAAGAATCATAATCAAAAAGGTCAATATCCATAATGCCAAGGTTACGATGGAAATGTTTACCTACATCGCATCCAAACCAGACAGGTTCATCATGTTTTAAAGATTTTATAGTGGCATCTTTCATAATCTGTGTTTCTACATTTAAATATCGTATTGGGTTGCCTTCCACTACGTTACCAAGGTATTCAACTGTGTAAACTTTTTTGTATTGTTTATCAGACATGGGACAGTTTATCAGGCATACATATTCATCCAGTTTGAGGCCAACATGATCATTATAAAATGATCTTGGTGTCAGATTTTCAAAGCGAATAAATTTTTTCTTTTTGTCTCGTGTTTGCCAATTAAATGATTCAGGTGGATTGCCTAAATGAATCGTAAGCATTTTATAAATTTCTTCTAACATGCCAACCTTTATATCATCAAGCTCTGAAACTGATGCGCCTTTATTTTTTTCATTTCTTAATATCATTGCATCCTCACGTAGTTTTCGTGTAATTAATCGGTTCATGCGCATTGATCTGCTTGATGAAAATGATTCAGGCATTTCTGACTGCGGTACAACTCCATATTTATTAATTAAATTGATCCACATGTCCCACTGGCCTCCATCTTGAATTGGATTTGATAAGAGATGCATTATCAGTCTACTATTCCAATCTTGATCTGCAGTTTTAAGGATGGATTCTAAAAAATAATTTGATTTTTCTAATTTATCCCAGAACATGAAATAACTTTGGGAAAACTGGAAATCTTTAAGATTGTATTTTCTACCCAAATAAATACGAAAAAGATTTAGACCTGCAAATCCCCAACATCGGCCACTGGATTTCTGGTTAGTTACAGGCATCTCTCCAGTAACAATATTTGAGAAAGAATGATCAATACAACGATATTGATCCCAATTCATTGCAACTTCAACAAGATCATTACGAAAAGTAGCATTCCGGATTGTATTAACATGATGATCTGATCTGATTTTTTTATTAAAAGAATCGATTATGTTTTTATTTATTGTGTTTTTCATTTTGATTATTAAGATTCCTTAAGTTTTTTAATTAAGATTAATACAACTATAACTTGTAGTGTTTTAGAGATTAATTGCCTAAATACCATTGTATAGTTCTCTCTATTCCGTTTTTTAAATCATATTTTGGAACATAATCAAGAATTGATTGTAATTTAGAGATATCGGGGCAGCGCCTGTTTGGATCTGATTTTCCATAAACATCATGTGGTGGATCAATATGGTCTATTTTTACAGTTTTGGGTAGAAGACTAACCACTAATTCTGATAATTTATTTACTGAAATTTCCTCATTCGGATTACCTACATTATATGCTTCACCTTTTTGACCAGAAAACAATATTTTGAAAGTAGCTTCTATAGCATCATTAATATAACAATATGATCTAGTGTTTTCACCATCTCGATGAATTTCAAGTGATTTGTTATTAAGCCCTCTTTCAATAAAATTAGGTAATATCCTATAATCATTTCGTCTATGACCAGGTCCATATATATTAAAATATCTAACGATTTTTATGGGTACTCCATGAACACGCCAAAAATTCAAGCATAATATCTCCGCAAATCTCTTTGACTCATCATAACAGGCTCTTGGACCACTTATTGATACATTTCCATTATATGTTTCAGGTGTAGGTATATAATTACTAGGGGGATCACCATATACTTCACTTGAACTGGTAAATAAAAAACCGCTAACATTTTTTTGTTTTGCAAGTTCCAGTACATTTCTGGTGCCAATTGTACCAACATCCATAGTTTCAATTGGATGTTTTGTATAATAAAGTGGTGAAGCAATTCCTGCGGCATGAATTATGTAATCAATTTCATCATCAATTTCGAAGGGAATTGTAACATCATGATTAATAAAATAAATATTTTTATCAGCAATTTTATCATCTACTCCAGTTATGTAATTATCGTAACAGTATAATGTAGCGGGTTGTGTTAAAATATTAGAATTAAGATAATTAATCAATAAAACTATATATTTCCCAATGAACCCTCCAGCACCAGTTAATAAAAAGTTTTTATTATTAAAATTTTCAATTTGATCGTTTAGAGAATCATTTAGACCCATTATATCATCAAAGATTATTTTAGATGTAATATTTTTATTCATAATTGGTCTTTTTCCAGAACGCTTTTTATTTTTAAAATATCAATCATCAAATTTAGTTTTCTAATTTTTCAATTTTATTTTCTAATAATTTTATTTTCTCGGAAAATTTTTCGATTTCTTGAATGAAAAAATTAAATGTTTTATTTGTGTCTAAACCTAATGTGGTTTTAACAGATCTTATTAATTCTGAAGAAATTAATTCTAATCCCTTATACTGTATATTTTTTAATATAATTGAAGAATCCCCCGTTAAAACTTCAATCCCATAATTATTATGGATCTCAACAACTCTTCCTGGAATGCTTCCTTCATATATTTTTGGATTAGTTGGAATTTCAGATTTCCACACTATCATTTTTTTATTATTAAAATAAGTAAATGCGCCATCATAAGGTTTAGTTAACCCTTTAATTAAATTGTGAATATCGACTGTATTAGAATCCCAATTTATATATCCGTCTTCGGGGAGCCTTGTGCAACAATAAGTTTTTTGCCCAATTTGTTTTTTGCCTTTTAAACCATTTATAACATTTTCAATAACAGTTGCTAAATTTTTTTCAATAATAATATTTACTTTATCATAAATAGTTTTGACATTATCATTTTTTGTTATTCTAATTTTATATTGTGCGTATATAGGACCATCATCAATTTCTTCAGTCATTTCATGGATTGATATCCCAACTTCGTTTCTATTGTTAATTATTGCCCAATTTATATTTGCTCGTCCTCTCCACCTTGGGAGGTCCCCATGGTGAACATTTATAAACTTTGATAATTTAAGTAAATCAGCAGGAAGTCTTTTATTATAAGACGAAACTATGACTGCATCGGGGTTGTATTTTTCAATTAGTTTCTTGATGTCTATTATTTTATTGCTCTTTATTACATTGATTTTATGCTTTGTACTAATTTTTTCAATGTTAATCAGTTTGTTATCTGAATAGAATTTATTTGTTTTACTTTCTGGCGGTATAACAACACTAATTACATCATGCTTTTTAATCAAAGCATTTAATGCAGAACTACCAGTAAAACCGTATGCTAATAGTAATAATTTTTTCATTTTTTTAAGAAGCTTTAAAATAATTTTTTATAGAATTAACAACATGTTCTACTTCCTGATTTGTAATATGTGGATGTATTGGCAGAGAAAGTATCTGTTTTGAGAGCGACTCACTTATAGGAAAAGAGCCCTTTTTTAAAGCTAATTCTTGATATGCTTTTTGTAGATGAATTGGAATTGGGTAATGTATAATAGTTTCAACTCCTTTTGAATTTAAAAAATTAAATAGTTCATCTCTTTGTTTTGTCCGAACAACATATAGATGATTTGAAGATTTATTACCGGTTAAAATAGTTGGTAAGATCAAATCACCAATATTTTTCAATTTTTTTGAATATAAATCTGCGATTAATTGCCTTTTTTTATTCCAACTATCGAGGTGTTTTAATTTGATTTGTAGAACTGCTGCATGAATAGTATCTAATCTTGCATTTTTACCTTTGTAGCTATGAAAATATTTTTTATCTGACCCGTAATTTCTTAAGAGCAGTAGCTTATCATAAAATTTTTTATTTTTTGTAAGGATCATTCCTGCATCACCATAAGCGCCTAAATTTTTCCCTGGATAAAAACTAAAACAAGAAAGATCTCCAATTGATCCTGCTTTCTCCCCATTTTGTGATGCTCCATGTGCCTGACATGAGTCTTCTATAATTAAGATTTTATTTTTTTTTGCAATATCCATTAATGGTTTCATATCAACCATTTGACCAAATAAATGTACTGGTATAATTGCTTTTGTTTTTTCAGTAATTAAATCTGGTATTTTTGATACATCCATTAATTGTGTGTCTTTCTCTACATCAACAAATACTATGTTAGCTCCGCATTCTGAAATAGAAAATGCTGTTGATATATATGTATTTGGAACAGTAATAACTTCATCACCTGGACCTATATTTGCGCATGATAATGCTAATATTAGCGCAGAGGATCCAGAATCAACTCCGATGCCATATTTAGATCCAATATATTTAGAAAAAGATTCTTCAATTTTTTTTACATCATTCCCTAATATAAAATCACCCTCATCTAAAACTTTATATATTGCATTGAGTATTTCAGTTTTATAAATATCGTACTGGCGTACTAAATCAACGGATCTAATTTTCATTTTATAAAGATTACAATATGTTATTAAAAATTATTATTTTTTCCAACCTAATCTGAGCCAAAAAAACCCTCTCAACATTTTCCACCAGCCAGTAATTGGTTTCATTTTTGAATAACTCATCACACCTAAAGGGTAAATTTTTGATGCTGGTACTTCAGTGATTTTATATCCTAAAGCAATGGCTTGGTACATTGCATACATTTCACCATCATATGAGTTTAACCAATCTTGATGGAGATTTATTTTAGGATCTTTGAAAAATGAAGTACGCATTGCACGGAAACCGGTGGATGTATCCGTGAGTTTTCTTCCAGTAGTAAGCCAAACAACCCAAGGATGGATATAGCGAGTTGCAAGCACTCTATAAAGAGGAGTGTTATCATATTTTCCGCCTTCCATGTGTCTTGAACCAATAACAAAATCATAGCCTTCATTAATTTTAGAGATCAAGTTAGGTATTTCAAGAGGTCTATCTTTATCGTTCCCAGCCATTATTACAATAACATCGTAATCATTTTCGCATGCATAATCTACTCCAGTTCTTACAGTTGCTCCCACTCCCTGTCTATATTCGTGTATTATTTGCGATATTGGTGAGCTATTAATTATTTCCTCAGAACCATCATCAGAACCATCATTAATAATCCTTATGGAATATTCCGGGTTAGATTTTTTCATTTCACTTAATCTTTCAATTACTTTTTCTATTTTGCCTGCTTCATTACAACACAAGACACATACTAGCGTTTTTAATTCTTTATTAGTTGGAATTTCCATATTTGTGTTAGAGATATTTAAAGGATTTCAATTTATGATAAAAGCGTAATAAAATTAGATCATTTGGTCAATCAAAGTATATAACTATAAGCGAAATGTTATAGTATAATTTTATTTTTTAAACCCGGGAAAAATATTCGTATTCCCTATTATTTGTAAAGACGAATCAACATCGGGACTACATGGTATTGGAGAATCAAAACAATAAGGTCCTTCTTTTGGTGCCCAGACTTCCAAACCAGATGCAGTTATGATTTTTTTTAGTTCTGGCTGAGGTATCACTTTTTCCATTTTTTGTAGAAACATTGGTTTTACTTGACCAATTGCATCAATTAAATGGAAGGAAAATGAAATCATTAAAACAAATAAAGGGAAAAACATTGGGATTTTTTTATAATATGAGCCTATAGGAAAACTAATTAAACTTCCAAACCACCAAAATGCAAAACAGCCAAATCTTGAATCCGGTGTATAAAAATACCATAGAATTATCTGACTTATTGATGGTACTAAAAAAAGAAATAGCAATTTTTTTCTATTTGATTTCAATAATAAATAAACAAGGCCAATTATACCTAATAAAATAGGGTAAGAAGTTTCTACTCTACGGTGCTGAAGAGATAATCTACTTAAAATCCAAGCTTTTTTAAGTTTCTTTTTTTCTTCATCGGAAACGGCTTTTTCAATTCCTGATGCGGTATCTTTTATTAATGCAGCATATTCTTTAACGACTTCTTTTTTGACTTGCCATTCAACAGGAACATAAAGTTTATGATACGGGTATAATGGATAACCTGATAATATCGTATTCCTATAGAGCCAGGTCGATATAGAAAAAAGTATTAAAAAAACATATATTATTAATTGACTAGAATATACTTTTAATAAGGTATTCCTATTTACATATAGGATGATAAGCGTACTTGTAAAACCAAAAACAATAAAGCTTAATTTTGATGATATTCCAATAAAAATTATACAAAAAATGAATAATAAATTATTGGTTTTATAAAATAAATTTTTAAATATTTCTACGGACAGAATAATACCAAAAATAAAAGGTATTAAATCAGTAGAAGTACTTGGATGGTAATAAAAAGAATAATGAACTAAAGGGATATTCATTATCAATTTCATTACGATTTCAATAGGATTGACATCTTTATTATGCTTGAACAATGCATTCATAGGAATAACAAGAAAATAAAGAAAACCCAAACAAAGAAGAAATCCGCTATGATTCCAAAGAAAATAATTTAAAAACAAGGAGTTTTTAAAATTTGCAATTAATAAGAACAAACTACTATTGTATCCAAGATGAAAAAGTAAATTTGCTAATCCTTTAGTTAAAGGGAATGATTGTAGCCACTTTATATGCTGTAGGTGATATAATCCAGTATCTGCTGGACCAAGATCTGCATTTGATTGATTAGCTATCCAGAATGTGCATATAAAAAATATTCCTAATATATTTTTTTTATTTTTTATAATGTCATAATAAAATTGATAATTAGTTGGTCTCTTTGTTATCAATTTCCCCAACGCAATAAAAATTAAAATTATGGTGCAATATTTATTTATTGGGAATAATATATTCCATAATTGGAGAAAAATGATATTTGTAAAAATTCCGTAGATGACTAAAGATGGAATCTTATTTTTTTTTGAAAACCATTGTAAGTCTTTTATGGCTGGAATTAAATCAATAAAAAATAAACCGAATGCATAATAATAGATAAAATAAAATAATATAACTATCCAATTAAAAAGAGTTGCAATAAACGAATCAATTAATACCATTTTAATCTAATAACCTGAATCCACTTTTAATCTTTTTTGATTTTTCCGTTATCATTTTATTTTTGTTCAATATTTATTCAAAATAATCTGTTTAAAATACGTACCTAATCCATATTCAATACTAAAATATTAGTGAATTTTAATACCAATATTTTTAGACAGAAGTAGTAAAAGTTGAGTCGTATATGCATAAGTATATTTTTAAATCATATAGATAATAATATTTCGTGAGCAATTACCTAATTAAAAAATTGAAAGGAAGATATAACCAATTTGTTAATCATCCACTAGTTAATTATCCGATTTTTGGATTAATAAAGTATATTTACATCAACTTAAAAATAAGGTTATACCATAAACCAATATTGATAAAATGGCTAAATGGTTTAAAATATTATCTTTCTATTGGGGACAGTGGGATAATCGGAAACTATTATTTTGTTATTGATGATTATGAGGAATCTATTTTTTTAATTAATTATTTAACAGAGCAAGATACGTTTGTGGATGTGGGTGCTAATCATGGTCACTATACAATGATAGCAAATGGTATTTGCAGATCTAAATCTTTATCTATAGAGCCTATACATCAGACTTTTGAAAGATTAAAAATGAACATTGAATTAAATAAGCTGATCAATGTGAAATTATTTAATGTTGGGATTTCAGATATGGAAGGCGAGTTATTGTTCTCCAATAACAGGAACAGTATGAACAGAGTTATAGATGAAGATTTTATAGATGATTGTGAAACAGTAGAGGTGAAAACTCTTGATAATTTGTTAATATCTGAAGAAAAAATTAATGTAATAAAGATTGATGTGGAAGGATATGAAAAAAAGGTTTTAATTGGGGCGCGAGAAATATTAAAAAATCAAAGTCTTAATGTAATTATTATTGAATTAAATGATAGAAATCTAGAATACGATTATAATGAACAGGATATTTTGTTAATTCTTAAAAAAAATGGATTTTTTCCATATAAATATGTTTATCCTGATAATGTTCTTGTCCCTTTAGAAAAAAAGAACTTTGATTCTTTTAATACTATTTTCATCAGAGATATTGATTTGGTAAATGATAGAATAAATCAAAAACTGCTTACTATTAAAGGGAATGAACTCAAAGTAAGGTTAATTATTGAGTAAAATAACCCAAAAATAGATTAGAATTCAAAATTGAACTCATGTAAAATTATAGCAGTATTGTAAAGATATATTGAGATTATTAGATAAATTTTTTATTGTAGTTTACTTAGTTACTATTTATTCCTGTTCTATCGATCTTCCAGAAGAAGGGGAATATTTAAAATGGTCTACAATTCTAGAAATTCCTCTTATTAAAGATGAAATTACTCTTGAGACGCTTGCTGAAGATTCGCTTATTTTAGTTGAAAACCTTGAAAATTATTTCCAAGATGGAGCAACCCTCGATTCAATTTTTGTATATCGTAAACAAATTGAAATTGAAAAAGTAGAAGTTGGTAATAAGTTAGAAATAGATCCTATATCTACTAGTTTTAATCAAAATATTGATGATGTTACAGTAGCAAGTGTTGGAGAAAATGTTTTTTCTACTATAGGTATTATTTCACTGGATGATATAGAACCATCATCAACTGATCCGTATATTTTTAGCGATATTTATCCAGATATTCTTGATGTCCCAGATGGTGAAACAGTAGCTATCCCCGCATTTGAAATTGCACCTATTATAAAACCATTTTCATTTGATGATTTTGGATATGCAGAGTTCTCAGGAGGGATACTTGAATTAACGATAATTAATAATATGGTAGTGCCATTAGGTCCACCAATCTTAATTACTTTACGTCAAGTTTCTTTTAATGATACCATTGATATACCAGGTGCAACAATTCAATTTGATGATTTAATAAATGCTAATGATGATTCAGCTACTGGTACAATAGATTTATCTGGCGTTACAATGCCAGGGGAAATTTTGGTGCAGGTTTCAGGAAACTCACAAGGGACATCAGGGATTCCAATATTAATAAATGAAGATGCAAGAAACTCTAATTTTACCATTGTAATTGGTGGAGAAAGTATGGAAGTAACTTCTGCAACAGCTAAAGTTCCGGAACAATTAATTGAAGAAACTGGGATTATAAACCTAGAACCAGATTCTAATAAAGTTGTGCGAGCTAAAATTGATAGTGGAAATCTAATTATAGAAGTTGATAACTATATTGTGTTGTCAAGTGTGTTAGATATATCTATCCCTAATTTAGAAGATCCAAGTGGAAATACATTTTCATCTAGTATAAATATTTCAGGTAATACAATAAATATTGTAGATGAAACAAATATGAATAATTATTCATTGGTTATGGAACCAGATAATCAATCTATCAATTACAACTATAATGTATTAACGGTTGATTCAGGAGATGAACTCATTCCGGTTACTTCTAATGATAGTATTACTGTTCAGATTACACTAGAAGGCTCACAATCAGGTTCTGATATTACCTTTTCTGAATTTCAGGGTTTTTTAAGTCAGGATGCGATGGTTGATTCTAATACCATTAATCTTGAAACTGCTACGAAGGTTGATCAGGCAACCCTTAATTCTGGGGAGCTTAAATTATCAATTGTTAATAATATTGGTATAGATGCAGTAGTCAATTTTTCAATAGTAGAGTTCACAAAAAATGAAGAAATATTAGATACATCTTTTGCAATCTCATCTAATCCTTCTGCCGTTTCTGTTGATCTTACAGGATATGTATTAGATCTTGATCTTGATTCTGATCCACAAATAGTACATTATATTTCTACAATTGATATTCCTTCTGATGAACTAATGTCATTAACATTTGGACAATCAATATCAATTAATGTCAATTTAGATAGTCTCTCCTTTTTCAAAATCAGTGGATATGTTGATCCTGTAGTTGTTGAAATTGATACAATAGAACAAAATGTAGATCTCCCGGCTGAGCTAAATGACCTCGACTTTTCTATAATAAATATGGATTTTTCCTTTCAATCAAGTATAGAACTTCCTGTTTTACTCACTCTTGATCTTACATCTTTTAATGATGAGACGGGCGAGAATTTTACTAAAATAATTGATAACATAAATATAACCCAAACCCCTCAATTCTCTATTGATAGTGTTGAACAATTAATAAATATTAAACCAAATAGAATTTTAGCATCTGGTAATGCAACAGTAGGTTCTTTAGATGATTTTGGATCTGTATCCGTTTCAGATACTTTAAGTGGAATATTAACTATTGCTGCACCGCTAGCTTTTGAAATAGATAATGAAAGCAAAATAGAACTAGACCCTGAGCAATTTGAAGCCGTCTCCGTTGATGATTTTATTAATGCAAAAGTGTTTTTTGATTATGAAAACAGTCTAGAACTTGGAGCTAATGTTGTTTTGTTAATGGCATCAGATACAACTTATTTTGATAATGGTTTATCTGATACACTTACTCAATTAACAATAGAAGCCTCTAATACTGGTCTAGATAGTATTTCACTTGAGGAATCTTCTTTTGATTTACTGGCTCGTGAGGGTAACTATAGTAAGGCAGTTCTCCACCTTTTAGGCAGGGATGATGGCCCAACACGATTTTTATCTACTGATACTATGAAGTTTTCTATATATCTAAGTACCGAAGTAATTGTAAATCTAAACCCAGAAGAATAATGAAAACTTATAGAAACAGTATTTTAGTTTTTACTTTACAATGTTTATTAATTGCTCAGCATTTTAATTCCCCTCTAGATGTTGCGACATCTGGTGCCTATTTAGGTGGGAGGTTGGGTACCCATATTATCCATTCTAACCCTGCACTTTTGGGTATATCGCCAGGGGAAGTTATGGAAACGATTTTGGTTGATACATTTGATCTTTCTTATAGTGTAAGATTGGCTTCTACAGGAGAGGAAAAAGAATTGGTTGGAATGAAAGATAAACTTCTTCGGGATGGTTTTGAAAGAGAATATAATATTATTAAAGAGGATACATTATTTTTACTTAAAGCATCTGGTTTTCATGATTCATTTTCTGCTTATAATTTTTCAACTAACCTTCCGAGCTCATTATCAAAAAACAAAATCCTGACAGATACAACTTGGAAAACAATTGAAAAACCTAAAATTCAATATAGCGTTCAAGTTTTAGCCACTCCTAGTCAAGATTCTCTTAAGTTATTTAAACAAAGAATAAAGAAAAAGCTTAAGGGAATTGATACAAAAGTTGTTTTTAAAGATTCCCTATTTAAATATTATGTAGGCTTAATGGATTTGGAGGAAGATGCTATTACTTTAAAGGATAGCTCAATTATTCAAAGTATAGCTGAGGATGCATTTGTTGTAAAGTACATAGCCCAAACATTAGATGGCGCAATCCCAAAGTTTAGTATCACTTTACCAATAAGATTTGTTTTAAATATGAAGAGTAATGTAATTAGTGCACATTTTATTAATCGATATATTAATGCAGATATGGTTGAGAATCCTGGCCTCAAAACTAATTTACTAACAGATATTCCATCTTCTGGAATTAGTGGTTATTTTGGAATGAACAGTGGTTCTTTAGATATGACAATAGGGAATTATGGTATTTCATTATTGAATATGGATATTCATTTACAGCATAATATACCAAAACCGTTCACGGAAGTAATTTTTAATGGTATTCGTTTTGAAAATCCAATAGAAATTTCAGATTTTGATTTAAGAGCATTAATTGTTAATTCAACTACGTTTTCTTTTGGTCGTAAAGTAAATATTAAAGATATTCCTTTTCCGATTTATTTTGGTGCTGGTTTACGCTATTTAACTGGTTTATTTTCTTATATTGAATCTTTTGAAGGTCAGATTACAACAAAAAAAGATAGTGTTAATATTTTAATTGATACAAAGATGATTTATAATGGGATAGGTTTTTCAAATCCATATCTAGTAGAACCAAGTCAGAGAGCATCTGGATATGGATTAGATCTAGGTATCTATGGAAAAATAAATGAAAAAATATCAGCTCAATTATCATTTATTGGCATTGGTGGAAGCCTGAACAGTAACCAAACTAAAATTCGTAACAGCATCAATCAAATTCAATTATCAAATGATGATATAACTAAGCTTTTTGATTATAATGAAACTCAGATGGATTCAATCGAAAATACCTTTTCAATATTAGATGAGAAAAAAACGGGAGAGGGTGCGTCTGTTGCTGTTCCATCTAGATTTAATCTTGCAGTTAGTTATATTTTTTCAAATGATCTTCATTTAAAAGCCGCATTTCAACATTTGATGCAAACAGATTTTATTGGAAGTGTAAATCCAAGATTTTCAATGGGAATGGAGCTGTTTCCGGAAAAATCCTTTCCAATATTGTGTGGAGTTTCATTTGGTGGCATAAATGGCTTTACTCTTGGTGCAGGTTTTGGGATAGAGGTTGGGAAAGTTCGAATCAATTTGGCTGGCTCTCAATCAGGAGGATTGGTTAATTCTGCAACAGGATTCAGCCTTTCATCAGAAATGCGATTAGTTTTTTAGCAATGAAAACTTATTTTTCTTTTTAATTGAACAGTTGATGGTTTAGTCATCATTAAAAATTCTTAATCTCGACTTAACAAAGATAATAATTCCATTTATTTTTCCTGTGATGAGTATCATATTGATATTTTATATTTATTTGTATTTTTGAATTATGCTTTGTGTTACAGTTTATAAGGCTTAGGTTGGGTAAAGAGAAGAAGCATCAAATATTTCTGGTACATCAGTATTTATCTTTTTCTATTTAATCTAATATCTCCATAAATATAGTATAAAAGGTAGTTTTCAAAATTGACAATCATTTCGACAGATAAAATCATTTCACTAATTTTGCTGTATATTGTAATCCTATACACATTGTATCAAGGAATACAGAGCATACCAATATGGGCTTATGGTTTTTTAAGTATAGTTTGGACCGGGGTTTTGATTGGATTATATGTAATTCTTAAAAATATATATATATCACGATATAACTAACCTGAATTAAAAATATAAAAAGACTCTCAAAATTTTTTACAGTAGTGTACATGTGTTTAGTCGTTCCTTTAGTAATTAAGTTTGAATTTTTAATACCATTGAATACTTTTCAAATTATATGTTCTTAGGGATTTATTATTTTGGGTGAAAATCAAAATAATAGAACCATATAATTATAAATCGATGTCTATTATTCTTAAAATAACTTTCTAAACTATGCAGACTATAATCTATTTATCATCACATACATAAAAAAGATCACGAATGTTTTTATGATTTGATTAAACACTGAAGCAAAAAATTAATTGAGTGTTATTTTAGGATATCAATTTTTAAGAATATTACCTTCATAGTCTGTTTTCAATATAAAAATATCAGAATTGCCATTAGCATCTAAATCAATATTGCCAGTAATTAATAAACCATTCCCATCATCTATTACTGATAGTCCTTCACTATGGTAGCTTTCTCCAAAAGATCTTTCCCAAATTACATTTCCAAGAGTATTAATTCTCATTAATAGTATTCTTGAAATACCGAGTTGGTTTGTATCATTATTAGTTCCAACAATTATGTAACCTGTATTATTTTGCATTGCACATATGTTACTTGGTATTTGGTCTCCATCTCCTCCAATTATTTTTGACCAAATTTCATCTCCTATTTTAGTAGTTCTAATAATTATAATATCATCACCTTTACCTTTAGCATTATTTTTATATTCACCCAAAGTAATAAAACCTCCAGTAGGTACTTCTATTGTTTTTAAACCTCTTTCATTCCGATGCCCACCATATGTTTTTTCCCATATTTCATTTCCATTTTTATCTATCTTTACTAACCAAAGATCATTGCCTCTTCCGCCAGATGATTTTGTTCCGGTTAAGATATAATTTCCATCAGTTGTTGAATCAATAGAAGTAAATTCATCAAAACCTAATTCTCCATAAGTTTTTGACCATTCTTCTAGACCAGATTCATTAATTTTAATTAACCATCCATCGTCACCTCCATTTGCATAAGAATTTGTTTTACCTACTATTATTGTTCCATCAACAGTTCCAATTGCATCAATTCCAATATCATTACCTAACGATCCAAAGTTTGTTTCCCAATTGATTTGATCATCTTTATTGATTGATTTTACTAGAAGATCAACCCCAAAAGTTTTTTGTGAATATTTTTCTCCAATGATTATGATTTCGCCATTTGATGTTTTATGTAAAGATTTACCGATTTGTGAACCTTTCTCAATAAAAGTTGATGCATTTATTAAATTTCCTAAACCATTAAAATTTAATAATATTATATCATTTTGATTAATATTGAACGCATTACTATTTCCTAGAATGAATATATTAGATTTATTATCTATTATCGATTTACTAACTATTTCAGATCGGTCACCACTATATAGATGTTCCTGAATTTTATTTCCTTTTAAATCAGTCTGAAAAATCCAAGCTTCTTTAATTGTATGATTGATTGATTTTTCTGAAAATCCATTCCATTTTGAACTTACTTTTTTATAAACTTTTTCTTTATTTAATAACTTATAACCAATATTCAGAATTTTACCTTCACTATCCATAAATAAATCATTTACATCATTTTCAATATTTTCAGAAATGTTATTTTCCCATAATATTCTTCCATTACGATTTAATAAAACTTGTTTTGTATAATAATTTTTATTTTTAGTCTTGTAAAACTTATTTGATGAATTACTTTGCATCGATAATAACATTTCTTTTTTATTAAAAAATATTATGCTTTTTAAGTATTCTTCACCTTTTCCACCAATAGTTTTATTCCAAATCTCATATCCATTCTTATTGGTTTTTATAATCCAAGTATCTCCTTTATTATTTTCAAAACTGTTTGTATTCCCAATTATGAATAGACTGGAATCAGTATTTTCAGATACAGACTTTCCTATTTCAGAACCTAACCCACCATATGTTTTTTCCCAAATTTTATCTCCCTTAGTACTTAAACGTGCAAGCCATAACTCCTGCGAAGGCTTTGGAGGTTTAAATATTCGCTTTAATTTATTAAATAAGGTTGATTTGGGAGCTTTTAACCCACTTTTTCTAAAAGAATTAGTATAGCCAACAACTGCATATCCACCATCTAGAGTGTTAATCCCATGATAAAATCCGTCGTTTCCATTGCCACCAAAAATTTTTTCCCAAATAACTTCCCCATCGAAGTCAATAAGCATAATCAATCCTTGTTGATTCTTATTATTTGTTCCTTTCTCACCTGTTATTAAATACCCATCGGGTTCTATATTATCAATCGAATGTGCAAAATCATCATAATTGTCACCATAGGTTTTACTCCATACTTGGTCCCCATTTAATTTTAATTTTAATATCCAGATATCTTTTGAATTGTTTATATCTTTTTCTCCAATGATAATAAATCTATCCTTGTGAAAAATGATTTCCTTTCCAAAATCATTTTCTGGTCCACCAAAATACCTTTGCCAGAGAAAATCTAGATTTTTATTTATTCGAACAACCCATAAGTCATTTTTCCCATTCCCTAGAGTGTTTGAATGACCAAGTAATATATAACCGCTATCAGGTATTATTGCTATAGATGTAAAAACATCTTGTTTGGTATTTCCATATTGATGAAACCAATTTTGACCTTTGGAAATTCCTATCAATAGGAAGATAAATATATATTTCAAAGTATTAATTTATACTCCATATTAGATTAATTGTGGTTCTTTATTACTCTATATATTTGCCTACTCAATCTGTTATACTGTTATTGTTTTTAAAATTAGGAAATTTGACACCATCGTTTTTGAAGATTTAGGTTTTTTGGTGTCAAGTTGGAAAACTTGTCTTGATCTGTTTCCCCAATATAATTTTTTAAATTGTTTTAGATTTCCGGATAAATGTTTTCGGGTATCATTAGACTCTTTTTTATTAAAAAAACTTGAGTTAAGTATTTTAATTAAAAAAATTTTATTCATATAGCCTCAAAAATTTCTAAAAAATCAGTGGGTTCCACTGGTGCTAAATAAGTGCTATAGAGGTAATCAGTAATTTATTTTACAACATTTTTTACATAAATAAAAAAACCAATGAATGTAGAGGTAAAATTAAAAGATGATGTCAAACCTCTCAAATTCAGGATGACCTAATTAAATATCTTGGTGCTACCCTCTGCTTTATGTGCTATTCTAAATGCTTCTGATTTTTTCCTTTCATTTTACAACCCAAAGCCCACATGGATATTAGTTTTGCATTGATTTCAACTTAATTCATAAAATTTTTTCAAGTAATTCGTTCACAATTATTAAGTGGTCTAGAGTATCATCTAATCGTTCCATATAATAATTTTTTCTAAAATCATGAACTAATAAAATCCCATTATGGAATTTATCACTAAAGAAATATTTCTTTATATTTACACTATCTACTTTATTTTTTGTGTATTTAGGTTTAAAAAATGGGAATGCATGGTTTCTTTTAAAATCCATGATACGCTCATCAAATAAATCTCCATTTAAGTAAAGCCTAGCAAAATAATGTTCATATAATAGTGATACTTGTTCAATGATTTGGTCATTTTTTGAAATATTAAATCTCCCACTTGCAACTGATGTCGTATAGGCTGATGTCCTACCAAAAAATGTAGGTGATACAATATTATAAACTATATTTACCACATCATCATGTTTATATAATTGATTACCCTCAAGAATAGAAAGTAAATATTCTTCATTATCAATGATTTTTTGATTTCTTTGAATTATATCATTAATGTTTAATATGTTGGATTTTACTTCTGCGTATAATTTATTATAATCATCTTTCAAACGATTATTTATTTCTTTGGATTCACGATAATCATCTACCCACAAAGATAATACAATTCCTAGAAACACTGCTAAAAATTCAATTCCACCTCTTGCTAAAATATTTTTCATACTTAAATCTACCCATCATCTTACAAACAAAAAACCCCACGAATGTGAGGTTAGATTGTTTCCTATTTTATATGACCTAACTTTTTGATTAATAATTGGTAATTTTATCATTATGATATTGTAAGTAAACTATAATTTTCATTAGTATGTTTACAGAAAAAATGGGGAGCTAAATATGTATAAGAGCTTTTTTAACTTAACCTCTAGATTTTTCATTACCGCATTATTAGGAACATTTCTTTCTGCTCAGCAATTAGACTCGAAAGATATTGCATATAATGAATTGAAAGATATTGTTGAGATAGCATCAAGATCCCAACAGGTAGTTTGGTTAGAGGACTTTACTGGTATCAACTGAACATACTGCCCTGCCGTGAGTTTCGCGATTGATAGACTATTACAAGAATATCCCCAAACCTTAATGACAATTGAATGGCATAGTGCTGCTCTTACATATTCAGATACTATTGATTTTCCTATTCCTGAAGCTTATAATTTCAGAGCCAGTCTTTACGATGTTTATGGCATACCTCATAATCAGTTCAATGGTATATATGAGTTCGTGGGTGGAGCGAGTAATTGTGCCTGGCAAGAATTTTATGAGAATAGGACAGAAACATATGAAGAATTAATTCAGCAAGAATCGCTATACAAAATAGATTTGGAAGGAGAGCTTATAGATTCGACATTCAATTATAGTGTAGTGGTTTCTTTAGAAGATGATACAAATATGGATAACATGATACTTGAATTATTTGTTGCTGAAGATAGTATCAATGCTTTATGGAGTGCTTGTGATAGTTGGCATATGACTCGTAATGTAGCCCGCTCCTATCTAACTATGGGAGAAGACAACCAACTTCCTATTACTATAGATACTGCAGGAGAGAGTCAAGTTTTTAGTGGATCTTTTCAACTTTCGGAGGCATGGGTTGACTCCATGGTGAAACTGATTGCGGTCGTTCAAAATTGGGGAGACCTTGATGAAGATGGGAACCCAACATATGAAATCTTCCAAGCTAACTCTGGTCAAATTTTCAACATTCCATTGGATAGAGATTATGATGGTGTACCAAATCTAGAAGATAATTGTCCAGATGATCCCAATCCTGATCAGGAAGATCTTGATGGTGATCTGATTGGTAATGTGTGTGATCCATGCAATGGTCTTGTTTATGTTTCTGGTAATGTGAATGGCGATGCAAATGAAGGGTACCAGCCGATCATTGATGTATTTGATGTTTTGTTCCTTTCAGATTATATAGAGGAAACGGTAATGATTAATGATTGCCAGGTGCTCGATATTTTGGTGGATGAGGCTATCAATGATTGGGACTTATTGGTTCTTGTTGAGATGGTAATGAATGGTGAAAACTAAGATATCATTTATGGTATTCTGAAATTCTACCTATTATCACACAAACAAAAACTTCCAGATAAGTAAGGTTTCTCGACTATAGAACTGCGAAGAGGGCGGGATTCGAACCTTCTCCCTCACAAATAATTAACCCATCCGCCCAGATTGATAATCATCAAATGCTTGTAGAATTTCTTCTTTAGTATTCATCACAAATGGTCCACCGCGTGCAACCGTTTCACGAATTGGTTCACCTGCGACTAAAATGAATTTTGTGTCATTCATTGTAGCGTTGCAACTAAATAAACCATCAGTCTCAAGAACTGCTAACCTCTTCTTTGGAACACTAACTTCTGCATTTATTTTACCTTCATATACATAAATAAATGCGTTCCAATCATCCTCAATGGGAATATCAATATTTGAACCTTTATCGATATGCACATCAAGATACAAAACAGCAGTATGTGGTCTACCCGGTCCCACAATAGATTTGTATTCACCTGATATTACTTTTACCCGTCCACCATTGAAGATAACCAATGGTATTTCATCTTGTTGTATGTCTTTATAGGATGGTTCAATCATTTTTTTTTCTTTTGGAAGATTTAACCATAATTGAAAACCTCGCATTGATCCTGCAGTTTGTTCGGGCATTTCACTATGAACAACACCTTTTCCAGCAGTCATCCATTGCACAGAACCATCAGTTAAATATCCCTCATTTCCTGCCGTATCTTTATGTTTAAAGTTTCCATTTATCATATAAGTCACAGTTTCAAATCCTCTATGGGGATGAGGAGGGAACCCTGCAATGTAATCATCAGGATTATCACTCCCAAACTCATCTAGTAGTAAGAAAGGATCAAGCATATTAAGCGCAGGACTGCCTATGATTCGTGTTAAATTTACACCACCACCATCACGGGTGTTTATACCCTCAATTAAAAATTTTATTTTTCTCATATTCTCAAACTCACCATCTCACAAACAAAATGTCCAACGAATATGGAGGGGTTTAAATTGAATACACTTTTGTTGGAGAAGTTCTTCCTTTAAGAGTTATTTCACCACTTAAATTGGTTTGATCGTGCAGTTCTTTTATTAATGCAGTATAAATTTCATGGCTGAAAGATAATTGTGTATTAAACTCTTTGTTAGCCTGCTCTAATCTGGCTGCTACATTTACAGTATCCCCAATAGTACTGTATTGAAGCATTTCTTGACTGCCTAAATTACCTGCAATCACACTGCCAGTATGTATACCAATTCTCATGGTTATTAAATCAATGCCATGATTTTTCCAATATCTTGAAGTTTCATTCTCGTCCCATTCATTATTTAATTCCTTTAATTTTTCTTTCATCATTAAAGAACACTTCACAGCTTGATTTTCATGATTTTTTAGTTTTTCAGGAGCACCAAAAACGACCATGATTGAATCTCCAATATAGTTTAAAATATGTCCACCAAATTCTTTAATGACCTTATGCATTTTAGTGAAATATTCATTTAAAAACTCTAATGCAACTTCGGGTGACATATTCTCTGTGATAGTAGAATAGGAGCTTAAATCAGTAAATAATATTGTAACCCATCTATTCTCACCGTCTAATTCACCCCCTTCA
>CAZPHE010000002.1:24104-97306 GCA_964586315.1 uncultured bacterium | reverse complement strand
AGCTCCAGATGCCAAAGTACCAGTTGTGGATACATTCTCATCTCCAAATGATATTTCACCACCCGAATCCGTAATGGAGCCATCTGCTAAACTTAATGTCCCCAAAGAACCACTAGAACCGGTTAGAGTTGTAAATGAACCTGCAGAAGGAGTCGTACCACCAATTATGGTATTATCAACAATCCCGCCTGTAATTGTTAAATCATCTGCGACATAATCATCTGCTACTTCTGTGCCCTGCCATGTTCCGGCATTTATAGTTCCAACTTGATCAATCGTATTATCATTATCTGTTGTAATAACAGTTCCTGTCACATTTGGGAAAGTAATAATCTGATCAGAAGTTGGATCAACAAGTGATAATGTTAGTTGAAAATCATCCCCTGTTTCACCCTCTAAAATAATAGGTTCTCTTCCTGCTAAAACACCCGTTGATGTCGCTTCAACTCCCGTAATATTAGACCCATCTCCACTAAATGATGTTGCGGTAATTGTACCTGTTGTAGATAGGTTTTCATCTCCAAATGAAATTGCTCCATCTGAATCCGTAATAGTACCATCTTCTAGAGTTAAATTTCCAACACTAGAACCCGTAGACAGTGTTGATACACCTGCAGTTAAGGTCCCTGTTGTAACTAGGGCATCATTCCCAAATGATATTTCATCTGATGATGATGCAATGGAACCGTTTGAGATTGTAATATCTCCAATTTCTGTTCCAGAATCAAAAGTTGCCACGCCAGCATTTAACGTTCCTGCAGTGGATAAATTATCACCTCCAAATGAAATGGTCCCACTCTCATCAGTGATTGTACCATTTGCAAGAGTTAGATCGCCTATAGTTGTTGCAGAAGCAAGATTAGAAATTCCTGCTGTAAGAGTCCCGGTCGTTGATAAATTTTCATCATCAAATGAAATATTTCCCCCTGAATCCGTAATGAATCCATCGGCTAAAGTAATACGACCTATTGTGCTTCCTGTTTCCGTACTTATAGTTCCAGTTGTTACTAAGTTTTCATCATCAAAAGATATGATTCCACCGCTATCTGTAATTGTTCCACTGTTGATAGTTACATCACCAATTGTAGCACCAGAACCAGCGTTCAATGTTGTAAAATTTCCTGTCTCTGGAGAATCGGACCCTACTGGTGTTCCATCAATGAATCCTCCATCGATATTGATGTTTTCAATATTTTGAGTTGCAATACTTCCCAGACCCAAAGAAGCTCTAGCAGTAGAATCTCTTTCAACGGTCCAACCTGTTCCATCAGATACTATAAAGTTTCCATCTTCTTGTTCAAGGTCTGAAATAGTTTCCAAATTTTCATCTGCATCCTGTTTTGTATCAATATAAGCTTTTATAGATTGCTGTGTTGCAAGATGGGTTTCTGAGTCTGAGGCCATATCATCTTCATCTAAAACAGCTTCTCCACTAATAGATGACGCAACTACCGTACCAGAAACCGTTATTGTATCTGGAGATAGATTAACAAGATTGCTATCAGATGTAATACCAAGAGTCCCATTATCAATGATAATTGTGCTATCCAATACTATTAAGGATCCCTCTGCTGGATCAATATTAATTCCACCAGATGTAGTCTGAATATTGATATCACTATCTCCAGTAAAAATATCATCAGCCGCGATTGCTGTTGGGATACCCCATTCTCCTGAACCATCGCCATCTGAAATCCAGGATTCTCCTGCTATTCCTTCTGAAGAAATTCCATATTCGATTTTAGTTGCAGAAAGAATGCCGTCTTCAACAAGGTCTGTTAGATTTGAATCAAGTTGCTGATAATTTGAAAGAGTATCAAATAGGTCTTCACTCGTAGTATAACTACCTAAAGAATCTTTTAAGACATAAACATCTAAATCTGGCAAATCAATAAGATCATCATAATCCGCTGTCTTAGCATAACCGGCTGTATCTGATAAAACAGAATAAAACACAGATGTAAGGGATTGTCGAGGCGATAGAGTAGAACCATCAACCGTAAGCTCGAGATACGCTTCTTCAGGAATTGCACCAAAAGGATTAATATTACCAAGTATCGTACTAATAATGCCATTATTGACTGTTACTTCCAAATTCTCTGACCAGACTGGTTCACCGCCGATTGCTGTGTCGTATAGTTTAAATAATATTTCATAGCTGCCATCTGCTGTTGGACTTCCATCAGCTTTCGTGATCAGACCTTGATAAGAGATGCGCCTTGGGACATTTTGAAGTGTTTTTTGGACCAATGTACCAATTATTGATTCATCCTTGTCTTTTGTAGTTTTATTATTAGATCTATTCTGGCTAAACCCATTAGCGAATAGTAGAATGAGGATAATTATGAATTTCTTCATGGTAATCTCCTATTTTGAGAACATAATTTTAAGTTGTAGTAAATTTTTTAAGATCCGTCATGTGGAAACCCAGGTGGTTCTTTTGGGGCCGGCTCTTCTGGATTTTGTAAAAAAACTTTATCAATTAATAAATATACTGCACCCAACATGATGGGGTATTTCCCGAAGGCTATCCAGCGTTCATTTTTAATTGTTAAACGATCTACAGTCGATATCTCTTTTTTAAAAGTTTTTGAGCTCATTAGTTTTGATACAGAAATCCTGAGTTTGTTCTCCAAACCGTATACTCCAGAATCATCAATAATTTTATAGGGGCTTGATATAATATCGCTGGCAATCCAATCATTAAAACTTGAACTATCAAACACTCTCATTGAAAGCATATCATCTGATTCTGCAAAACCCCATGATAAAACATATCCCGCATTTAACAATCGTGCATTACCTGATGCACATGAATCGGTTTGACAATCTAAATTGTAATCCTGATCAAGACCATCCTGTTCCAAGTCTCTGTTTAAATAAATTTTTGAATTGAAGCCTATTTTTTTAAGTTGATCCATAATAATGCTGTTAATAATCTCTTCATCAATCTGGTCTACTTCATCATTCAAAATTCCTTGAATAAGAAGATCGAGACCTTTTATTTTTATTATAACTGTATCAGAATCTGAGAATGCAAGATTTAGAGAGTCTATTTCTGATGCTAATGTATCAGGAAGCGTATCTGGAGTTGCTACTATGGTAGGATCATAATATTCTACAATTAATGTGTCTGCAGCTTCAAATCCAATACGATCCTTAATTGTTAAAACAACTTCTAATTTTGTTCCAGGAACATTTTCTGCAAGTTTCACATCTAATACTTCTTTATAAGTTTGAACACTCTCTAAGTATTTTTCATCATATGATTCAAAGCCTATTTCTGATGAAAAATCATTATCACTATTAAGAACAAGACCTGGAGCGAAAGTCCAATGATATTTTATTTTTGATCCATCAGTAACAAAAGATTTTGAACCATCTAAAAATATAGACCCTTTAGAGAGTGTATTGATATCCCTACCGGCATCGGCATATGGTCTGCTATTCCCTGACATAAACATATCGCTCTGCCCATATGTAACAGTTTCTAAAAAAATAAATATTAGAAACAAAATACTTATTAGTTTTTCAATTTTACAATAAAGCAATATCGATATCATTTTGTAAAAAACGATATTTTGTTTTTTATTCATCAAACTGCCTCCTATACATCACTAGAAATAACAGTGGGTGTTATAAAGATTAATAATTCTCGCTGCTCTTTATCTTTACTACTATAATTAAATAATCTTTTTATAAGCGGAAGATCCCCCAGTAATGGAACCTTTGAATTAATTTCGTCTGCTGTATCAAATATTAATCCACCGATTAATAGGGTCTCTCCATTATGCACTCTTACTGTTGTATTGGTAGATCGAGTCGAGATCATTGGACGCTGATCTTTTCCAATAAAACCAATAATATCTTGAACCACAGCATCAATCTTCATACTTATAATTTTTTCTTCATTCACTCTTGGTAAAACATCAAGTGATATATTTATATGTTGGTTTTCATATGTATACGGATTGGTTCCAAAAACACTGCCCTCTCCCTGAGGTACCAGTACTGGTATTGTTGTGCCAACAACAATATTTGCCGGAGAATTATTTGTAGTAGTCACTTGAGGTTCTTGGAGAAGTTTTGTACTTCCATCCTGAGCCAGAAGAGAAAGTATTGCACTAACAACCGGTCTGCTTAAGGTTGCAAAGTTCATAGTCTGGTCACCTAACATCAAATAACCCAAGTCAAAGGTTTTTGAGGTATCGGTATCTCCACTTTTAATAATGCTCATCTGTTCTCTTAGATCCCAGTTGATGCCTATTACCTCATCATGCTTCAATGCCGTCTCAACAAATTTCACAGCAATATTGATTTGATCACTCTTCACATCAAGTGATTTAATAACTCCATCTATCAGAGAAAAGTTTGTTGGTAAATCTGTAACCAATAATATATCTTTTTCTCCGGGCTCCACATTGGTTGATGCCGTTGATGATATAGCCTTTATTTTCCCTCGTGATGATAGCACCTCTTTAACAGCTTCTGTTGCCATATCTCCATTTATATAATTCAACCTAAACATGCGAGTCGATAATTCCCCACTTAATACTTTTTTTGTTGTCATAGGTTGAATTATGATAATATTGTCTTGGATAAACCATTCGTAATTGTTGACATGAAGGATGGCATCCAAAGCTGTTTCTAATAAAACATCTGATAGACTCACTGTGACCCGACCTTCCACATCTTCACCCATAATAAGATTCAGGTTATCCTGAGATACAAGCATTCTGACCACATTCACCAATTTTGCATTTTGGAAATTTAAACTTACACGAGATGGTGGCAGTCGTTTATTTGAAGATGCATATCTCTGTGGCTTCTTTTTTTCATTCTTCTTATTCCATATAATTTTTAGTTTATGTTTCTTCTTTTTACCTTTTCCAGGCTCAAGCTTTATTTTGTATTCTGGTATTCGCGTAAAATCCAATTTTAAACGCAGTCTTTTATCGATCTCTTTCTGATTTGCATTTCTAGGAATACTCAAAGAATACTGGTAAAGCGGATTTTGATCACATTTTTGAGTGAAATTTCCCCTATCCCATTCTACATTTTTAAACAATAAAGTTATACTAGGAGGTGCAAAATTTTCACTGGTTACATAATCAAAGTTTGTTCCATTAAATTCCATTGTCATTACATATGATTTTTTTTCTTCAGAAATATAAATATCTTTAAGCTTAGGGGAAGCAGGAAACAGATTGTACTTAAAGCCCTGCGTTTGACCAACCAAGGAAGAACAGATCAAAATATGCCAGCAGACTTTTACTATTTTTATTAAGTATTTCATTTATTTTTCCAGTTTAAGTGTTACGATGTACTCATTTCTTTTTAATACCACCTTGTTACCAGTAATTTTTTTTACGGTAAATCCTCTTACTCGATCCATTTCCATGAGAATCTCTCCATTTATAATTGCCTTATAATTATTTTCAAATTGAGTAATGCCTGTTAATTGGAACCAATTATTATAAACATTACTACGATCATGAAAAATATCAGACCCCCATTCAGAAATGAAGAGGGATACCGGTTTTGAAATCTCTGTATTATTCTGATCTGATTTTTTAATGTTTGATTCAATATTTATTTTATCTGAGCGCAAAAAAAAATTTAAAGCAGGAAATATCTTTGGCAAAAATTCCAAAACAACTAAAGAAATAATTATAATGAATGATCCAAATATAATTTTTTCTTTTATCATAGTTCTTCTCCTCCATAGGCAACATACTGTAGTTTTGCAATTACCCCTCTAGGGTCTAAGCTGTCCAAGGAAATAGAACAATTTTTTAGTTTAAGTGGTGAAGCGCTATTTTCTAGAGTCTCAACAAAATTTCCTATATCAAGAAAATCGCCCACTAAATCAAAACTTAGTGTCTGTCGTTCTAAGTTGATATTCTCTGTACTTATATTTTTGTATGTTTCAGGCAATGTATTTCTTGGATCAATCTCTAAATCTTTAATATTAATATCCAATCTATTAGCCAAGGTTTTCACATTTTGTATCTCATCCAATAGTTGGCTTCCAGATATTGCATAAGAGCTTAATGTGTTTATATTTTTGATTAAGTTTTGTCTGATAGTATTGACTTCATCCATGATCTCAGAACCTTCTTTTAATTTTATATCAATCTTATAAATATCCATCTCGTATTCTTTAACCTTCTTTATCATCTGATTGCGATCAAACATATAGCCAATTATTAATACAATTGTCAGGCCTAAAAAGCTAAAATATTTTTCTTTCTGATTCATAATTTCCTAATAAACTAATTGGATAGTGTATTCCGTTTTTAATTTTTTTTGTTTTTTCCCATGACTCAAAGCAACACTTTTAAACAAATTACTTTCTTCTAAGGATGTTTTTAATTTGTTGGCTAATCTGGATGATTTTTCTAAACTGTTTTCGAAAAACCCATTTAGAGTAATATTTAAACTGGAAAATTCATAATCAGTACTTTCATCGAGAAAATCCGGCTTATTTTTGTCAATAGTTAAATTAATTACTTTATAATTCTTCGGTATATTTTTACTAAGATATTTCAATAAAGAGACTATATCAGAAGATATTTTTTCATCATCGTATATAAACTTGCTGAAATTGTTGGAAAGCACATTTTTATTTTTGACAACTTCTTTCATTTTTTGACGCATATTCAGAAGAGTTAGCTCAGATTGCTTTATTGGCAGTTGGGTCTTCAATGGCTTTATTTCAGTCCGATGGGCAAACGCTCCTAGAGAAAAAACTGTTACTAAAATAAGTATGGCTCTTTGAAAAATTTGATTTGATCTAAAATAGTTAAAGTCTTTCTTAGGTGTATCCGGCAAGAGATTTAGTTTTGAATATGGGTCCATCAATAAACCAAGATTCGCCATGTAATCAAGATCTATTGTATTATCTTTAATCGTGTTACGACTTTTAATAATTTTATCTGACTCCTTTTCTATAGATTCTATTGATCTACCTAAGTCATTCAGCAATAATTCATACTCCGCTTCCTGATCTTTAAAATTCCTTAGTTCTACTTTAAGAGCTTCGATCCGATTACCATAGTTGATGGGCAAATTCTCTAACTGATTTACCTTTTTTTCAATTTCATTCAATTCATTCTTTTCTCGTGTTATTTGAAGCTCTAATCGTGTACAAGTATCTTCCATCTTTTTTATTTTATTAAGATTTATTTTTTCAGATTCAGAAAGGAGATTATTAACGGATGATTGTTTCTGTTTTAATTCTGCTATTGTCTCTTCGGCTTCTGTAATCTGGCAATATAAATCTTTAGAATCTGTTTTAAGAGTTGCGATATCAAGATAGGTCTTCATTTTATAATTCCCAATTTCCCACTTCCATTTATTCTCTACAGATTCTTCATCTTTTTCATGAAATGAATATTCAAGTGCATGTTTCATTTCTTCATGAATTTTTGATATTTCCTGATCTATCATTGCTATTTCAATTCTTTTGTTTTTCAGTTTTTCATCTAACGAGTCAAGCTCCTGTTCCAAATTATCCTTATCTTTTACTTTTAACTCTATTAGCGTGTAAAGATTAGATATACGTTCATTAAGCATAATCTTACTTGGTGGGTATAAGTCTTTAATTCTTACTATGCTATTTAATGATTTCTGGTGTTCTGTGGATATTTTTTTTAGATGTTGTTTGTTATTTTCGATCAATGTCTCTACTCTAGAAAAATCTCTTTCATACAATTCCAAATCATTTGTATTCAAGTTTATCGTACTATTGAGAATTGATATATCATTATCCATTGTGTCTAAAGCACGATTTATTTCTGTGATCATTTTTTCTGAATGTTCTATATCATTTAATATATCTTTTTCAACTTCAGATAGATATTCCCGATATTCCCTCGGATTAGATTTGTGTTCATTATTATTTATATTAATACTATCGGAGATCTGTTCATGGTTAGAGATATCTTTTTTTGTCTTTTTTACAATAACATCTGATGTTTTGAATTCTTTTTCTATCTTTTCAATATCAAGTTCTAAATTTTCTTTTTGATTCTTCAATTCGTCAAGTTGTTTTTCAAAAGCAGCATATTCTCCTCTGTTGTTAGCAATCTTTTCTTTTAATTCAGAACTATCTACTTTGAATTGTTCTTCAATTTCATTACCCATTGAATGACAAGCTGTAATTTTTTTTGATATGCTTTCTAACTCTTTCTCTAAGGACAATTTTGTACCTAGTATTTTTTTCTGTTTGTTTTTCAGTTCTTCAATTTTTCTATTATTTTTTTCGATTTCATTAAAATAATACACAATCTTGTCTTCTGCTTTATTAATGTCTAACATATTATCTTGATTCGCTAACCAAATATCAACTGCTAATAAATCTTCTTTCTTTTGATTTTCCAAATTCATTTTATCTTTAGCAATATCTAATGGTATTTGTACTAACTGTTTTTCAACATCAATAATTGCACGGTTCTCCTTTTCAGGAATTTGTCTTATTTGTAATTTGATATCTGCAATCTTTGATCGTGCATTTTCTTTTTTTTCTAAAAATATCTCTCTCTTTTCATTTAAAATTTTAACCTTTTTATTCAGTCTATTAACATATTCCTGCATTAAAGATTCTGCGCTTCTAAGCTTATCTTTTGCGCTCTTAATTTTTGCTAGGATTATTTTTTTCTTTCCACCAAAAGGTTTTAGCTTTAGTAAAATTTCTTTGCTTCTTTTTTTATACCCTTTCAAAAATGTATTATGTGTTTGTTTGAATTTTTTAAAATTGATATTGAGCTTATTTATTGTTTCAAGATCTAGATCGATACTCTCTTGTGACATTTTTTTTGCAATCTCATCTAAATTACCATCATTATTAAAACGATTTAAACCATCCTTCAGAAAACCAAGATATTGATCAGAACTCTTCCTATTTATACTTTTTTCTAAAGATTCAATTTGTTCTGTATGATTTTTTTGTTCAGTTTCTAATAATTGATCCCAATGTGCTTTTTTAATTTCAAGTTGATCTAATCTTTCTTGGATTCTTCGTCCGCGCTTGATATCTATCTCCCAATTCTTTATTTGTTTTTTCAATAATGTTATCTGAGGTATTTTTTTCTTTTTAATATTACCTAAGGATACAGTGGCATTATTCTTTTCAAGTAATGCCTTTTCTTTCTCTTTCTTAATTTTATCAATACTTTTTTCGAGGTTTTTGTAATCCTTTTTAAGCATTTCTAATTCTTTTTTAAAAAAGGCTTTAATTGTGATCTTTTTAGTTTTTTGAGCCTTAGATGTTTTTTGATTTTGTTCTCTATCTAAAATTTTTAATTTCTTTTCATATGCCTTAATTATTTGCTTCTTATCTTCTATGGATTTATTAACAATTGGCACCTTTTTTTGATTTAGATCTTCCAATTCTACTTTTTTATTTACACAGTGTTTTTCTAATTGATCTATATAAGTTTTCCCATTAGAGATTTCTATAGATATTGCATCTCCTTTATCTACATTATCATTGAATTTGTTTTTTATTTGTTCAGTATCTTTTGTGAAAAATTCGATTTGATCGTTTAGGTCTCTTTTCTTTTTTTGGCAAGAGTGGTTTACTTCAGCATTTTCAATTTCTAATCCTTCAAATGATTGATCTAATCTTTTAATAGAGCCTTTGGTTTCCTGAATTTGATTATTTAAACTTTTTAATTTTTTTATCTTTTTATTTTTCTGAGGCTGTATTTCTTTTAGAAGCTTTGTATGATAATCAAATTCATCATTCAACTCTATTCTCTCACGAATATAATTCAGTACATCAATTCTTTCTGACCTGTCCTTACTTTTTTCTGTTAAACTTTCTTTATGGATTTCAATATCTCTTTTAATAGAAAAACGTGTTCCCTGATTCTCTCTAATATTGTTCTTTGATTTTATTATTTGATTTGAGAGTTTTTCCTTCTGCATTTTAAGATCACTTTGATCTTCATTAATTTTTACAATAGTGGTTGATAAATTTTTTAAATGTATTAAGTCATCAGGTGCCTTTTGAACCAAGCTCAATATATCCAACAATTTTTCCTTTATTGCGATTCCGTTTTCATTATCTATCATTTGATCTGGATTAATACTAGTCTCTCCAGAGATAAAAGCATTAAATGATTCTCTTATTTCATCAATCCTTTTTGTATTACTAGTGATAAAATATCCAGCTTTTTGAAGTGTATTTACATCATCTTTATTAAGATCTTCTAAAGATTTTAAATGAACTAGGAAAGACCGTTTAAAAATATTTGCAACATTTTGTATTGAGCTTTTTAAATATTCAAATACAGCGATCTCATCCTGTCCATTTTGTATTTTATAATTTTTTTGGTGAAATAAATCTTGATATTTTATTATACTAGATTCAAGTTCATCAATTTCTTGTTCAATATAATCTTTATCATCTGTTAATTTTGCTCGAGATTGTGCCACAGCTTTAATTTGTGATCCATAGCGATTTTTTTCTTCGCGTTGAATTTTATCTTTCTTATTCTTTTCTTGGTCTATTTCAAATTCTAATTCTGATATTTTTTTATTGATCTCATCATATTGACTATACTTATAAATCAATTCTTCACTAAGATTTTCAACTTGGGAATTAATTGATTTTAGATCAGATCCTAAGGTCTCTTGTGTTTTAACATATTTCTCTTTCAGATCTTTAAATTCTTGGGCTGTAGAGCTTAAATTTTTACTAGCCGAATCAATAGATTTGATTTTAGAATTTTTTTCAATTTCTAAACGTGCTAAACTGTACTTCGCGCTTTCAGGACTCTGTGTTGATTCAATGGCATCTTCATGGTTCTTTATTTTTTGTTTTAATTCTTTTAAACTTGATTCAGAACTTTCTTGTTTTCTATATAAAAATTTTTCTTTAAATCTGTTATATACAGGTCCATTTAGATTTTTATTACCCTTAAGTAGTGCATCACAGATTTGAGAAAAATTCTTTACAGAAACACGAAACATTTCTTCTATTGTCTTGTCAAGATATTTTATGTGACTTCCTGGGCCCGTGATAAAAATTTTTGAAATTGGTTTTTCAGTATACCTTTCTTTTATTAGAATGCTTTCAAAATATTGAATGGAGTCTTTTATATCATAGAGAAAACTAAGGGATAAATGATTTATAATCGCTTTTGCCTTTTTAAAAGGGAATCCATCTTGAATATTTGTGTTTGAAGATTCTGGGCTTAAACCATAATATGATAAAAAATGTGTTGCTTCATGCAAAGCCTGATCATGAATGACCCTAGTTAGTGATAATTCGGCCAAAGGTTCGGTAAAAAAATTAAGTCCTTTATCAATTTCACGGGATTCAACTATTCTATCGCCAAAAGTGAACACTGTATGTGTTTTAATGTGACCTATATATATAAGGAGTGATGTTTTATTATTTTTTTCTAAATTATAGTAGGTGTATATGTTATTCAATATTTTAGGGATTGAAGTTATATACCTTAAAGGAATCCCTGCAGCATCTAGATTTTTATAGTCTTCTTCTATCTGTGATTTTTTTGAAGAATAGCATACCGTAGAATTTTTTTGACCATCATAATACCTAATAAAATCCATCAAGCTATTTTCCTTTTTTACCCTGTAAGCTTCATTTAACGTTTCCATTATGTTTTTTCGAAAAAGTTTATCGCTCTTACCTTTACCTATAAAATAGGTCATTTCACATTGATAATTATCAGATTGGATGGCAAGAAAGGTTTTCTTCTTTGATCTAGGATTTATAAATTGATTATAGATGTTGATAATTAATTCAGGCAGAGTTTTTATTTGGTGACCTTTTATTTTTATAGGTAACCGATAATTGTTAATATGTATTATTTCAAAACCATTTTGTTTTAAGGTACAATACAAAAAGGTTACTATATTATTAGATTGTACAAAAGTCATGGCATTTTTTACACCATTCAGTTGAAGTAATAAATTTTTATGTGTTATTTTTTGGGGGGGATATGGTTTATACCGTTTTTGTTTATACTTTTTCTTTGGGATATCAACACCAAAATCATAATTTGTTCGACGTTCAGAGACTTTTCTTCTTTTATTATTAATTCTATTTTCATCATTGATTCTTCTTTCAGAATTTTTTCTTTTGTTTTTACGTAAAAATTTTTGGTTTTGATTTCCACGACGGGGTTTTAAAAATCTCCTTTGAATTGTTCTTCGATTTGTATTCCTTCTCCTATCAATAATTTTTCTTACATGTTGGTTATGACTTAAATTTTTATTTTCAATTGTATTATTTATTTTTTCCTGATTTTCTTTTTCCAATTGAACTTGGTTATTTATTTCATTTGAAACATAAGGTTCATTATTATTACTTTTTATTTGAAAAGATTTTCCGGTAGGTAAAAAATATTTTTGTTCTATACCTTTTACCTTTACAGTTTTTTTGATAAAAAGAATATTGTTGCTTAGGAGATTTTTTAAGTGATAATAAATTTTTTCTTTTGGGAATGAAATTGAATTCGCTATTTCGGTGGCTGTTTTAGGCTGATCAGAAAAAGATTTTAGGATCTTTTTTGTAAAATTTTTATTAAGAATTTTTACAATTCTGTAATCATCAATAATTACAATATCTTTTTGCTTTTTACTCATTTTTCTGAATTAAAATAATTGGACTTAGGAATGGCTATTATATAGCCATTTAATTGGTTTAGTGGTTTACCCACTAATATGTATTGATTCCGCATCATGTATTACCCCGGGAAAAGTAATTTCCTGAATTTATTGTATCGAGACTATTGTTTACAAGGATTGATTATAATTACAACATTGTGTTATTTCCGTTAAAATATAAAATAAAAACAAAGATGAGCTAAATTTATTTATTTATTATTTATAATCATTATATCTGTAAATAGTATTTAAATACTAAATGGGAGAAATTATATTTTAATATTTTTAAAATATAATAAATCTGAATTTTAATATTTATAGAGGGTATATTAAGAATAATCAGCATCTAAGATTTAAAAATTTAAAATGGTCTTATTGTAAATTATTTTAAATAATTACAATACATCCAAGGTGTAAAGGCAATTTTTAAATTAATTTACAATCTAATATTATTTTATAATAATAGAAATCAAACTTTAATTCCTATCTAATTATAATATTTTATTTTTCTTTTTTAAAGACTCCTTTTCATCTAGAAGTTCTAAATATTCATCTTCTAACATTTTTATTTTATCAATTGATTCTTCTAATAATATATAATTATCTGAATTATTTGGATTATTTAATACCGCCCGGGCGGTATTAATTTTTTTATCTAATTCTTTAAAACGTTTATTTATTTGATTTAATCGATTCCTGATTTTCTTTTTTTCTACATAATTATTGTTGTTTTTGTGGTTTGGTATTTTAATTGATCCACCCAAAATATTTTGATCAGACGCATTAAGGTTTTTCCATACGTAGTATTGATAATTCCCTTCATAAATACGGATACCTCCCTTACCCACTTCATAAGTTATACTTGTCACACTATTCAAAAAATGGCGATCATGTGATATACAGACTATTGATCCATTAAAGTTTTTCAAAGCTCTTTCTAAAATTTGCCTTGACCTCATATCTAAATGATTTGTTGGTTCATCTAGTAATAATAAACTGGAAGGTTGTATTACAATTCTTGCCAAAGCTAATCTTGCTTTTTCACCACCTGACAATACCTTAACTTTTTTTTCTATATCTTCTCCTGAAAATAAAAATCCACCCAAATAAGTACGTAATTCGCTTTCATTTAATTTACTTGAAACTCTAATAATTGATTCAAACACTGTATCATTTATTTTTAATATATCCAGCTGATTTTGGGCATAATACGCTATTGTAACTCCTTCTCCAATTTTTATCTTTCCACTTGTCAAATTTTCAACACCAGCCAATATTTTTAAAAAGGTTGATTTCCCGGCTCCATTATAACCAACCAAGCCAATCTTTTGATTTCTTTCAATTACTATGTTTAATTTTTCAAACACATTTATTTTGGTATAATTTTTTACTGCATTTTTTAATTGAATTAATTTGAGGGGTGATCTTTCCAGATTTGGAATAATTAAGTTAACAGAATTATTATCAATATCTGGCTGTTCTATTTTGTCAAGTTTATCTAACATTTTTATTCTGCTTTGCACTTGGCTAGCTTTAGTGTTTTTATATCGAAATCTTTCAATAAATCTTTCGTTATCTTTAATCATCTTTTGCTGATTTTTATATGCGTTTTTATGTTGTCTCATCCTAAGGGTTTTTTCTTTTTTATATTCCGAATAATTTCCATGATACTTTATAATTTTTTTAAAATTTATTTCAAATATATAATTTACAGATTGATCAAGAAATTCCCTGTCATGGCTAATTACAACCATTCCTCCTTTCCAACTTTTTAAAAAGTTTTCTAACCAAATAGTTGCATCTAAATCCAAATGATTAGTCGGTTCATCTAAAAAAATAATATCTGGATCTTTTAAAAGAATTGAAGCTAAGGCAACTCGCATTCTCCACCCTCCAGAAAAAGTATCCATGTGTCTTTTGAATTCATTCTCTGAAAACCCAAGTCCAGACAAAATAATTTTTGCCTTATTTTCTATGGACCATCCACCTAGAACTTCAAATTGATTTTGTAATTCACCAATTTCGTTTATTAAATCAATATTTTTTGAATCATTGGATAAATTTTTTAATAAAACCTCAATTTTTTTCTGAATTTTATTAATCTCAGGGAATGCAGTTAAAACTTCTTGAAGAATGGATCGATCGAGACCAACTATGATCTCCTGAGGAAGATAACCAATAGATATATTTTTTTCTTTTTTTATATTTCCAATATCATAAGTTTCTTGTCCTAGAAGTATTTTTAGAAAAGTAGTTTTACCCGATCCATTGGGACCAATTAGTCCAATGCGCATGCCAGATTTTATAGAGATATTTACTTGTGAAAATAATGACTGATCAAGATAAGATTTTGAAACACCTTCAAGATGTATCATTTCAAATCAATTTTAAAACCTAAACACATTCAAACTTTCCCTAAAACTGTACCTTGATTTTTTATTAGAGTTACAAAACAGATTTTATTAATAAGATTCTTTTCTGAGTTAACTTCAACTTTAATATAATTATCCGTATATCCAATCCATCTATCATTTTTTTTATATTCAAATAAAACTTCCCGTTTTGTATTTATAAATTGACTTTGAAAAAATAGTCGTTTTTTTTCTGATAGTATATGTAGCATTTTACTACGGACTTTTCGCACCTGAATAGATACTTTGTCAGGAAATTCTATGGCATTAGTGTTTGACCTTTCTGAATAAGAAAAGACGTGTAGATATGAAATATCTAAGCGATTCAGAAAATTATAGGTATCTAGAAAGTCATCATCAGATTCACCTGGAAAACCAACAATTACATCAACTCCTATGCAAATATCAGAATTAATTGATTTAATTTTTGCTATTCTATTTTCATAGAGCTCACAATTATACCTCCTGCGCATGGATTTTAAAATTTTATTTGATCCAGATTGAAGAGGAACATGAAAATGGGGAACAAATTTTTTAGATTTAAAACAAAACTCGATAATTTCATCCGTAAGTAAATTAGGCTCTATCGATGAAATCCGAATACGTTTAATTTTTTCAAGTTTATCTAATTCACAAATTAAATCCAAAAAACTTTCTTCTGATCCTTTTCCAAAATCTCCAATATTAACGCCAGAAAGAACAATTTCTTTTTTCCCGGCAATAGAAATTTGTTTAGCTATTTTAATAGTATGTTCTATATTTTGACTTCTGCTTTTACCTCTTGCCAATGGTATCGTGCAGAATGAACAAGTATAATCACAACCATCCTGTATTTTCAAATATGAACGTGTTCTTTCTTCTAATGAAAAAGATGGAGTGAAAGTCTGCAGATTATCCTTATTTGATTCAATTATTTTAGTATCATTTTTTAAATCAATCTGATTTAGATAATCTAAAATATTAAATTTTTCATCAGATCCAAGCACCATATCCACACCATCTATTGCAGCAATCTCAGCTGGTTTCAATTGAGCATAACATCCAATAACTACAATGCTTGATTTGGGGTTTTTACGTTTAGCTTGGCGTATTAGTTTTTTTGCTTCTTTATCTGCGTTTTCGGTAACTGAACATGTATTTAATACATAAATATCTGCAATTTCTTGATAGTTTACTTTTTTAAAACCACTTTCGATAATGTCACGCGATATTGTAGACATTTCTGAAAAATTTAATTTACATCCTAAAGTATGGAATGCTACGCGTTTAACTGGGGTTCCCATATAATGCATAGTTTAAATAATGAAATGTTATTATACACATTCAAAAATATAAACTATGACAAAAATAAAAAATAGGGAAAAAAGAACTGATTAAATATTTTTTATTTAAATAGTTAATTTATTTAAAAATTTTGTTTAAATATTTTATATTTATAATCATATTTGCTAAATAATTTATGAATTTTATTGTTTCTTGTAATTATGAGACTTGATGATTTAGATCGAAAAATATTAATAATCTTACAAAAATTTGGTCGTGAGTCTGCAAGCAATATTGCAGAAAAAATAAACGTCTCAGTCCCTACGATCACCGAGCGTATACGAAAGCTTCAAGATAACGGTATAATTTTAGGTTTCCAGGCCATTCTTAATCCAGCAACTATTGGTTTAGATGTAGCAGCGATTATTACAATTATTTCTGGCTCTTCACAATATTATAAAGAAGTCACCTTAGCTGCAGAAGAGACATCAGAAATTGTACAATGTTTTAGTACAACTGGAAATGGTTCTCATACTTTACTTGTTAATACAAAAAATTCAAATACTTTAGAAGAGTTGCTAAGAAAAATTCAAAGCTGGCCAGGCGTGGTACGCACAGAAACACAGATTATTCTTTCATCATATAAATATGGGACTAAAATCCCAATACCAACAGGAAATAATCAGTCAAAATAAATATTTAAATAATTATAAATGTTGAGTAATTAATAATAGGAACTAATAATGAGTAAAATTCGAGCAGAGTATATTTGGATGGATGGGCATGAGCCAACCCAGAAACTTAGATCCAAAACAAAAGTCTTAGATGTGATAGAAAACAAACTAGAGGAGCTTCCACTGTGGGGATTTGATGGATCTAGCACCAATCAAGCGAAAGGAAATGATAGTGATTGTATGCTTAAACCAGTTTATAAAATCCATGACCCTATCAGAGGTGCAGATGATATCCTTGTAATGTGTGAAGTAATGAATCCTAATGGAACGGTACATGCATCAAACACAAGAGCACATTTGAGAGATGTTGTAGAAAACTATTCGGAGCAAGAACCGTGGTTTGGAATTGAACAAGAATATACGCTATTTGAAGGACGTAACCCTCTTGGTTGGCCAGAAGGTGGATACCCTGCACCACAAGGACCATTTTATTGTGGAGTAGGTGCCGATGAAGTATTTGGGCGTGATATTGTTGAAGAACATCTAGAACTTTGCTTAAATGCAGGTCTACAAATTTCAGGCATAAATGCAGAAGTGATGCCCGGTCAATGGGAATACCAAATTGGACCACTAGGACCATTAGATGTAGCAGATCAAATCTGGTTGTCCCGCTGGCTTTTATATAGAATATCAGAAGATTATGGCATAAGTGCCACGCTACACCCTAAACCCGTTAAAGGGGATTGGAATGGAGCTGGGGCACATACAAACTTTAGTACAAAATCTATGCGTGGAAATGGTGGGATGAAAATTATAGAAATAGCTTGTAAAAAATTAGCCGTAAAACACGATGAACATATTGCTGTTTACGGCGCGCATAATGAAGAGCGACTTACCGGATTACATGAGACCTGTAGTATCAAAGAATTTCGTTATGGAATTAGTGACCGTGGAGCCTCTATAAGAATCCCAATGCAAACAGCCAATGATGGATATGGCTATCTTGAAGATAGAAGACCATCTGCAAATATGGATCCATATAAAGTTTGTTCAATATTAATTGAAACAACATGTGATAAATAATCATCTTTTAAAATTATTGAATAATATTATAATATCTCGTACAATTTTTTATAAATAAGAATAGGGAAACTATATGAACATCACATTTATTGATAAAATAGATGCAAAAATTGAAAAAAAGCATTTGTTAAAACACCCATTTTACCAAGCCTGGAACTCTGGTGCTCTACCAAAAGAAACTATTAAAGAATATTCTGCACAATATTTTAAACATGTATCATCTTTTCCAAGGTATTTATCTGCTATTCATTCAAATTGTGATAATATACGGATTCGTCAAATCCTTTTAGAGAATTTAGTTGAAGAAGAGAAAGGAGATGAAAACCATCCAGAACTTTGGATGCGCTTCGCTGAAGGTTTGGGTAATAGTCGTGATAAAATAAAAACTACAATTTCAATGAAAGAAACTGATGATCTTGTTAAAACTTTTACAAACCTTTCTAAATCAACACAATACCACATAGGTCTCGCCGCTCTTTATTGCTATGAATCTATGCAACCCGAAATTTCAGAAACAAAAAAAGAAGGCTTAAAAAAGTTCTATGGTATTAGGGATGAAAATGCTCTAAAATTTTTCACTGTACATATCCATGCAGATAAATGGCATAGAAAAGTTGTAAGAAGTTTGTTAGAAGAACTAAATAATTCCAAAGAAAAACACAAAGAGATTCTTAAATCTGTAGATATTGCATTGGATGCATTAAATAACTTTTTAACAGGTATGGAACGAGTTCATTGTTAATAATCTAAACTCTAAATTATACAATACGTTAGAAAGGGCAGAAACTCACTGCCCTTTCTAATTTTATTTAATGTCTTCGTTCTGCACCACTGCGTCTATTCAATTTTCTCTGATAGCCTGCTCTCTGATCTAGAGTTTGACGTCTGTCTTCATCAATTTGTGCGTTTTCTTTCCTTCGATGTGACTGCCTTCTATGCTCAGAGCGTCTTTCATCTTGTCTTCTTGATGTCCCTTTTCCTCTATGTTCTTCCATAATATACTTTTCCTATTAAAATCCAAACCCTAACCGAAACAAATAATACTTTGGATTATGATATAGATTTATTTTTAATATTTAGAATGTAGGATCAACAAAAAGAGTAGAATCTGTTTTGACAAGATTTACTTTGCCTACCATATCCAAGGAACTCACTGCCTGTTCAATCATCGCCATTTCATTATCATGAATAAAATCATCAGCTCGTGCAATGTAAGCTAGGTTTTTTACAACCTTGTAACGATCATCATCAGAAGTAAACATATCTTTCAGAGCATTCAAAGACTGACCATATTGATTCATCCTCGAATCTTCATCTCCAAGATCAATGAATTTATCAATTACTTCGGCTTCAATTGCATTGTATCCTTCGTCAGATACATCGGGCAACATAACCTTGACATTGCCACGCATAGCCTCTTTTTCAGATTCATCTACTTCCCCATCTGCGAGAAATGATACACACACAAAAGCATACACCAAATCGTGGTGTTGACTCCAGTTTGCCATAATATCACCTTATATTTTTTATTGATTATTATTTTTACTAGCTATTTAGTACAAACACAACTTATAAAACAGCTATAAAACATTATAAGTTATAATGAGTAAGATATAAGGTCAAGATTTCTCAAAACTAGCTTTCAGTTTTTTTTTATATAATATTGCTCCAATATAATCCATATTATGGCTTTAGTTTTCTATTAAAATCTTAGGTTTGAATTCTATAAATTTAGTGATAATTAAAATAAACTGATAAACTGAAACGACATAGGATTTAATAAAACATTAGAAATGGATAAATTTTACGCATCTTTTGTTAGGCTAAATAGTCTGCAGTTCAAATATAGAACTATTATTTCCTGCATCATTGTTTTTATATTAATGGTTATTTCGGATATAGCATTCTATGCCTACTTCCCATCTTTAGTAGAATTTATAATTAACACCTTTAATGTCGACATATCAAATCCGAATGATGTTGATTTAACCTTTGCTCCGGAAATCTGGGGAGGAGTTCTTGCGATGGTACTAGGTACCCTTATTATCGTGATTGCAATCGCAGCAGAATCATCTCCCAAATTAATGGATTTATTTGTTAAAGATTGGTTAAGCCTAATCTACGTTTGGTTTCTAATTCTAGCTTCTCTTCACGCTGTACTTATCATGTTTTACGTAGAACCTCTAGGAAGAGTATCCAGTTCAGTGTTAAATACATATATTTATCTATTTTTAGCATCTATATTTACACTCCCATATATTTTTTACATTTTACTGTATTCAAAAACAAGCAATGTTGTAGCTACTATTTCATCAATTATTCAAAATTTTATTTATAATATGAGAAAATCTATGATTCAATCTGCAATGAGTAATGATTTAGAAGTTGTAAAAGAATATCAAAAAGAAATTATGGGATCATTAGACCAACTAGATGATCTTTTAGCATTTACAGACTTCAAAGAAACCCAAACAGAGATTATCAGGCAAATAAGTAAAATCATCCAACTATATATTAAAGAGAAGCCTCGCTTTAATAATCAATTGTTTACTCTTACATCAGTCATAAGAGAAAATGCAACATTCAGAACATATACTGATCTGCAATATAATGAAATGGCTGATAATAAAACCTTTTACGAAGTAAAAGTTTTTCGCCTTTTGGGTAATTCATATATAAAAATGATTGAAAATGATCGTTTTGATATAGCATCATTAATACCTGCAGAACTTGTGGATATAGGCAAGACTTGTCTTGATAGTAATAACGATACCATATTAGATAATGTAAACATTCGATTTAATACATTATTCAGATTTGCCATGAAACATGCATATAAAAATAATGAACCACGAAATTTATACAATCTTGCATTCCATTATTCAAATATGATCCAAGAGTATATAAGATCAAATCGAGTAGACATGGCCAAATATTGTTACGATAAATTTAAATTTTATGCTAATGATATATATAAGAATTCAGCATTAAATCCATCCCTTTATTTTATAGTAGACACTTTAACTTTTGAACTTAGAAAATGTCAAGTCATAATACATGAAATGGAATGGGAAAAAGAAGACCAATTGTATCTTCTTCAAATGATTTTACAGCTAGATAAACCACCTGGCTATTCTAAAGATGGAGTAGATAAAGGCATACTTGGTGGCAACAATGGTACACGTAGAATACAAATTGGGTTAGCCCTCTTTTACTTATCTGTTAAAAACTTAGAATTTGCTGAAGCTATTGCTGAAGATTATTTAGATGATCTAGCTTATTTTGATGAGAAAACATTCAAAGCCAATGCAAACACTCAATGTTTTTTACTTTCAATATTTGGACCAACATTTTGGGAGGACACAGATCGAGGAAATCTGAACATTTATTTTGCTCCTGAAAAAGATCAAATAGAACCATTTAAAAAGTTGTTATTTGGTTTAATGGACAAACGACTTGAAGCGTTACAACGTGATGTAAAGTTTTTAACTCTCGAAGTTGATAAACTTATGCAAAAACGCCAGCGACAAGATGGCTATTTAAATGATGCCGATAAAGAAAGAATGGAAGAATTACAAAGGAAAATTTCTGCAAGAGATAGTGATGAAGAAACAGAAAAGAGTTGGACAATAAATAATGATATTCTTTATTCTTTACTTTGCATTGCATTTTTTGCAGATCAAGAAATAGACGAATCAGAAAAAAGTGTTATCTTTGATAGCTACAAAATTTTTATTCCAGACCTCACTAATGAAAACTTTAATATAGATTTTGGCCAAGCAACTAATAAATTTATTAATTTAAAAAGTGAAGATCTTCGACAAAAACAATTTGATGATTCACTAAAATTTATTAAAGAATCTGAAAAAATAAATATTGATCAGCTTATAACACTAATCAATTGTTTTATTGATATTGCTAACGCAGATGAGTTTATTCATGATAATGAAGTAATCCTTATCCAACATGCTATTAAAATATGGGATTTAAATATTATTGTTAATAAACCTAAATCTGGGGATAAGCTCAAAATTCAAAAATAAAATATAACTAATGAGTGAGAGCAAAAAAGAACGCTTGAGTTAGATTTGAAATATCACCGCTTGCAGTTGCTAAATTATTTACAGCTGATTTTGCAACTTCAAAATATACCGACCCTCCAATCTCTGGATAATCTTTCACAATATTTGTAAAGTCGTCTAAACTAAGAATCCCAAATTTTAAGTTAGTAGTAGAATGTACATGAGCAGTACGGATAGCATTGTCCAACACAAGTGAAAATTCTCCAATCCCAAATGCTGGTGCTTCAACAACAAACACTGTAGGTTCGCTAATAGGTTTTGAATCTGGCTTTGGATCCGTAGTCTCTAATCTAATGATTGGTTTTCTAGATGTGGTAAACCCACTAGATGTTTTTACCATCATATTTTTACTTACTTCCACTTGACCTTGAAATACCAATACCATTGTATCACCGGTATCTCCTTCTGTTAATAGTTGTTTCTTTGGTCCGCAATCTTTGATTTCTACAACAGATGCAATTTTTTCACATGCTTGAATATCAACTTTACTAAAGTGATTAATTTTTTGAATTTGTTCTGGTGTTGGATTCATAATCTATCTCAAAACCAATGCACTGTGTTTTTCATCAATAGTATAGTCATCCGGAGGGTTAATTTCAACAATAACATGTTCATCACTACTAAGGCTTATACCAGCACCATCTAATTGTTCTTTAATCATATTCCTAATTAATGGGCTCCCGCTTTCACCCATATGTTCATCCAAACTAAAACCTGCTTTCCGAATAGCATACCCAACCAATAACCATCCGTATTTAAATTTATAAAAAGCTGATATTTTATTATGGGTCTGTCCATTTAATGTTTTAGGGATTTTCACTTCCTGTAGTCCTTTATCTTCTTCTTCTTTTAAAATAAGATCGTCAAAAAACTGAGGGACTCCTGGATCAGTTACATGCTTTGCTAACAAATGCGGAACATGTTCATCCGGGATTACAATTTCATTGGCATTTGCACGTTGAAGATGAGAAACGTTTTCCACATCAAGCACATGCGCAATAACATTACAAGATTCAGCAATAGATTTTGCGGTGAGGCATGTGAGGACTGTTTTATCCTCATCGGCTTCCTCATGAGGGAGCAATCCAGAAGTATCGGGTAAAATCATGAATGCTCCTGCTTTATCTAAAAAAGCCTTTTTTAAGACTGACTCATTTGTAAAGTTTTCAGGGATATGTGTGATATCTAATCTTTCGTAACTAACAATGGTTCTCTGGATAATATCTTTATCCGTTTCATTGATTAGAATTATAATTGAAGTTGAATCTTGATTCGCATCAATAAGGGCCAAAATAGATGGAACAGTTTTATTCCAACCTGCAATAACCAAATGACCATTAAATTTGTTTTCATCCAAGGTATCATCTCCTTTTAATCTTTGAGCAACCAAAACGGATGCAACAGCCCCGCCTAATAATGTAACAACGCCAAAATTTAATAACATAATTACTATAGTAAGTAATTTACCCAAATGAGTAACAGGGCTAACATCACCATAACCAACTGTTGTAAATGTAACAACAGACCACCATAAAGTATGAAAAAAAGTATCTAACCAGTTCGGTTCATTTTCCCCAAAAATAAAACTCCCATTAATATCATCAGAAACATCTGCACGAAACATATCATATTCTAGTATTGTAAGAGCGCTTGTAGAAATAAGAATTAGAATAAAAGCCCAAGAAGCATATCTAATAAGTTCATTGCTGGAGTAAAATGATTTTAAATTATTGATGAAATCAAAAGCAAGATTGGAATCCTTTTTAACCTCTTCTTTCTCTTCATCTTCCAATAAAACAGAATTAAGTGCTTCAATTTCAGGAATTTTATTAAGTTTATCATAAAGATCCTTATTGGAACCAATAACCTTTTCTAGTTCAGCGCTTGACACATCGGTCTCTTGAACGCGATCTTGTTGTGAGCTGTGTTTCATTTTATTGTTTTTTATATAATAAATCTATTAGATGATAATAAAAATTCTATAGAAATATTTTAGATAATGCAAATAAGAAGTTTATTTATAATAATTTTGAATTGACCTTACTTTAACCGGTTTCGATGCAAGACGAATCGCCCTTACGACTGCATTTGCTCCAGATAATGTAGTGATAGCAACAATGTTATGCTTTATACAGGCACGCCCTATTGCCTCTTCATCATATCTTGATTGAGCACCCATAGGTGTATTTATTACTAGGTTTACTTCTCCATTTTTTATACCATCAACAATATTAGGGCGCCCTTCTCCAACTTTAAATACAGGTACTACTTTCAATCCATTACGTTCTAACTCCCTAGCCGTACCTAAAGTTGCCACTAAACTGAATCCCATTTCAGACATATCTCTAGCGATTGAAATTACATCTAATTTATCTGCATTATTGACTGATATAAATACTGTACCTTTACTAGGAATAATATTGCCAGCACTTATTGATGCTTTCCTAAAAGATTCACCTAATGTTTCAGAAATAGCCATGACCTCTCCAGTTGATTTCATCTCAGGACTAAGAAAAATAGATTCTTCTGGAAATTTAGTAAAAGGCAATACTGCTTCTTTAACCGATACATATTGGCTTTGATCCCAGGCTTTTAATTCAAATTGATCAAGGGTGGCCCCTGCAGCAATTTGTGCAGCAATTCGTGCTAATGGAATATTGGTTGCCTTACTAACAAATGGTACAGTACGACTTGCTCTGGGATTTACTTCTAATACATATACTTTCCCATCCTTATAAGCAAATTGCAGATTAATCAAACCTTTAACATTCAATTCAAGTGCTAATTCTTTTGTAATGCGAATAATAGTCTCCAATGCTTCTGTGGTAATTCTATAAGGTGGTAAAACACAGGCGGAATCGCCTGAATGTATACCCGCTTCCTCAATATGTTGCATAACAGCTCCAATATGTACTCTTTGACCATCACATAAAGCATCTACATCAAATTCAAAAGCATCTTCAAGAAATTCATCTATAAGAATCGGGTGACCCTCTGTAACATCAGCAGAACGAGCAATATAATCAATAAGTTGTTTTTTTGAATAAACTATTTCCATGGCACGACCACCCAAAACATAACTAGGGCGAGCTAGTACGGGGTACCCTATTGCATTCGCAACATTAATTACTTCATTTAAGGTTCGACCTGTACCATATTTAGGACAAGTGAAATTCAATTTTTCAAGGATAAAACCAAATTTCTCACGATCTTCGGCAAGATCAATATTCTCTGGAGACGTACCAATAATTGATGCCCCCGCATCTTGTAGAACATTTGCTATCTTTAATGGCGTTTGGCCTCCAAACTGTACTAATACACCATGAGGCTTCTCAAATTCAATAATATTTAATACATCTTCAAATGTTACTGGTTCAAAATAAAGTCGGTCTACTAAATCAAAATCTGTACTAACTGTCTCTGGATTACAATTAACCATTATAGTTTTATACCCCTGATCTTTAAGTCCAAAAACGGCTTGTACACAACAATAATCAAATTCAATACCTTGCCCTATACGATTTGGTCCTCCTCCTAGAATCATGACTTTTTTATCTTCAAGAGGTTCAATTTCATTTTGATTCTCATAACTTGAATAACAATATGGTGTCTTTGAGCTAAACTCAGCTGCACATGTATCTACAATTTTAAAAGAAGGTAAAATTGAATTCTTTTTTCTAAGGTCTCTTATCTCTAACTCTGATTTATTATACAAACGACCTATTTGCGCATCTGAAAACCCATTTTGTTTTAACACTGATAATGAATCTTTATTATTGAATTCTGTAAGTTGTTTTATTTGATATAAAAACCAAGGATCAATCTTGGTTAATTGATAAACATATTCTATTGATTCGCCCTTTATAAATGCTTGTCTTACCTTTAAGAGTCTAAAGCTAGTAGCATATCTAAGAGTTGACATATCTAATGATCTAGAACGAACTAAATTTGGATCATTTTCAATGATTGGTTTTGCTTCCAATCCATCTAGACCAACTTCTAATGATCGATACGCTTTTTGCAAAGATTCCTTGAAAGTTCTACCTATAGCCATTACTTCACCGACACTTTGCATTTGAACTCCTAAATGCCCAGATGCAGTAGGAAATTTTTCAAAGTCAAATCTAGGAACTTTAGTTACTATATAATCAATTGTGGGTTCAAAAGCTGCCAAGGTTTTTCCAGTAACATCATTTGGTAATTCATCAAGTGTATATCCAACAGCAAGTTTTGCAGCTACCTTTGCAATGGGGAAACCAGTTGCTTTTGAAGCTAATGCAGATGAACGACTTACTCTTGGATTCATTTCTATAATAACGCATTTCCCATTTGCAGGATTAACTGCAAATTGAACATTAGACCCACCTGTTTCCACCCCGATGGTTCTCAAACATAACAAAGACCAATTTCTCATAATTTGAAGTTCTTTATCCGATAAAGTCATCGCAGGTGCAACGGTGACTGAATCTCCAGTATGCACCCCCATGGGATCTATGTTTTCAATAGAGCAAATAATAATTGCATTATCAGCCTTATCTCTAACAACCTCTAATTCAAATTCTTTCCATCCCAGTAATGACTCTTCAATTAATACCTCTTTTATTGGGCTAGCTAGGAGACCTTTTTCAACTTGGTTTTTAAATTCTTCATAATTATATGCAACAGATCCTCCAGTCCCACCTAAAGTGAACGAAGGCCTAATAATAATCGGGAATTGAATTTCGTTAAGAATGGTTTCTGCATCTTTCCAAGACTTAACAAAGTCCCCCCGTGCTGTATTAATTCCAACTTTATCCATTGCATTCTTGAACCTTTCTCTATCTTCGGCTTTTTCTATAACATCTATTTGTGCACCAATCAATTCTACATCAAAAAAATCAAGGGTGCCTTTTTTATATAATTCCATTGCTAAATTCAATCCTGTTTGTCCCCCCACGGTTGGAAGGATAGCATTTGGCTTTTCTTTTTTAATAACAGCTTCTATAAACTCGATTGTTAATGGTTCAATATATGTGGCGTCTGCTAAATCTGGATCTGTCATTATAGTTGCAGGGTTTGAATTGACCAAAACAACTCTATATCCCTCTTCTTTTAATGCCCTAGTTGCCTGTGTACCAGAATAATCAAATTCACATGCTTGACCAATTACAATTGGTCCTGCACCAATGATCAAAATGGTCTCTATATCAGTCCTTTTTGGCATTTTTCATTAGTTCTATAAAGTTTTTAAATAAATATCTGCTATCATGGGGTCCTGGATTTGATTCAGGATGGTATTGAACAGAAAAAGCTGCTAATTCTGCACATCTAATTCCTTCAGATGTATTATCATTAAGATTAATGTGAGTTGATATAACATTTTTTGGAAGTGAATCCAAGTCAACTGCAAACCCATGATTTTGACTTGTTATTTCAATTATACCAGTCTCTATATTCTTAACAGGATGGTTAATCCCTCTGTGCCCAAATTTTAATTTGAAAGTTTTAGCTCCGAGTGCAATTGCAAGTATCTGATGACCTAAACATATCCCAAAGATAGGAATTTTACCTATGATAGCTTTTACTGTTTCAATCGCATATTTTACTGCTGCAGGATCACCTGGCCCATTTGAAAGAAAAACACCATCTGGATTCAATGCAAAAATCTCTGCAGAAGACACATTTGCAGGGAGAACAGTAATATTACAATTATGGTTTTCAAGTAATCTGAGAATATTATATTTTATACCAAAATCAATTGCAACAACATTATATTTTCCAATTTGATTTTTTTTCCACGAATATTTTTTCTCACAACTCACATCTTTAGCTAAATCTAATCCTTCCATATCAGGAACAGCATTCAGTTTCTCTTTAAGTGATTTTATGTCCATATCTATTGCAGAAATAATTCCATTCATTGCCCCATTATCTCTTATATGAATTGTGAGAGCTCTTGTGTCTATCCCTTGAATCCCAGTAATATTTTCAGATCTTAAATACTCACCTAATGAACTTTTCGAACGCCAGTTAGAAACAATAGGACTTTCTTCTTTTACCACAAACCCAGCAACCTGAATATTATCAGATTCTATATCTTCAAAGTTAATGCCATAATTTCCTATATGAGGTGCTGTCATTGTTACAATCTGTTGGCAATAGGAAGGATCCGTTAAAATTTCTTGGTATCCTGTCATTCCTGTGTTAAAACAAACCTCTCCAACTGTCTCTCCTTCCGCACCAAAAACAGTTCCTGTAAATATCTTTCCATCAGCTAATAAAAGAATTGCTTTTTTCATTATCTTAAAGATGAATAATCCATATGTAGTCGAATATATTTAAAAAAAAAGGTCATCCCTTTATGAGAATAACCTTTCCAATAGGCAGTACATACCTAAAATTTATAAGGCTGGTTTTAAATGTAAGTGATGTTTAGAAGATTTCAATGGGTTACTTTAATAGAACCAACACTTTACAATTAGTCAATAGTCCAAACTTTTTTTCTGCATCTCTAATTAGTTCCGCATCCATGTTGGAAATAGTCAGATTTACAGTATCATTACTACTAACTGCTTCAATTATAATAGGATTATTGCCAACTCTTCTTCGGACATTCCCATCTCGCATACTGTGTGCATATCCTATAGGTCCTCTATTAACAGATCGTGATCGCGTATAATGTCTAGGGCCATATACAAGTTTATCATTCTCATTAAATACTTTTGGAACCATAGCAGGAATATGATATATGTTTCTCGCATCAATTACAATACCAGATGCTCTTTCGCTTTTTGGAATGGAATTACGAGTCATTAAGAATGTAGATTGTGATAAATTATCTTTCATATGTCCATCTGCAGCGATTAGAATTTCCGCAAGGCCTGACATTTTTATAGCAAGTGCTATAGCTACTTCATTACGTTCTAAGTATTCTATCTCTCCCTGTTGATAAGCACTACCAACCAATGTTTCAACTCTACTCTCAATTAATGCATCATTAGTCATAATTTCGCCTACTGTCCTACCATCAAAATTTACTAGCTTGACTAATCCTAGAAGGTTTTCCCTTGCCCGCGTTTTTGCTTCTCCTTTTGATAATTTTAAATTTTTATCTATTAATTGCACATCGTTTTCCGATACTTCATTAGAAACAATAGAAGCTGTCCCACGGGATATAATAACTCGGTTTGCATAATCAATAAATCCAAAATCTGTTCTAACTACACAAGTCATTTGTGAATCAACTGCAAGCAGATTACTAATAATGATTAAGAAAATTGATATATATTTACTCATACTACCTCATATGGACATAAGAAAAGCTACCAATTTTGAGCATCGATTTGCAACTGCACAAAAAACAATTTGATTAAGTAAGTTTCTTACCAATATGTATAAACCAATTATCTATTTATTCTTCGGGGGTTTTATATTGCTTTCATGTGTAGAAAATAGAATTTTCATTCAAATTCACCCCGATCAAAATACATATTTTAAATTTGAAAGCCGCGGTGATTCCCTTGATATATTCAACTTTGATTTTCTACATCCTATGGATTTAGTGGGGTGGACTACTTCATTCAATATTTTAGAAGATGGAAATGATACCAATTATTATCACATCACAGAAGGGATTCTTGAAGATCAAGAATTTGTTTTTTTCAACCCTGATAAAGCACCTTTGGGTTATGGATATAAACAAACCATAAAAAATAATTGGTTAAGCTCTACTTATGAATTCAGCTTTATCTTTTTTGGAAGAAACATTAATATGGACTATCCACAATTAAATAAGGCTATTTTAAATCAAAAAATTGATTCTCTTTCTTGGGCTCCAGAAGTATTCAAAAAATTGATTGAAAAAACAATGATTGAATATGATAAAAGTACATTGTTTGAAAAAAGTGATTTTCCAATAGAGAGTATAATGGGTCAGTTAAATAATACATTAATAAATTCGGATTATATTAATCAATTAGTGCTTTTAAATAATACTTGGGAAAATATTTTCAATGATTTAATACAATCATTCAATTTAAAAAAGGACACTGCTAATAGGCTAACAAAAATAATGAGAAAAAACATCGAAATATTACAGTCTACTATTGATTTGAATGATGACAGATTTATAATCAAATTATTAATGCCTGGACAGATAATTGGAACAAACTCTCATACAATAAAAAAAGATACTTTAATATGGAATTTTGGAATTGATTCTTTATTGTCCAATGACTTCAAAATAAAAAGTAGTTCAATTGTATATGATATTAAACTAATACAAAAAACATTAATTTTAGTTAGTATAATAGGACTGTTAGGGGTAATCCATTGGTTTCGATTTAGACATTAATATGATTAAAAAAATTATTTCAACACTAATACTTTTTAAAGCAGTAATGGGTAATAACCCTCATTATGGAAACGAACAAATTATTATGATGTTAGAGGAATTTTTTAAAGAATCAAAAAACAGCCCTGCATTATTTGGACATCATTTTTACAAAAATAAAAATGAAATGGTTTTTCAAGTGGAAATAGAAACCGATGCTAAAAATGTAAATGACGCTATGATTTTTAGTTTCAAAATCATCAGCAAGCTTGCCAATATTTCAAAAACAAATTTCACACATTCAATTGTTGTGATGCATTTCAAAATTAATGCATTACCAATTATTGCTAAAACAGAGTTGTCTTGTTCTAAAAAATATTTTATAGATAAGAAACAAAATGAAATTCAATGGAGAAAAAATTGTTTATCTATACAAAACAATTAGTAGTGTAAATACCTAGCTCAGGACATCAAAACTTAAATTAATACTATATGATTGATTTTCTAAATAAAAGAAATATGATTGATTTTATATTAATCTACATTATCCCCATAATGGCAATAGGGCAGATTGAGAACCAAGTGCGTGATAAAAACCCTAGCTTTTTTAAAAATCAACGTCTTTTCCATTCTCCACCCAAACCATTTTTTAAAAACCGTATTTACAATTTAGACTTTATAACTGATATTCCTTCAGATTCTATTTTATCTGCAACTCTATTTTTAAAAACACATTCTATGAAATACTATCAAGAGTTTTCACTTGACGGATCTCATGGATTATATCGTTTTCGTTATAATCCAAAATTATATACAGAAACACAAAAAATTTATGCAGAAACATGGATAAAATATTATTTTGTAATTAAAACAGAAACACAGATCTTTGGGACTCCAGTAAATGAAGAAGGTGAATTAATTCCAGTAAATAAACTTCTCATAGACCCAGTTCAGTATTATAAACAACAGGCTCGTCTTAATAAGTGAATCCTAAAACAAGAATAGATAAACTCCAGGAATTGATTGAGGACCATAATTATAGATACTATGTTTTGAATGACCCCATCATTTCGGATGAAGAGTTTGATAATCTTTTCCGTGAATTAGAATCCTTAGAAAAGGCTTACCCTAAACTTTCTAATTATCAATCACCAACTCAGAGAGTCGGGGCGTCTCCTATTGACCAATTTAGAACCATAGAGCATCAAGCTCCAATGCTTTCTCTAGCAAATGCTATGACCAATGAAGAAATAATTGCCTTTCATGAACGTATACTGAGAACACTTAAAACAGATACCATTAACTATATCGCAGAACCCAAATTAGATGGTTTAGGAGTTGCATTAGTTTATAAAGAAGGGAACTTTCTTCACGGCTCAACAAGAGGAAACGGTATTGTAGGAGAAGATATTACCCACAATCTAAAAACAATTCGCTCGATCCCTCTAAGGCTTAGAAAAAAAGGAAAAGAAATACCATCATTAATAGAGATTCGAGGGGAAGTGTTCATTGAAAAAGGCGAATTTTATAAATTAAATCAAAGAAGGGAAGAAGAAGGAAAGGCAGTGTTTGCAAACCCCAGAAATGCAGCTGCAGGTAGTCTTCGACAACTTGATCCTGCTATAACAGCAAATAGAAACCTTTCTATTTTTTGTTATGAAATTGGATTAATAAAAGATAAAAATTTTAAAACTCATTCATCATTATTAAAAGCACTAAAATTTTGGGGGCTCCCTGTTAATCCATTAATAAAAACTATCAATAATTACTCTGAATTAATAAAATATCATCAAGATCTCGAAAGAAAACGTAATGGGCTACCATATGAAATTGATGGATCTGTATTAAAAGTAAATAACTATGCACAGCGAGATAAACTGGGTACAAGAAGTCGATCTCCTAGATGGGCAATTGCAGGAAAATTTAAGGCACAACAAGCAACCACTATCATCAAAAATATTGAAATTCAAGTTGGGCGCACTGGAGCGCTCACACCAGTAGCAAAACTTGAACCAGTATATTTATCAGGAGTAAATGTCCGCAATGCAACACTTCATAATCAAGACGCAATAAATCGCAAAGGGATATGCATTGGGGATAAAGTACTAATTGAACGGGCAGGTGATGTTATCCCAAAGATTATTAAGGTTATTAAAAATAAATCCGAAAATAAAATAAAACCATTTCGTATACCTGACACATGCCCAGTTTGTAAACATCAGATATATCGTTCTGAAGGAGAAGCCATATGGCGATGTGTAAACATCACATGTCCTAAGCAGGTAAAAGCTAAAATTCAGCATTTTGCTTCAAAAATGGCACTAGACATTGATGGCCTTGGAGAAAAAATTGTTAACCAATTAGTAGACCAAGGACATCTTAGTTCTATTTCTAGTATCTTCTCATTAGTACATGATAAACTAGAAAGGCTTGATGGATTCGGTAAAAAGTCTGCAGAAAATTTAATTTTATCAATTCAAAAATCAAAAAAAACAACTTTTTCTAGATTTGTGTATGGTCTTGGAATAAGAAATGTTGGAGAATATATTGCAAAATTACTTGAGAAACATTTTAAAGGAGATTTAAAAAAGTTCAGCGATACAAATAAAGAAGAATTAGTAGCTATTGATGGTGTCGGTCCTATTGTCGCTAAAGAAATAGTACATTTTTGGTCTGATATTTCAAATAAAAAAATGGTAGAGAATTGTATCAATAAAGGAGTAAAAATAACCGTGTTAAAACAAAATACATATGAGCCTTTATTAGATCAAATCTTTGTGTTTACAGGGAAATTAAAAAAAATTAACCGCCAAGATGCAAAAGAGATGGTTAATAACTTAGGCGGTGAAACATCGAGCGGGGTAAACAAAAAAACAAATTATGTTATTGCAGGGTCTGGTGCTGGATCTAAATTAAAAAAAGCGAGTGAATTAAATATACCCGTAATTAATGAAGATGAGTTTTTAAAAATTATTAATGATGATATTATGAAATAGAATCATTTAATAATGAAAAAAATCATACATTATTTTTTTATATTTTCAACTATTCCTTTAATTGGAGAAAATTTAGCAGTTGTCAAAATAGCCGACGTGCCTTCCAAAGCGATTTATATTACCCAACCCTTATCTGAAAAAAATCGTCTTTTTGTTGTTCATCAAGGAGGAACAATCAATATTATACTTGATAATAAAGTCCTTAAACAACCATTTCTTGACATATCAGATAGAGTGCATAACTCCATAAATCCAGGTAGTGAAAAAGGTCTTTTAGGTCTCGCATTTCACCCTAATTATAAAAATAATGGGTATTTTTTTTTGAATTATGTTAACAAAAATAATACATCTGTTGTTTCGCGTTTTTCCGTTACAAAAAACTCTAATCTTGCAGATAAACATTCCGAAAAAATACTATTGCGTTTAGATCAGCCATTTGATAATCATAATGGAGGGCACCTAACATTTGGACCAAAAGATGGTATGTTATACATAGGCTTTGGAGATGGTGGAAGCTCGGGTGACCCACTAAATAATGGCCAAAATTTAAATACACTGCATGGATCTATACTTCGTATTGATGTAGATAATGGTGACCCTTATGGTATTCCACAAGATAATCCATTCGTTGGGCAAAAAAATATAAAACCTGAAATTTTTTGTTATGGACTACGAAACCCATGGCGGTTTTCTTTTGATAAAAAAACAAATGATTTAATTATTGGAGATGTTGGACAAGACTTTTGGGAAGAAATAAACTGGACATCTTGGGACCAATCAAAAGGAAATAATTTTGGTTGGAATATTATGGAAGGAATGCATTGTTATGATTCTGAAGATTTTTGTGATACAACAAATCTTATTTTACCAATACATGTATATCCAAATAATGCGCCTTATTTAAAAATACTTATTGGAATGGATGACAAAGAAATAGCAGGTTGTTCAGTAATTGGAGGATATGTTTATAGAGGCAAAGAGCACACTTCTCTTTTTGGAAGTTATATTTTTGGTGATTATTGTACCGGTCGTATATGGTCTTTCAAACTAAAAAATAAAAAAATATCTTCATTTAGAAATATCAGATCGGAATTAAAAAAATATAGTATTGAACTTCCTATGTTTATTTCATCATTTGGTAAAGATAGTACTGGTGAACTCTATGTAGTGGATTATTTTGGTGCTATTTATAAATTCATATCTAATTAAATGTAAGATTAACCATGATGAAAATAGAAGAAGTGGTAGGGGATTTAATTCTTCTTGTATTAGATAACCATGAACCACTAAAAAAAATAGGCATTGATAAAGATAAAATATTTGTACAAGTCAAAGGATATGATGAAAATGGTATGTGGATTCACCATCCAGAGTTTCAAGTCCCTAATTTTAAAGTAGATGAGGATAACGCAACAAAAAAACTAGAAGCATCAATCCTGATACCATGGGTATTTATTGTCTCAATTGCACATTTCCCGGGCGCTGAAGGATTTGATTTTCCATCGCCATTTAAACACTATATCGGTTTTAAAAATTAAATGTCATCACTAGCTATTGAAATCAAAGGATTAACTAAGTCCTATGGTGATGTACGTGCTCTCAATGGTGTAGATATAAAAATAAAAAATGGAGAATTTTTTGGATTATTAGGACCTAATGGAGCGGGAAAAACAACAACAATTAATATTCTGACAGGATTAGTGTTTCGCGAGAATGGCTACACTAAAGTATTTGGTCAAGATACAGTAAGTAACTTCCGGTTTACAAGGTCAAAGATTGGTATTGCTGCTCAAGAATTTTCTGTTGATTGGTTTTTCCCAATTGAAAAACTTCTTTTTTTCCAAGCAGGGTATTATGGTATAAGAAAAAAAGAAGCGACTCCAATGGTCAATAGTTTATTGGATCGTTTAGGACTTTCAAAAAAAAGAAATTCTCGATTAAGGCAATTATCTGGGGGTATGAAAAGACGATTTCAACTTGCAAAAGCTCTAGTACATGATCCCGAAATCATTATTCTTGACGAACCAACCGCGGGTGTTGACGTTGAACTTCGTAGAAATCTTTGGCAATATTTACGGGACTTACACTCTGAAGGAAAAACAATTTTATTAACAACTCATTATATTGAAGAAGCAGAATTACTATGTGAAAACGTGGCAATTATAGATGAAGGGAAAATCTTAAAGAAAGGATCTCCAAAAACACTTACACAAGAATTAGGCAATTCCGGCATTACAATTAATCTTGAGAACACATGTGTTCAACTTAAAGAACAGCTGAAAGGGTATACCTACACTATTGATGATAAAAGACTTCATTTTTCAGTGAAAGATCCAGATCAAGAATTGCCAAAAATTATTCAAATCCTATCAAGAGAAGATCTGCATATTCAAAGTATAGAATCAAATAAATCATCATTGGAAGATGTATTTTTAAATCTAACGGGTAAAGGCATAAACGATTGAACTGGATTGGATTAAGTACTTTAATACACAGAGAAGTAGGAAGATTTTTTTCCGTTTATCGTCAAACTGTTTTGCCCGGACTAATTACAACTGCTCTTTATATTGTAATTTTTGGTTTTACCCTAGAACAACGAATATCAGAAATTCAAGGCATTTCATATACAATGTTTATTTTGCCTGGATTAATTATGATGAATACACTCACTAACGCAAGTTCTAATACATCATCTTCTATGTTACAAATGAAACTACTTCAACAGTTACCAGATCTTTTAACAGCACCATTATCTGGTTTAGAAATCTCTATAGCATACATTATTGGAGGAGCGGTAAGAGGATTAGTTAACGGGATTCTCGTTTTGATTCTTGGGATAGTCTTAGTTGGTATGCCTGTTAAAGATCCAATCGGGACTGTTGCATTCATCTTTTTGGTGTCTTGGGCTTTTTCTAGTATGGGACTACTTCTAGGGCAACTTGCAGAAAGTTGGGATCAATTGGCTATGATGCAAAATTTTTTTCTAACTCCTTTGAGCTTTTTAGGAGGAATTTTTTATTCTATTAAAATGCTCCCTGAATGGGCCCAAACACTAAGCTTTATTAATCCAATATATTATATGATTAATGGAATTCGTTATACTATACTAGGCGTAAGTGACTCTGAAGTAGAAATTAGTATTATAATGGCTATTCTGCTCACAGCTATATTTACATTAACCTCAATTTTACTAATGCAAAGTGGGAAAAAAATTAAACAATGAAAACCTATTGGAGGTTAATATTTCTTACATCAATTTTATTGGCACATGACCCAGATAAGGAAAATTTAAAATGGAGACATTATTATAGATTAGGGACAGTTTACTCTCAAATGCCAAAAATTGGTGCTGCAGGATACGCACGCTTAAAGCGTACTACAAAAAACACATTTAAGGATATTAGATTTTTTGGACATGTATTTGAAAATGATACTGAAATCAGAATTAGACAAAAATCCAGCCGGCGTTTCCTTTCCTTAAAGCAATTTTACTCATTTAACACACTAATATATGAAAAAAACACTATCATTAATGTTGACCTGAGATATCATTATAATCAAGGACTGGGTTATATAATAAAGAATAATAATTCAGGAAACACAACCTTAGAAATGGGCGTTGCATTTGACAACTCAGATTATTTAAACACTGAACAGAAAACAACATATGCAAGGGCGGGATGTTCGATGGACCATGCTCTAAACTTTCTTTCAGCAAAATTTGAGATTGATTATTTTTACCAACTTAGCGAGGTTATTAATTCAAAAAACCTGTCGAGATTTCAAATTCTAACTGAGGCAAAGTGGGATCTAAATGGAAAAGTCGGTTTAATTGCTGGATTTACCTGCGATATTCAGAATAAAAATCCTGACCCATCTTTTTTTCTTACAATATCATTTAATGAAGTTCTTAATTGGATATTTTAATGAAAAAAAAATTTAATATTATTTTTACTTTTTTTATTATCTACCCGTTAAGTGCACAGAGTCTGGATAGAAATATTACTTTAGAAAAAAAATCTTTAATGATTCTTCCATCAGAGTTAGAAGACGAAGAAGAACTAGCAGAAAAAATGCTATCTATTATTTCTAGTCAGGCTATATCCATAGGAAGATTTGAAGTTATTGATCGCACTATCATTAAAAATATTCTTTCAGAACAAGAGTTTCAATTATCTGGAATTGTAAATAACAACCAGATTTTAGAAATAGGAGAATTAGCGGCGGCAGAAGAAGCTTTGATACTAGATATTGTTCATTTTGGTCAAAAAGGAGTGCCAAAGCCAGAAAAAGAAGAAAATGATGACAATGATGATGATCAAACACTATTTAAGTGGTTGATCAAGACAATTGTAAAAGAAACAATAAACAATACTCTTAAGAATGATAGCTCCAAGATCAAATTGCAACTTGAAAACAATATCCATACAGAATTAAAAGGGAATGTTAAATTAGTAAATATTGTTACAGGAATTGCAGAGCATTCTTTTGAATTTAATGCAAGCTATACTGGTGGAAACCGTGATTTATCTCTTTCTAATGCTCTAAATCAGGTCTCTACCCAGATAAGAATTAAACTTAAAGATCTATATATGATTACTAGTGAAATCATTGAAAAGAATGGTTCATATGTAAATATTTTTTCTGGAGAAAATCTTGGGCTAAAGAAAGGTGCTATCTTTGAAATAGCATCAAAAAATAAAAGTAAAACTTATAAAGGAAAAACTATAGCACTACCTGGGAAATCAAGGGGTCTTGTGAGATTAACTGATATTGGACCTAATGCTAGTAGAGCAAAAATCGTTCGCAAATGGAGAAAAATAAAACCCGGACATAAAGCATATGAATTAAAAGATCCTCCTGAAACAATCGATGCTACCTTTAACTATTTAAAAGGGAAAAAATATGAATTTTCTGTTAAAGGTTGGTTTCAGTCTTTCAGTTATTTTTCAGCAAGCCTTAACGGATACATAGGAGTAGTTCGCGATTCTAGAGAAGAGCTTGATGGTTATTTAGGGATGGGAACAAATCTAGACTATACTATTTTTTCTACATTTGGAACACGTGGATCTGCATCATTTAAATTCCCTTTATTATTTGCCTTAAAACGCGATGATGCAAAGCATACAACATCGTCATTATTTCTGGATCCATCTGTTGATGCAAACCTTTCTATACAAATCAATAAAAACAGAGATGTGGTTTTTTCAATCAGTTATATTTTTACAAACATACATGGTCGATGGCAGTGGCAAAAAGACACAGGGAAAAAAGATAATGAAGGAAAAAATATTACTGATACAGAAGATGCGGTATGGCTAGAAAACTTTGGTCCTGAACCAATTATAAACCACCAAGGACTTAATTTTTCAATTTCATTAAGAACTTTTAGATTTTAAAATAAAATTTTAAAAAGGGTTTATAAGTGTTAGCTGTAAGTATGGTTCTGGTATTTGAACCTTTTCTTTAGACCACATATCTAATTCTTGTGCCCATCCATAACTGAAAATAAAAATGGGTTCTGATATCAGGTTAAAAGAAAGTCTCATTTCAGCTCCGGAAGTAATAATCATCTCTTCAGATAGGATATTTTCAGTCCATGCGTTTGCAAAATCAGAAAACAATACAAGGGATGGCATTCCAATCTTGAAAACCTTTAATGCTTCTAAAAGACTGATTGGTAATGCAGGAGTCCTTAATTCTAATGTTGCCATATAAGCCCTATCGCCTCTAGAATATTCTCTATTACCTTTGACATAGCCTCTTGGTGACATATACTCTCTTCCTGGTGTGGATACACCCATTATATAAAAATTAGGTATATCAAATATTCCCAGGGATTCCTGATTAGGCGGTTTCCCATTTATAGCCTCGAACCTTCCTCGTGTAAAAAAAGAGAATGGCCCTAATTTATTATTTGTATATAAATCAACTCCTAGTTTAGTATAATCAAATTCCCCCCATATGGTAGTCGATGATTTTTGAAAGGATATATTTAATCCATATCCTTGATTAGGAGAGAAAGTGTTCCTCTTGTGATTCCTTTTATTAACAAAAGTATAATTCCATTTTGCACTAAGCTCTTTCCCTTTATCAAGTTCAGAAAATATCGATGTTTCTCGTAATACATCTTCTAAATACACATCTCTATTAACAAATTGCAATTCAAAACCAATATTATGATTTGCCCAAAGAGATCTACCGAAGTTATACGGTAAACTTCCCCACAAAGTAAAGCCATTAAAAATTTCAAGAAATGCCTGATTCTTATTCAAAAACTGGATTTGAAAATTTGCATCTTTGTATAAATTAATTCCCCAGACTCCCCTAAAAGGGAACCCAGAAAAATTTTGATATGCAATATAAACACTATGTACCGTATCATAATCTGTAGCATATAATATTCCAGTATTGTGTCGTCCAAGAGCATCTGTAAATACTCCATTATATAAAAAACTTCTAGTATCAGGTAAAATAAGACTTCCTAAATGGGTCATGTTATTTTGAAATTTATATCGAATTTCATTCTTGATCTTCACCTCCGTTTTTGGATTAATATTTTTTAATGGATAATCGGGACTTTTTGTTCGCCAAGATGAAAAACCTGGATTCATATTGATTGTAGTTTTATTAGCTATTCTATTTGGATCGATCGAAACTACTCTAGCTGAGTCAACTGTGTTTAATGTCATAGCTGTGATCGTTGACGTTATTTTATCCCACTGGATCCCCATTACTATATCTCCAACATCAGTGTTTTGAATTATTTCTCCAGTCATAATATTATAGGTGTACAGATTAGGGGTATGTTCATAGAGCCCTGTAAAGGAGATCTTGTCTCCATTTGGATGCCAGATTGGTAATAAATCCCCTTCACTACTTCTTGTTATTTGTTGCAGATTTTGGGTTTCAAGGTCCATCATATATATATCCATTTTACCATCAGGACCAGATTTAGCATAAACTACCTTTTCACCATCAGGACTCCAGAATGGAGTGATAATCTGTGTATCAAATTCATTTGATGTTATTTGTTTTCTATTCCTCCCTTTTGAATCAATCAAGAATAATTGAGAAGTCGAGTTTTCATGTGCAACGTATAATATGCTTTCTCCATCTGGTGAAAACTTTGGATAATTAGCACGCATAGATGAAGTGAGTAATGTTTTTTTCTTTGTTTCCATATCAACCATCCATATATCAAAAAGCATACTTTGATTTTTTCCATAGCGATATTTTGGGTATACGACTGATTTTCCATCTGGCGAAACATCGAGATTCATAATTAATTCTCCAAAAATACCGTAATCCAATTCCGTTAGTTTCCATTTTGGGTGAACTCTTTTTGGTTTTTTATTGGTTGTTTTGGATTTTTTTAACCGTTTTTTCCACAATTTTTTTTCCTTTGCCGTATCTCTTTTGGCAACAACCAAAGATAAATCTCTTTGACCTTTGGATAAGAAACCCATCATGACAATACCCATACTATCTGGAAAATAATCAAAAGTTACCACTCTCTTCATCGGTAGCTTGTGCACTCTCCCTACATCTACTAGTCGTTCTTTCTGGGATCTTTGTCCATAAAAAAACGTGTTCATTTGACGTCTCCAGTCTTCATTAAACTGTTTTAATTTTATCCCTGTATGTTTCTTAAAAGAATTTCCAAAAAACAGAAATCCTGCTTTATTTCGATGATTTAATATTTTTGTAATAGTAGAGTCTCCGAATCGATCTGCGAGGTATAGACTTTTAGAAAAACCATCATTATGAGGATCTGCTATTTTATGTACTGAGTTATTAATTACATGACCCTTATGAGAAATATCATATCGGAATGGACGCCATTTTTCAGTATAATACTCCGCTAATCCTTCTACAACCCATCCGGGAACACCAGAAAAAAGAGAATGCATCACATCAGGAATCCATTTTGGTCCTTTCGTAGTATTAAAAAAAACAAGATGCTGTAATTCATGTGCTAATACTGTTCTTAACCATTTTTCATCCCCATTCCAAAGTGCTGCATCATTCTGATCTACCCAAATAATTGTATAATTCCCGGACACAGCAAAGCCATTCAAAACTTCATCTTCTGTGGTAAATGCAATGTCTAATCTAGGAAGAGTCTCAAGCCCCATTTGTTTCATTAATACGGGCCTTATTTGTTCGGCCATTGAAGCTCCACTTATCGCAATATCCCGAATTCCCTCATGATAGTGTACATCAAAGTTTTCCGTTTCAATAGTGTGCCATTTTAGTTCACCATGTGAACGATTATTCAACACCCATGTTCCCATTGCATTTAACAATGAAAAGATTATTAATAATAGTGTAGCTAAACTTCTTATTTTCATTAAATTTTAATTCCTATTTTATTGAAATGCACAATTAAATTTTCGTCATCTTTATAGTGTATTCCCTGAATCCCAAGTAATTGTGCCGCACGAACATTTGCAATTAAATCATCAACAAACACACATTCATTAGGTCTTGATTGACTTTTATGTAACAAAATATTATAAATTTCTTTCTCAGGTTTTCTACAACCTGCATCAAAAGAATATATTGCACCATTCACTAGATTAGGAAATAAATATTTTTTCTCTATTTCGTTCTGAATATGTTTAGGGTTTGTGTTAGACAGCAACCACAATGAGTAATTTTTTGACAAATCAGTAAATAAGCTAACTGTTTCTTTTTCTTTTCCTAACAATAATGACCATGCCTTCCAAAAATCAGCCTCTTTTAAACAACATGGCTGAGGGAGAGCATCTCTAACTCCATGAAACCACTCTTTATTAGTACAATTTCCTTTTTCGTACTCATCATGTATTTTCCAAGGAAATTTTTTTTCAATAATTTGTTTAGCTACACCTGTTGAATCACTCAAATATTGGAAGGTTTTTTCAGGGGAAACATCTAATAATACACCACCAATATCAAACACTATAGTTTTAATCATATCACCACTCAAATGGGCCCTCTAATACAGCCCAAAGATAAAGACTAACAGTTGTTCTATATGGAATCCATTGTTCTGACCTCTTTATCATTGAAGTAGGATTGGGCAACTCATCTATTTCAAAGTAATTCTGATAGCCCTTTTGTATCGCAAGATCAGTGGCGGGAAAAATGTCTGGACGATTTAGGGTAAAAATCAAGAACATCTGCGCTGTCCAAAGACCAATACCTTTCACCTTTGTCAAACTGTCTATGATGTTTTCATCATTCATCTGATCAAGATTAAGATACATATCTGGATCATCCAAAAAGGCTTGGGATATATTGCTAATATATTGTGATTTTGCATATGAAATGCCTGATGAACGAAGTTTTTCGATATCAATGTCCAATATGTCCTTTGGGCAAGGAAAATTATTTCCTGGGAAAATAGATTTGAATCTTTCAAAAATTATTCTTGCAGCTTTGCCACTTAGTTGCTGGTATATTATTGAACGTGTAAGTGCTTTAAAGTAGTTTTTTTCTGGTTCTAAACTCTTCACTGCATAACATTCGAATAACTTTTTCAGACCAGTGTCAATCTTTTTTAGATACTTGATCGAATCAACCAAGTCAAATTCTTTAATATTTTTCACACACATAAATCTGCATGCCGCTTTCAGCATCCATGGGTGAATTATTGTAATCACCTAATTTTTCTTTTATGATAAATCCAGATTCAGATAGTAATATATCCATCTCATGGGGATAAAACATTCTCATCCTGAAATGATATTCTTCTAGTTCAATTGTTCCATCTTTTTCAACAAACCAAGTGAGATCATTTATTTGAGATTCTGGGTCATATTGATTTTTTTCCATTACTCTACATTTAGAATTCTGGAATTGAAAAAAATCACTTGCGGGATATAATTGGCACTTATCTCTGTAGAGAAAACTTGGATCAGGAATGAATAAAGATAATAAAAACTGCCCACCTGCATTTAAATGTTTTTTAACACACTCTAAACAATTTTTGGCATCAGATATTGTAAGATTATGTAAAAATGCGTTAAACCCCATAAATATAAAATTATATTTTAAACCTAAACTAAAGTCTCGCATATCACCAAAAACAAACTTTACTTTTCCATGATACTTTTTGTTTGCCTCATCAAAAAATGATTCACTCGCTTCAAGTCCTGTATAACCTAGTCCCATTTCAATGATTGGTTGTGTTAGTCTTCCTGTTCCAGATGCTAACTCTAATACTGGACCATTGGATTTTTTCGCATATGTTTGAATCAGTTTTTTATCCCATTTATAATTTTGATGTATTGCATCATACAACTGAGGATTGGAATATATATCCATTTACCGGGGAAATAAATTACACTAATTTAAAACAACCAAATCCTTTGTTGTTTTATTCAAAATTTCACATCCATTTTCTTCAATAATAACGTCATCTTCTATCCGAACGCCACCCCATCCAGCAAGATAGATTCCAGGTTCTATTGTCATTACATTATGTTTTTCCAGTACTTGGTCACTTTGGGGACTAAATCGAGGAGAAGTATGAATCTCAAGTCCAAGCCCGTGTCCTGTACCATGAGTATAATATTCACCATAACCCATTTCATGGATATAATCGCGGGTCGCTGCATCAACTGTTTTACAAAGGACACCAGCTTTAGCAAGGTTACATCCCCTCTGTTGGGCTTCTTTAACAATTGCATAGACTTCATTATGTTTACCTGTTGCCCTACCAACGACAGGGGTTCTTGTCATATCTGCATGATACCCAGCATACTTTGCGGCAGCATCAATAACAACAAAATCACCTTTTTGAAATTCCCTATCAGTTGGGATTGCATGAGGCAACGCACCATTTGGTCCTGTTGCTACAATAGGAGAATACGCTTCACCTTCAGCATAGTCACGATATTTTGAAACCATCATATTGGCAACCTGTTTTTCTGAATAACCTGGTCGTAACATATGTAATATTTCTTCATAAACCTTATCTGTCACTTCAACAGCAGTCCGAATACAGTCTAATTCATAATTATCTTTAACAGATGCTAAATCTTCAAGAATCATTGAAGTGTTGACCCAACTTGTATTTGGGAAAACTTCTTTAATATTTTCATATTGAGCATAGCTCATATGATCACCTTCAAAAGCTATTTTTAATCCTTTTGGGTTGAGGTTGTTTTTTTTTATTTGGGATAAATGGGATTCCATCCCAATAAACCTTTCAAATCCTTTAACTTGAGTTTTTGATTGCTCTATATATCGACCGTCTGTAATAAAATATTGACCTTTGGGAGTGATCAAACAAGAGGCTGCAGAACCAGTAAATCCCGAAATGTATCTTATATTAGTCAAGTTAGTAATTAAAATACCATCATAACCAAGTTTCCCAATAATATCGTTTAAATTTTCCTGTCGTTTTTTATAAATTAAATCTTCCATACCCATTTATTCCTTTTTTAAGTTTGTCATTAGTGTTGCAATCGTGTCTCGTTCCAAAGCAATCGCCTTAGGGTTCTCTCCTTTTTTTTCCAAAGCATCCAATATTTCTAGAGCTTGATCAAATAAACCTTGGTTTTTCAAAACTGATACTAATGTAAAAGTAGCTAATCTTGGACTTACTTTTAGCGGATCTTGGTACTCATCATTTAAAGACACTTTCTCAGGGGTTTCCCGGTTGGGAGCAATCAATATTTCTGTTTTAGTTTGATTTTTTTTATATACTTTAGGATTGCGTTTTTTTTCTGTAATATTTTTTTTGCCATCAACTTTATTTATAAAATCCTGTGCTGTTTTATGATCTTGATCTAAAGATAAAACATGTTTCCAAGATTTTAGTAAACGACTGGTTGCTCTACCTAGAACTGTTTGGATTTCGCAGAGCGCAAGGGAAGCTGCTAAATGATCAGATGTATATAACAAAATCTTTTCTAAAGTTTTTTCAGCATCTTTTAAATTGCCTTCTAGTTTTTCTATTTGTGCAAGAATAAATAATCCAGAAGGATCATTATTATGATATTTCAAACCAATTTCACAAACTTTTCGCGCACGTTTCAAATCATTTTGATTTAAATATATCTCGGCTAGAACAGGAAACAAAATTGTATCAAAATGATCTGAAAAATATAATTCTAGCTCAATTTGGTTTGTAAGATCCATATTATCGCCTATTTGAATTAACCCATTCTGTAATATAATCTATGGTAATTTGTACTGGAGTTCCAGGACCGAATAATTTACCTACACCCTTTCTTTCTAAGCTCTGCATATCTTTTTTAGGAATAATACCTCCGCCTACCAATAATACATCATCCAAGTTTTTTTCTTTCATAAGATCAAGTACATTATTAAAAATAGTATTATGGGCATTGTTCAAGCTAGATAAAGCTATGACATCAGCATCTTCTTGCAACGCTGCAGATACTATCATATCTGGAGTTTGTCGCAAACCTAAATAAATAACTTCCATTCCTGCATCTCTGTATGCAGCTGCAAGTACTTTTATTCCTCGATCATGACCATCTAGACCAGGTTTAGCCATAACAACACGTATTTTCCTTTCCATAAGAGTATAAATTAATGGTCTGGCAATTTAGTTCATAACCTAGATTCATTATTAGAAAGTTTGGACCCTACTATCTAATATAAAGGTAGCAGGTCCCTGATTAACAAGTTCAACATTCATTGCCCCTCCAAATTTTCCTGATTGGACAGGAAGGTTTTTATCTAATAATAAAGAAATAAAATATTTATAAAGTTGCTTACTTTTATCTGCTGGAGCAGCATTAATATAGCTAGGTCTATTACCTTTTTTTATATTACTGCATAGAGTGAATTGACTTATAACAAGGATTGACCCTTTGACTTCTTTAATTGATAAGTTCATTTTATTATTATCATCATTAAATATTCGTAATAATGATATCTTTTTTACCAAATAATCAGCATCCCTTTTTTGGTCTTCTTTATGAATGCCCAGTAAAACCAAAAAACCATTTCCTATCTGACCAATAATATGATCATTTACTTTTACATTGGCGCGACTACATCTTTGTATAAGAGCAACCATCAGCTATTCTACCCAAATATTATCCTTACCATATTTGGATCTAAGTTTTTTTAAAAAATTACTTTCTGATGAAACTAGAATATTGTGGGCTAAAACTTTCAAAGGGCGGGTGGACTTTGCATTTGGCAAATGAAAAATCAATTTACAATTTCCACGATACTCTTTACATATTATCATTAATTCATCAATATCAGTTGGTTCAACTGAACCTGTCGGAAATTTGATATTTATTTTTTGCGAAAGTAGGTCCCGAACCTTATCTACAGGTATAATTTCATTGCAAATAAGTTTTAAATCTGAAAAATCAGATGTATCAGAAGGGTTTCCTTTCACAAAAACAACATTTCCTTCAACAATTAAATTTTCAAAAGACTTATAATAATCACTGAATACTACTATTTCAGCATGACCACCAAGACAGTCCATATCAAAAAAGGCCATTTCACGATTTCTTCGGTCAAAACGTGTCACAATTTTTGTTATCATACCACCAAGCGTAATCTTATCATTACTAGAAAACTCCTGACCCTCTTCAAATAAAATATTAGTGAATTCTTCAAGATTTTCAGCATGCTCTAATAAAGGATGCCCAGAAACATAGAGACCTAGAACTTCTAATTCTTTTGCAAGTGAATCTTTTTCTGACCATTCATCTAATTGCATTAATTTAGGTATTTTGATTAGTGCACCTTGGTCAGCTTCAGATCCAAAAAGATCAACTTGATTTTTATTCTTTTTAATTTGCATTTGCTGCCCATATTTAACCGCTTCATCTACAGCTGCAAAATTTTGAGCTCTATTACCATCAATAGAATCAAAACTTCCAGATAAGATCAAACTTTCAATAACACGTTTATTAACTTTTTGTTGATCTACTCTAGCACAAAGATCAAAAATTGATATAAATGCACCGGTTTTTGCTCTTTCATTAATTATTATATCTAGAGCTTTTGAACCAACATTTTTAATTGCATTTAATCCATAAGAAATTGATGTGTTATCAATAGGTTTAAAATCTTTAACAGAAACATTTATATCCGGTGGTGTTACTTTAATACCCATTTTTTTACATTCATTTATTAATACAACTACGCGATCGATATTTGACATTTCACTAGTTAAATTTGCGCTCATGAATTCAGCTGGGTAATGCACTTTTAACCACGCGGTTTGATAAGCGATATAGGCATAGGCTGTCGAATGGCTTTTATTAAATCCATATTGTGCAAATTTTTCGATAAGAGAAAAAATTTCTCCTGCTTTTTTTTTCTTGATTCCCTTCTTTTCTGCTCCAACTACAAATTTCAAGGCTAGTTCATCCATTAACGATTTAATTTTTTTCCCCATTGCTCTGCGCATTATATCTGCTTCAGCTAATGTGAAACCCGCAATTTCATGTGCTATTTGCATTACTTGTTCTTGATATACAATAATTCCATAAGTTTCTTTTAAGATTGGTTCCATCAAAGGATGTGGATATACTATATTTTTTTTACCATGTTTACGTGCAATAAAATTATCGATGTTTTCCATGGGACCTGGACGGTATAAAGCGTTCATTGCTATTAAATCACCTAATATTGTAGGCTCGAGTTTTTTTAAAAACTCCCTCATACCAGAAGATTCAAATTGGAAAACCCCTATTGTATGTCCTTTGGCAAACAATTTATAAACCTCTTCATCATCCAAAGGTAATTTTTCAAGATATACAGATTGTCCTCCTTTCTCTATTAATTTTATTGCTTTGTTGATAACTGTAAGATTGCGTAAACCTAGGAAATCCATTTTCAGTAGGCCTAATTCCTCTAAGCCCTTCATATCATACTGGCTAGTAATATCATTCGTTGTAGATTTATATAGGGGAATAAAGTCAGTTAAATCACCGGGGGCTATTACCACTCCTGCAGCATGAATAGATGCATGACGATTCATTCCCTCTAAAACTTTTGAATGTGTGATTAATTCTTGATATTCACCTTCTGACATTCTTTTTAATTCAGAACTTTTTTCTAATGCTCTTTCAAGAGAAATATTTAATTCATTCGGGATAGCTTTAGCAATTTTATCAACTTCTGTAAAAGAATAACCCATCACTCTACCCACATCTCTTACAACTTGTTTTGCTTTCATTTTACCAAAAGTAATTATTTGTGTTACTGAATTTTCTCCATATTGATCTTTTATATAATTTATAACCTCGCTTCGACGTTCAATACAAAAATCAATATCTATATCCGGCATACTGATACGATCTGGATTAAGAAATCTTTCAAATAATAAATTATGTTTTAAGGGGTCAATGCTAGTAATACCTAAAGCATATGATACAAGACTGCCTGCCGCAGACCCACGTCCTGGACCAACTGGTATACTTGAATCCTTAGCATATTTTACGAAATCAGCTGTAATTAAAAAGTATCCGGCAAAACCCATATTTTGAATAACTTTCAGTTCATGGTCTAGGCGCTTTTTTACCTCTGGACTTAAATCACCATATTTTAACTCCGCACCTGACTCACTAAGTTGCCTTAAATATTCATTAGGGTCATTAGTTAATGCTTTATCCGGAATCGGGAAATTAGGGAGGTGGGATTCTCCTATAGGTAAAGTCATATCAATACTATCTGCAATTTTTCTAGTGTTTTCGATTGATTCAGGAAAATCTTTGAATAGAGCATACATTTCATCTTGCGATTTGAAATAAAATTCAGGTGTTGCATACCTTAATCTATTCGGGTCATTCCGCTCCTTACCAGTCCCTAAACAAATATGTATATCGTGGGCTTCCCAATGATCTTTCTTTGCATAGTGAGCATCATTTGTGCAAACCAATGGGAGATTTAATTCATCAGATAATTTTTTCATATTGCGAATATTAGCTTCTTCTTCAGCGATCCCGTGATTTTGAATCTCTAAAAAGTATCGTCCTGGAAAAATTTCTGAGAATACCAGTGCTTCTTTTTTTGCCCCTTCATAGTCACCATTTAGCATTTTTTCTGGGACCACACCCTTTAAACATGCAGACATACAAATTAGACCATCATTAAATTGACGCAATAAATCGATATCAATTCTAGGTCGATAATAAAAACCATCTAAATAACCTGCCGTTACCAATTTCATAAGATTTTTATAACCTGTATAATTTTGTGCAAGCAAAATAAGATGATTATTCCCCCAACCTCCTTCAACTCGAGGTTTTTTTTCAAATCTTGATCCAACTGCTACATATATTTCACAACCAATAATTGGTTTTATTCCAGCTCGCTTAGCTTCCTTATAATAAGGTAACACACTAAACATATTACCATGTTCTGTCAAAGCCACAGCATCCATATTTAGGTCATCAATAGTATTTACTAATTGATCTATCCTTTGAGCACCATCTAAAAGGCTATAATCGGAATGGTTGTGTAAATGAACAAACTCTGACATCATAATTTATATCCTGCATATATGGCAATTAGACCCATCAAGGTGCTGACCTTTAATATTTTAGCTCCAAGATTTGCCGATGGAATCCCTGGTTTAAATATGAATAAAGCTACAACTATCATTAGAGGAATCTCAACGCCTATAAATACAATAATTCCATACCAAATTCCATATTTACCATCAAAATATGGAAATAATATAAATATTCCAATACAGATTGATAATATTATAAACAGTCTAATAGATTTTTCAACACCAGCGGTAATTGGGAAAGTAGCAAGCCCTGCAGAAAGATCACCTTTCAGATCTGCTATGTCTTTTATTAATTCTCTCAATAACGTAAGTCCAAAAGCCAATACCATGGGTAGCCACATAGGGCTAATCTTTGCATGTGCGGCACCACAGAATAAAAAGGATAATCCAAGAATCATAGAAACAACAATATTACCAATTAACGGCATACCTTTTAAATGAGTATTATATAGTATCAAAAGTGGCATAGAAACAATTATTCCAATCACCTTTGCTGGTTCAGGTAATCTAAGACAAAAAACGGTACCCAATGAAAAACACAAAAAAGAAATTATTAATGCTTCTTTTTTGCTGATCATTCCGCTAGGTATAGGTCTAGTGGGACAATTGATTAAATCAATTTCAGAATCGATTGCATCATTAAGGGCATTTGCACCTGCTGCATAATTAACAACAACTAATATTACTAAAAAAACAGTTGTAGTATTATTTAAGCCATCCAAAATTGCTGAAGCAGTTAGCATAGCAAAGCTAGAAATAATAATATTAAAAGGGCGCAATAATTTTATATAATAAAATATCTTTTGCATAGTTTTTTAAAAAATTTCTAAAACGATATTTTCAATTTAATTTTCATTTAAACTTGGGCAATCAATACTCGATTGTCTCCATTATAATCTTTAATAAGTGAAACATTTAAATATTGTGATTGATCAAATAAAGATTTTGAAGCTTCGGGATGATCTCCTTGTCCTACTTCTATTATTATCCAGCTTCCTAGCTTTAAATTAGTTTTACCAATTTTTGATAAACGTCTATAAAATGTAAGCCCATCTTTTTGATCTGTTAGGGCAATATGAGGTTCAAAATTTTTCACATCTTTCATAAGATTTCTTATATCTTCTTTTGGAATATAAGGAGGGTTTGAAACTATCAAATCAAATTTTCTTTTTGGATGCTCTTTCAAAATATTCATAATTAAAAACTCAACATTATTTAATAAAAAAATAGATTTATTTTCATTAGCTATTTTTATAGCATTAGGTGAAATATCAATACCCCAAACATTAGAATCAGGGCGTTCCAATGCTAACGTAGACGCAATGCAACCAGAACCTGTGCCTATATCTAAAATTTGAGGGGATTTAATTTCATTTATTTTTTTTATTGCTATGTCAACTATTCGTTCTGTCTCTGGTCTAGGAATAAGGACATCTGGTGTAATAAAAAATTTTCTACCATAAAAATAGCATGATTTAGTTATATATTGTAGGGGTTCATTATTGAGTCTTCGTTTTACCCAACTTCGTAAAATGGTAAGGTTAGCTTTAGTTATCTGTTCTTCAAATTTTAAATAAAGATCTAACTTACTATATCCTAATAAAGAGCATAAAAGCCATTCAATTTCTGATTTTGGATTACTAATATTTTTTTTTTTAAAATAGGATTCTGCCCATTTAATTAAATCAATAATACGCCATAATTCTGACATTATTATAATATAACAATCTGTTGGTTGAACATTATAATTTCTAATAAATATCAGAAGCCATCAGCTCTTGCTGTTCTGCAATTTTAAGTTTTTCAATTACTTCATTAAGATCACCGTCTAATACTTCATTCAAACGATATGATGTAAAATTAATTCGATGATCCGTCACTCTCCCTTGTGGAAAATTATAAGTTCTAATTTTTGCAGATCTATCTCCTGTTGACACCAAACTTTTACGCTCTGCAGCGCGTTCTGCAGCAGCTTTTTCTTGTTCAGAAACGAGCAATCTTGCTTTTAATACTTTCAGGGCCGCAGCTCGATTTTTATGCTGTGATGATTCATCTTGACAGGTTACTACCATACCCGTAGGTATATGGGTGATTCTAATTGCAGATTCTGTTTTATTTACATGCTGACCACCGGCGCCACTCGCGCGATATGTATCAATTTTTAGGTCTGAATCATTTACTTCGATATCTACATCTTCAGCTTCTGGAAGAACTGCAATAGTAGCAGCAGAAGTATGCACACGACCGCTAGTTTCAGTTTTAGGAACTCTTTGAACACGATGTACTCCACTTTCGTATTTTAATAATCCAAACGCTCCATTTCCTTGAATAGATACAATTGCTTCTTTAATCCCTCCAATTCCCGTTTCAGAAGAATCCATTATTTTATAATTCCAATTTTTTCTTTCTGCATAACGCATATAAATCCTAAATAAATCTGATGCAAAAAGTGCGGCTTCATCACCTCCTGTTCCGGCTCGAATCTCTAAGATAAGATTTTTATCATCATTTGGATCTTTAGGTAATAATAATAATTTAATTTTTTCTTCAAATCTAGATTTTTTTATTCCTAAGACATTTAGTTCTTCTTCTGCCATTTTACGTAATTCGTCATCTTTTTCATTAAGCATTTCTTTCACTTCATCCAGCTGATCTAATACATTAATATAAGCTTTACTTATCTTAACAACATTTTCTAATGAACGATGTTCTTTTGCAATTGACGTTAATTGGTTTTGGTTTGATAAAATAGCTGGATCTGCCATTTTTTCCGAAAGATTGTTATACTTTTCTATAATCGCATTGAGTTTTTTTCTCAATTTATAACCTCAATAATATGTTTATTCCACAATTCAGATTCTTTAATTAAATACAATAAAAAAGTGTGCTCTCCCAAAAAATAGACGTGTTTAATATTTGATGAGCATTATTATAAATATTCAATGAAATATTTATAATAATCTAACAAGTATTCAATGCACATATAATTGTACTGCCTAGAAATTCACTTTCACAAAAGAAAGTAATTGGTTTCATTTTCACGCCTTTTAACAAAATTGACTCAGTTAGATTAGCGTTAACTTTAAAGAGCCAAATTAGAAAACAACTTGTTTATTTACGACCGTATTTTTTATTGAATTTTTCTATACGTCCAGCTGTATCAACAAGATTCTGTTTACCTGTAAAAAACGGATGAGATTTATTTGAAATTTCAATCTTAAATAAAGGGTATTCATTACCATCATCCCACTTAATTGTTTCTTTTGTATCTACTGTTGACTTAGTTAAAAAAGCATATTCGCAAGATGTATCTTTAAATACAACCAATCTATAATTACTTGGATGAACATCTTTTTTCATTGGGTACTCCTAAATTAAACAATTTTTTTTAAAGCAATGGCAACTTGTTCAATGCCATGTTTTATTATATCTTTACTAGTGGCATAAGAAAAACGTATGTGCCCCTTGCTTCCAAAACCATCACCGGGGACAGTAACCACATTAACAGAACGTAGAATATACTCTGAAATATCAAAAGTATCTTTCAATAACTTACCATCACCTAATTTATTTAAATATGAGCTAAAATCAGGAAAAGCATAAAACGCGCCCTGAGGCGTAGAACACGAAACACCTGGCAATTGATTTAAAAGATTAACCATTAAATCTCTTCTTTCTAAAAATGATTTTTTCATTTTTTCTACACATTTTTGACTACTTTTTAAGGCTGCTATACCAGCCATTTGACCTATTGAATTTGCGCAAGAGGTTGCCTGACCTTGGAGTTTTGACATTGACTTAATAATTTCTCTTGGTCCTGCAGCGTAACCAATACGCCAACCTGTCATTGCATAAGTTTTTGAAAGACTCATACAAGTAACTACTAATGCATTAATACTATGATCTCGATTTAATTTTTCAGTACTAATGAAATCTCCTTCATAAACTAAACGTTCGTAACATTCGTCGGATATAATCACCCAATTATGATCTTTAGCAATTTTTAATAATTTAATTATTGCTTCTGCACTCCAAATTCCACCAGTTGGATTTGATGGTGAGTTAATAATAATGCCTTTCACATTGTTTTTAATCTTAGAACAAAGATTCTCAAAGTCTGGTTCAAAATTCTGTTGTGCTAATGTATTAATAAAAATCGGCTCCGCATCAGAAAGTCTTATAAACTCAGGAAAAGATACCCAATAAGGTCTACATACAAATACAGCATCTCCACGCCCAAACAATGCCTGGCACGCTGTGTATAAACTCTGTTTTTCCCCGTTTGAGACTAATATATCTTCAGGATCATAAATAATACCATTTTCTCGCATCAGTTTTTCACAGATAGCTTTTCTAAATTCTATCATACCGGGGCCTGCTGTATACTTTGTATATCCTTCATCCATCGCTAATTGACCAGCATGTATAATATGGGATGGTGTATTAAAATCTGGCTCTCCTACAGAAAAATTAATTATATCTATCCCTTTAGAACGCATATTAGCTGCTACTGTTGCCATTTGTAGAGTAAAAGATGGTTGTATTTTTTTTACTCTTTCAGAAAGTTTATAAATCAAAACTTATGTTGCTTTTTATGATGTTGTTCTGTGTTAAATCTTTGGTCGTCTTTAGATCCTTCTTTATTAATATTATTAACTTCTTCTATATCATATTCTTCTGAAAAAATATTCCCAGATTTTCGAAATCGGTAATTATTAGAATGCCCTTTCTCTTTCGATTTAGAACGTTTTCTTTTGTGGTAATTTTTTCCCCTTTTATAACTTTGATCTGCTTGAAAACTTTTTCCTTTATTCTTTTTGCCTTTATTATATTTAGTTTGAAGACGTTTCCTTTTTGGTTTTGGCACATCCGAGACTGATATTTTTTCCATTTCTTTATCATTAATGGTTTCTTCAGCTTGGCTTTTTACATCTTTTTTTAATTGTGTTTCATCAAAAGAAAAAGATTCTGGGTTAAACATGCTATAAATTGTACCAAAACCACGAGTGATGCCATTACCCACACCAATATAATTAGGTAAAACAAAATTTGTTTTGAATTCCCCCCTAAATGCGCCCCATTTATTTTCATCAATTGGTTTTGGAAACAGGCTTTTAACTTTAACTTTTGAAAAAATTTCTTTTTCAATGTTTATCCCAACTTCATTTGCTAAAAAAATTAGATTTTGACCCAAAAGTTTATTTAAATATGATGGTTTTTCTTTATTGCTCAAAAGCCGATACTTTCCACCTGTCATATGATTAAGTGCAACCCAAGGAGTGATAAAACGATATCTTAAGGGACGATCAGACGGGATAAATTGATTGTTTAATCTTTCTATATCATAATCTTGAACTGTAAAAGTTATGTTTCCAAAATCAAATTGTTTAAATTTTTTAGTTGCAGACAAAATAGTATCTACACCTTCGTGGATTCCAATAATATAAATTTGCTCATTTAATATTTTAACTTGGACACGAGGATATAAAAATTTATCACGGTATGACCCATCCAACATTGGAATAATCGGTTCATCAGGATATTGGCGCATAAAGACACCTTTAACTTGATAAGGTGTTTTTCGAACAGGTTTATCAGTTATAATTTTTACTACAACTGATTTAATATCAGTACTTTTCTCATTCATTTTACATATTAAATTCCAAAATTATTATTGGCTCATTGTATCAAGAAATTCATCATTAGATTTTGTACGTTTCATTCTATCTTGCATGAATTCCATAGCTTCTTCAACCTTCATGTCATTGAGAAGTTTACGAAGAATCCACATTCTACCTAATTCTTTACGACCTAGAAGTAATTCTTCTTTTCTAGTTCCTGAACGAATTATATCGAAAGCTGGATAAGTTCTTCTATCACTTAATCTACGATCAAGAACAAGCTCCATATTACCAGTGCCTTTAAATTCTTCGAAAATCACTTCATCAGCCCTACTGCCAGTATCAATAAGTGCCGTTGAAACAATAGTTAAACTTCCGCCCTCCTCTGTATTTCGCGCTGCACCAAAAAATTGTTTTGGTTTTTTGAGTGCATTAAAATCGACTCCACCTGAGAGAATTTTCCCACTATGTGGAATAACAGCATTATGAGCCCTTGCTAAACGTGTGATACTATCAAGTAAAATCACTACATCATCTCCATATTCAACCATCCTTTTTGCCTTTTGGAGAACCATATCTGCTACAGACACATGACGCTCAGGTGGCTCATCAAATGTAGAACTGATGACTTCTGCATTAACATTCCTTTTCATATCTGTCACTTCTTCAGGTCGTTCATCTATTAACAAAACAATTCTTTTTGTTTCTGGATGATTCTCACTAATAGAATTAGCTAATTTTTGCATTAGAATTGTTTTTCCTGTTTTTGGCTGGGCAACAATCAGACCTCTTTGCCCTTTACCTATAGGAGATATTAAATCCATAATCCTCATAGATAAATCTTTAGACTTTGTTTCTAAATTGAATTTTTCTTCTGGATATAATGGAGTGAAATTATCAAATAATATTATATCCTGAAGTTTATCAATTGGCGATGAATTAACAGTTTCTACTTTTAATAAAGCATAAAAACGTTCTTTAGATTTTGGAGGTCTTATTTGCCCTGATACCAAGTGCCCAGTTTTTAAACCAAATCGTTTAATCTGAGATGGGCTAACATAAATATCATCTGGCCCAGGCATATAATTAAAATCTGGCGAACGAAGAAACCCATATCCATCTTGCATAACTTCTAAAACACCACGAGCAGAAAAAGCCCCTTCTTTTTTTGCATTTGCTTCAAGAATTTTAATTGTTAGTTCTTGTTTATTAAGGCCTGCAATATTGCCAGAAACATTTAATTTTTGAGCTAATTCTGTGAGTTCACGAATATGCAAAGATTGTAATTCATTAAGATTCATATATTTTACACCTATTATATATATTCTAGAAAAATTAATACACTCGGCAGGAATAGCAGAGTAGACTAAAATTACATCAAATTTTAACTGAGTCAAAAGATATTTCAAATGCAGTAAAAATATCCTTAGCTATATAATGAGATCCAAAAATCAATGTAATCCCTGTTTCATCACCAAAGCCATTAATCTGAATCAGACCACTTTTAATCGATTTAACAGGAGTACTCTTAAAACCGAAATCTTTTAATTTTTTATATAACTCTGTTGCATTAATTAATAAATCATTTTTATCATTCAATACAAAAACTTGCTTAAACTGCCCTGAAATCACTCCAATTATATTTTTAATATTTTTATTTTGTTTAATACAGAACAATCCATAAAGGTTACATTTGGGATACAGATTTTTTATTGTATTTAATGTTCTTTTAATTCCGTCTTCATTATGAGCGACATCATAATAGATTTTTTCCGAAATTTTTTGCATCCGTCCTGGCCAGACAACATTCTTCAACCCTTTATTTATTTTTTTTTGTATTATATCTGAACAAAAATATTTTGTTGCAGAAATTGCCAAAGATGCATTAATAGCTTGATGACAGCCAAGAAGTGGTGTAGTGATAGTATGTTTTCCAAGTGAAAATGTAGTCCCTTGATTAGTAATTTTAATAGAGGATGGAGAATCGGAAAGAATAACTGTTGTATTTTTTTCTAATGCTTTCTTTTCAAGAATATTCATCACTTTTTGAATCTGAGGAGCAGTAATTAAGGGTATATTCTTTTTAATGATCCCTGCCTTTTCTTTAGCAATTTTTTGTATAGTGTCTCCAAGGATTTCCATATGATCCATCGAAATCGGTGTCATAACAGTAAGGTATGGTTTTATTATATTTGTGGCATCTAACCTACCACCCAAACCTGTTTCAATAACAGCAACATCAATATGTTTTTTATTAAAATAATCTAAAGCCATTGCAGTTGTAGTTTCAAAAAAAGTAGATCGTATTTTTTTTATTTCATTTTTAACAAAATCCATGAAATGAACAATGTCATGATTGGTAATAGGAATACCATTAACTCTAATGCGTTCATTAAATTTTATTAAATGGGGAGATGTGTATAAACCCACATTGTAACCATTTTCTCGCAAAATACTTTCAATATGAACACATGTTGATCCTTTTCCATTGGTGCCTGCAACGTGGATTATTTTAAAATTATGTTGAGGGCTCCCTAAAAAATTTAATAGCCTGCGAGTATGGCTAAGACCGAGTTTGATCCCTTTTCTTTGAAGGGAATAAAGTGAATTCAGTAATTGGTAAAATTCAGTAGATGTCAATGATAATAGTTTTTCGTATATCTCTATTTAAAAACCGACTGGCTAGAGAGCTAAAAGATGTTGCATCATCCGTTACAAAACAATGTATATCTCCTAAACAGTTTTTAGATAGAGAATTATTATTACTTAACTCAGACTTTACGAGTTGGGCTATAGATTGCCCTGAATCAACTAGATTTATTTTCTCACCAAGAATCAACTGGATAATTCCCTTCAATAATGGATAATGGGTGCATCCTAAAATAACTGTATCAACTTCAGCATTTATTATTCTATCAAGGTAAACCTTAGCAATCGACATAGGGATATCACCATCTATCCAACCTTCTTCCACCAACGGAACAAACAAAGGGCACGATTGGCTTACTGTTTTTATTGATGGATTGATAGATTTTAGATATTTTCCATAAGCATTAGAATTAATTGTTGCCTGAGTTCCTATAACCCCAATATTAAAGTTTCTAGTTGAATTAACAGCGTTATCTACACCTGGTTTAATAACACCAATAATCGGTATTGAAAATTTTAATTGTAAATAATCCAACGCTAAAGATGATACTGTATTACAAGCCACAACAATCATTTTACAATCTTTTTTTATTAACCATTCAGTAATCTCAGCACTAAACTGCTGGATACGTTTTTTACTTTTATTACCATAGGGTACTCTAGCTGTATCACCCACATAGTATATAGTCTCACCTGGCAAAATTTTTATTAGAGTATTTACAACAGTCAATCCTCCTATACCTGAATCAAATACTCCAATAGGCCTATTATCCATATTTTATTCTTTAGCTAAGAGTTTTTCTCTTGTATATTTAAAATGTTTAATACCTGAGACAATAGATTCTGCTATTCTTTGTTTATGGTCCCCACGTTTCAATTTTTTTTCTTCATCAGGATTAGAAAGATAGCCTACCTCAACAAGAACATTCGGCATGGATGCTCCTATAAGTACATAAAACCCTGCTTGTTTTACACCGCGATTTGGTGTTTCCAATCTTTTATCCAATTCCATTTGAATAATAGAAGCTAAATCTTCACTTTCTTTCATAAACATACTTTGGGCCATTGTTGCCATAATTAAATTTTCACCAGTTAATTTTTCATATTGACCAGTCTTTTCCTCAAATTTTATTACAGAATTTTCTCGTGATGCAACTTCTATCGCATCTTCACTTTTACCTGGGCGTAAGAGATATGTTTCAAAACCTTGTATTTTACGATTATTATTAGAATTTGCATGGATACTAACAAACAATTTTCCGTTGGAATCATTGGCCATTTTAGTACGATCAATAAGTGGTATAAAAACATCCTCTTCTCTCGTATATATAACATTAATACCCGCTTTTTTTAATAGTTTCCCAATACGTTTTGTTATATCTAAAACAACATCTTTCTCTTTTGTACCATATTTACCTTGTGAGCCTGGATCTTTTCCTCCATGTCCAGCATCTAAAACAACAGTATCTAATTTCCATTTTTCTTTGACATCTTTAATATGCTCATTTAGTTTTCCTAATGGAGTGCGTAATGTTATGACAATTTCATTGGGATCTAGACTTTGATACCATTCATGGCTTATAACTTCAGAACCAAGCTTAAATGCAACCTGAGCTGTTTTTCCAATTTGGTCTGATTCAATTTGTCGAACAACTCCACGTGTTAAACCTGTATTTATAATAGATGTATCTACTATCCCATCTGATACAGTTAAATAGAACCATCCATGTTTATTAATAAAGGAACTAACTCCATTTTCAGAAAATGGTTTCTTCGTAGAAAGTCTGATTATTGTACCGTTAGACTTTACATCTATTTTAATATCGGTGATATTAAATTTAATAACATCAATTTCTAGTAATTCCTTTTTAGAATCAAAATTAATTCCAGGCATTATAGTCATCTTTAAAATATCAAAAAAATCTATAGCTGGGATATATAAATCATCTAATTCCGCACGAATTGCTGAGGTCATTTGAAATGGCTTGTCATCAATAATTATATAGCTACTATTGCCAGAAATTTTAATTTTATTAGAACCAATATATAAAACCAGTTTCTGTCTTTCTGAATTTTCATATATCTTTGAAGTTAAAGATTGTGCTAAATCTTTTGCAGAAATATAAAGGGGGTTAGAATTTGGTAGTATCCTAATTTCAGATTCTGTACCTGCGCGGCGATTAAACACATGTATATCTCCATATACAATTGCAGCAACTAAAAAAATCAAGATACTATATTTCATTGACAAAATTAATGGTTAAATAAATACAATATAAAAACGCATTACCATAGTTTTAATGATAATTATCTATCCAAACGCAGTTTAGAACTTAAAACAAAAGCGCCCCGAATCGGGGCGCTTTCTCTGATTTCAATTTCAATCTATTTTTTTTCGTACCACATTACTAAAATAGCCAGAGCTAGTATTCCTGCAAATCCTGCATCGCCAAACTGGGACATAACACGTCCTAATCCTGCGATAACACCAAAGTAATCATCAAACAGAATTCCTACAATAATACCGATCACGACTAAGGTTTTAGCTAAGTCAGTAAGCTGAGCTAGCCATTCATTTACCTGTTGCATGCCTTTAAGCATAGTTTCCTCCTGTTTTCAGGATTAGGCAGATTAAAGTAAATAATCTTCCTAATTTATCCTGTGTTATTATGCCAGAAACGAGAGAAAAACCAACAAAGCAAGTAGCCCAGCAAATCCACCATCTAAAAATGTATTTACAAGATCTACAATTCCGCCAATAGGATCAAAACCCGTGGAATAAATAATGTTGACAAAAACAAACAACACAATGAGCGCTTTAATTACACCCACTACACCAGATGCTGCATTTGATACGGTTGAAGTAACATCAGCCATGCCGATACCTCCTTGGTTTGGTTTTTTGGTTGAGAATATTACCGAGTGCAATAATCTCAATCACATGAAAAAAGATTGACTTAATAGAATCTTGATTGAAATTCAAGGTCATTCTTTTTTTCATTGAGTAAATTTACTAATAATGGAGTTATTGACAATATTTATATTTATTATTGACTTTCAAAACTAGACAGTTTATTTATGATCGTTTTGGCTACCTTTTTTGGTGATACAGATTCCATACAATCTTGACATAAACGCCAATGACTACGTTGATGCTCACACGGAATATCCGGTGCTATTACGGTACTAATATTACTTATAGGACGTGTTAAATTAGGATTTTGAGAACCGAAAATAGTAAATACTGGAATGCCAACATGTGCGGCAAGATGACCTGCCATGGAATCAGGTGAAATTAAACATCTCTGATTCTCCAACCAGTTTTTAAACTCGATTAAATCTCCTTGAAAAACTTTAATATTTAATGTTGTATTCTTAAATAATTTTTGTAAATCTGATGCTTCAGAGGTTTTCACTAAACTAATTTGGTAATTAGATGATAGCAATTTTGCCAACTTTAACCAATGTTTTACAGGCCATGATCTTCTTGAATCACTAGTCCCCATATGAAAAGCTATCATTCCATCTGTGTTTAACTTTGATTTGGGAAGATTTTTATTATTCGGTTTACAGCCAACTTCGCTGATTAATTTTTCCGCACGGATAGATTGATGAAGATTTGGATCCATTTTAAATGAATTAGTAAAAAAATATTTACCGCCCGTTGTTAAATATCCAAAACTAACTTTCGGCTTCATTTGCCATAGAAACCAAGCATTTCTTAAATCTCCTTTAAAATCAAATGCCAAGTCTATTTCTTTTTTTCTTAATTGTCGCGCAAAGGATCTAGCTTGAATCCAATGAATTAATGACCAATTCCAATTTGTCCAAGGCACCATAACTGATAACACTTCATCAGCTAACCCTAAATGTTCAGCAAGTTTAGCCGCTGATTGGTGGCAAACTAAAACTAGCTTAGCATTAGGAAATTTTTTCTTAATAGAATCCAACGGTTGTGCAATTATTAAAATATCACCAATGCGATGATACTCTGTAACAAGAATAGTTTTAATTTCAATTTTCTCTATAGAATTTTTGGTACGAAAAAAATTACAAATGGCATAATATGGATATAAAATTAAACTCACCAAATTTGCAAAAACCAAATGGGCTGGCCTGTAAATTTGATTATTTAACATATAAGTCCTATCGATCTGTAATAATCATAGAGAGAATCCGCAACTTTCCCCACGTCATGGATTTTTTCAACCCACATCTTTCCATTTGTACTATGCAGTAGGATTTTTTCCCTATTGTTAATAAGTGCCCGAAGTTCATAATCTAAAGTATTTTTAGTGACGTGGATAAACGGATGATCAGGTAAAAAAGTATTATATTTATCATTCATCTCAGTCAGTGTGCAAATACCCATGGAAAGTGCTTCCACCGAATTCATACCATAACCCCATCCTCCTCGATTGCCAATTTGGTCTATAAATATATCTGATTTAGCTTTCTTTTTTAAGACAGTTTCATGAGGAACATTCTCTATAAGATCAAAATCAATATGGCCCTCACTTTGTAATTGTTCACATGTAGATATTATATGGTCCGAACCCTTATAAAAACGATTGGTAGGCGCGTGTGATACACGCAAGGTATCATTAAGTTGTTTTTTTTCTATAAACGCAGAGGTTTCAAAAGGTAAAAAAATATAATGTATATTTGGATGTTTATTTAATAAATCCAATTCATTGGTAAGATTAAGATCTGATTCCTTATTAATAAATGGCATAACACCTCGAGCTCTTAAATCTTCACCATGATAATGACAAATAATTTTTTTATCTTTGTTTTTTAATTCTTTTACAAAAAATTCATTTTTCAGAAAATCCGTTCCACTTTCAAAATGAAAAACATCAAAATCATATAAATGATATTTTATAATTGCTCTTTCAACTATTGGCTTCCACAGAAAATCCTTAAACTTAAAAAAAGAACGATCAAGAAATCCTTCTGGCTCCCAAACAGGAGGATAGCCATCTTTTTTTTTATGATACCCTTCTTTCCCACGATAATACTTATATATATAATTTCTTAATTGTGACATTATTGGTAAAGTAAAATTAAATGGGAGATTCAAACAAATATCTTCATTATAACTTTTTGGATTTTTAAAAAAGGTTATTGTCCGACATTGATGGCCACGAGATTCATGCTCTTTTTTCCATAATGTAAGTGTTCCAACTGTATTTTCTGGTGATATATATAATATTTTCATCGCGAATAGAATAGAGAGAGATATTTATCTTTATTTTTTTCCCAATTGTAATTTTTTTTGATTAATTCTTTGTTCTTTCGAAGATTATGATGATTATTAGGCATGGAACAGGCATGAATAAGAGCAGACGCAAGTGAAAATACATCTCCCGGTTCAGACCAATGGATAGAATTACCAACAAAATTCCGTGTTGGCGGTAAATCGCTAGAAACAATTTTTAATCCAGCAACCATCATTTCAAAAAGTTTCGTTGGCGTATTCTCTTTAGTGAGCGGTGTCTTTCTAAAAGGAATAACACCAATAGTATGTTTAGAAAGATGAGTCCAAATATCTACATGTGGAATCTGATCAAATATATGTATTGATTGATTAAGTTTTAAATCATCAATTAAACGATATATTTGGGTTCTAAATATCTTTGTTCTAAAGGTACCTATAAGAGTAAGCGCCGCTTCTGGAAAATGCTGTATTACATCAGTCATCGCTTTAACTAAATCTTGTATGCCTCTTTCTGGGCCAAGGTGGCCATGATAAATAATCGAATGGTTTTTACGTAAAACACTTGGAACTGTTTTTAAATATTTTAATTCTGGAAAGTTTTCAATAATTGTTGTTGGTATGTCTGCATTTATATAATAATTATTAGAAAGTGGTGGATTGGCAAGGATAATTTTATCTACATATTTCAAGTATTTTTTTTCTTTTAATTGACGAATAAAAATAGATAATTCTTTTAATAATTTGGTACGATTAGAAAACGTACGATAAAGAGCTTCCATATTCTCATGGACATCATAAATAGTTGAAATATTAATTTGTTTTAATTTAATATTTTTTAGAAGACGCAATAAATCTGTTTCATGAATTTGAACATGACTTAAATCCTTAATGGTAAAAAGAATATCCCCGACAGTATTTATATAGGTTTTTATATCCATATTTTTTCTAAAATTGTAATGCTTAATCAAACTATTTGATAAATCCAGATTTTTATCAGATCTTGTAAAATAAATTAGCTGGAATCGCTTTTCTATTAAAGACTGAATCTGTTTATGAAAAATTCGCTCATCATCAGGATTATGATCACAAGAAACAACTGCTATCATTTGATCAACCTTACCAAACTTACTTTCTCATTCTTATTCAGAGTAAATCCATACCAAATAAAAGGATAAAAAATTATAATTGCTATCTTAGAATATATACTTTCAATTCCAAATTGTATTCCTAATAAAAAAATAAGAGGTGTTATAAATCCACGCCAATTATAGGGTGTAGGGTAGATACGATACGTTTTAAAATAAATGGCTGCACTCATAGAAAAATAAGCCAAAACTACTCCATATGCCGCACCTACAAACCCTACAAAAGGAATAAGAAAAATACTAGAAATGATTAATGTGGATGCACCAACAATGCGAAATATCGGCACCCATTTAGTAATCTCTTTAATATAGACTCCTGGAAGCTGTAACACGTAGGTACCAAAGAAAAAATATCCAAGAAGAATAATTGGGACTACTGGTTTACAATCCCAAAATTGATGCCCTATCAAGGGTTGTCCAGCAATAGAAAACTGCATAATATCAGTTATCCAAAGACTTACCAATATTAATAAATAACCCATAATTCCTAAAAATAAAGTTGTGACTTTTGCAAATTCAATTCTAGCTCCAGTTTCTTTACCTCTTTTAAGAAAATATGGTGTCCAACCCATATTAAATCCCATAACCACAGTAAGTCCCAGCATCCCCATTTTTTTTCCTGCGGAATAAAGACCTACTTCCGATGTACCTAAAAACCATTCCAATAGATAACGATCAGATAATTCCATCACCATCGTGAATATACCTGCAGGTAGAAATGGCAACCCAAAAGACAATATTTTTATAAAGGTTTTTTTATCTAATATTCTTAAATCAATTCGTTTAATAATAATTGGTAGAGATAGTAAAAATACTATTCCAGATGCTAAAATATTTGCTTTAAATACTCCTTCTATGCCATATCCACAATGAATGACAAATATAATATTTAACAGCATTGTTGTTATTACATTGATTAGACTAAATACTATATATGGTATAGCTCTTTCTTCTGATCTTAAAATTAATAATGGAAGAGCCCACAAAGAATCCAGTAATAAAATGATAGATAAATAAACCATCCAATCCGGTTTGTTTATACCAAGCACCCAAATTGCTAATCCATCTCTCAACAAATACAGCGCGAACGTAAATAAAATTCCTGTACAAATTTGCGATACAATTATTACAGTTATATGCTTTATTCGTTCTTGACCATCAGTTTGAACAGAATATTTCATGAGCGCAGTATCCATACCGTAACGGTATAAAATTAAAGCGAACCCTATAAATGCATATGCCAAGGAAAGAGCACCATATTCCTCTTGATTAAAAGCATTAGTATAAAGAGGAAGCAACAAAAAAGTGATTAGCCGAGCCATGATATGACCCATGCCATAAATTAATGATTGTTGGCCTAAGGCTTTAATTGACATTAATTATTCAATAATTAATTCAATAGTATCTCGAAAAATGCCGCTTGCACCAAAATTTTCTTTGAAACGGCCCAATCCCATATTAGGTATGCCTCCAACTGTAAAAATACCAAAATCATAAATCTTAACATTGAGTTTTAGCGTCCATTCAAAAATATTATAAAATAATAGATTAACGGCTCTTAATTCTGAATAATCTTCATCATGACTAATATAAAACGCAAGTATAACATGATCATTAATTTGAAAATTAACTACACCAGCAATCATTGTATTCCCTAAATATGCAGCAAAAAGAGTTATTTTATTAGGAAACAACTTATGAAGGTGTTGTAATTCTTCTAAGGTATGAGTAGGACTTACTCCATGGCGAATACTTAAGTTTTTTTCTAAAATTTTAAAGAATGAAACAAAATCATTTGATTGTTTAACCTTGACACCATTTAACTGTGCTTTTCTAATAGCTCTTTTATGTGAAGGTTTAAATTTTTGAATAGTCAGATCAAGTGTTTTTTCTAAAAATAGAATACTTGTTATATCTCTTTTAACATAATAAAAATTCTTTTTTAAAAATGAAAAATCCATATAATTAGATAGTCTGCGTTGATATAAATTTGGAGGAAGAGTAATCCTGATTTTAGAAAAGTCACTAGATTGCGCATATAATATTAAAGCCTCTGTAAGTTCCATTGCATCCGATATTGACAAACTTTCAGGAACAACAAATGATCCTATTGTTGCTCCTGGATGCGATACAAGAACTTTTTCTCCACCCATTTTTAATTCTGCAGCAGGGAATACTGAAAATATTTTCTTTTTTTTATTAATTAAAAGACTATGATCTATAAACCTTTCATCAGGGTGATAATTAAGAAAAGATCTGAGATGAAATAATGTCCCATTATTACTCTGAGAAACCAATTCATCCCATAAAGATTCATCCAAATTAGAGTAGCGATAGATTTCAAACATTATATAAATATAATGAATAACTTTTAAGGTTGTTCCAATATGGAAATATCATAGTATGTGAATGGTATTAAAACCTAAATCTAATTTGTCTACCTAATTTACGGGAGTAAAACTTGAAATCTGCTATTGAAAGAATATATGCTAGAGAAATCTTAGACTCAAGGGGAAATCCAACAGTCGAAGTTGATGTTATTACAAAATCTGGAATTATGGGGCGCGCAGCGGTTCCATCAGGGGCCTCTACTGGGAATCATGAGGCAATCGAATTGAGAGATAACAATAAATCACGTTATCTTGGTAAAGGGGTTAAAACTGCAATTAATAATATTAACACCATAATATATTCTTCTTTAAAAGGATGTGATGTAAGTAAACAAGAAGAAGTAGATAGAGTAATGATTGCCTTAGATAATACAGATAATAAATCCAATCTAGGAGCTAACGCTATATTAGGAGTTTCCATGGCTGTTACTCATGCTGCAGCTAATTTTTTTAAGAAATCATTATTTAATTATTTAGGTGGAAAGGACGCTGTTAAACTTCCATTGCCAATGATGAACATTTTAAATGGTGGTAGTCATGCTGATAATTCCGTTGACATTCAAGAATTTATGATTATACCATTAGGGGCAAATTCTTTTTCAGAATCTTTAAGGATGGGAACTGAAATATTTCATAATCTTAAATTAGTATTGAAATCGAAAGATCTGGCTACATCTGTTGGAGATGAGGGAGGTTTTGCACCTAATTTAAGATCCAATGAAGAAGCGATAGAAATCATTTTAGAAGCTATTCAAAAAACGGGTTTAAAATCGGGTAAAGATATATACTTAGCTTTAGATGTGGCTGCTAGTGAATTATATCAAAATAATTTATACAATTTATATTCGGAAAAAAAACAATTAGAGTCTGAAGAAATGGTAGAATATTTAGGCACATTAATAAAAAACTATCCCATTATTTCTATTGAAGATGGATTACATGAAGATGATTGGCATGGCTGGAATTATTTTACTAAACAATTTGGAAATATAGTTCAAATTGTTGGTGATGATTTAACTGTGACCAATATCAAACGATTACGAAAAGCAATTGATAAAAAAAGCATGAATGCTATATTAATTAAATTAAATCAAATAGGAACCGTTACGGAAACAATTCACGCAGTGAATACAGCACGTGATGCTGGATTTGGTGTAATTATATCTCATCGATCTGGAGAAACAGAAGATACTACGATTGCGGACTTTGCTGTTGCAATGGGTATGGGACAAATTAAAACCGGATCAGTATCAAGAACAGACCGTGTATGCAAATATAACCAGTTATTACGCATTGAAGAAGAGTTGGGTTCTCAAGGAACTTTTTCAAACAAAAATGTTTTCGCACATATGAAATGAGTCACTATAAATCAATGAAAAGACACTCTCACTCACGCCTTTTGAAAAACCACCTTTTTGAGACCCAAAGAAAAATTATTCGTGGAACCTTATTCTTAATAGCTATTACTCTAATAATTATTTTTATATTCGGCGATCATGGATTATTGCAACTTTATAAACTAAAAACAGAAAAAAAAGAGGTTCAAAAACAAATATCTCTATTCCGTAAAAACAAAGAAATATTAACATCAGAAAAAACCCGTTTAGAAAATGATCTCCAATACATTGAAAAATTAGCGAGAGAAAAATATCGTATGGCAAAACCCGGGGAAAAAGTATTTAAAGTCATGAATAAGAAAAATTAAAAAAATAATTATTTAAGATGAAATCTCTATTCTTTCCTCTATTTCTTTAATTTTCTTCTTTCCAGTTATCTTATCCCTTAACTCTTGTTCATTTGTCTGAATTTTATCTCGGGCAAAAGCATCTAAATATATTTCGACTCGACGATTATATTCTCTCAACCGATCTCTATCTTTTCTTTTCTTTTCTTTCCGAATTGTTGGTATTGAAATTAACGGTCGATGAGGTCCATAGCCTAAAGCCGAAAAATATTCTACAGGTAACGAAGCATTCTGATTCATCAGCTTAACTACATTAAGCGACCGCTCCGATGATAGTTCCCAATTACTTTCATACTTTGTTTGCTTTTCCTTCGGTATAGCAGCATCATCAGTGTGACCTTCACATCGAATTTCAATTCCTAGTTCTTGTCCTCTTTTTTCTAGTTCATTCAGCAACGGAAAATATTCATTTGTACTATCAACTATTGAAAAATCTAAGTTCATTACATCAGTTTTTTTTAGTAATTCTCCAATCTTACCTATTTTGGAAATATATTTAGGGGAAACATCGGGACTTAATTGTTCAAATAATTTTCCACGTATTGTTACTTTAACACCTTTGGTTACTCTTTCAACATCAATATTTTTATCTGTCAATGACGCTTCCATCTGTTCATGCGCTTTATCTAATAACTTGGAAATCTGGTATTCAATTTGTTTTTCTGCTTCACTTAGAATAACCAGCAAGAGAACAAAAAATGTAAGAAGAAGAGTAACCATATCAGCATAAGTAATAGCCCATGCTTGTGTGTTTTTCTTTTTTTTGGCCATTTTATTTTTTTATATATTTAATTAAACATATTCCCCTAAAAAACTGTCCTTACTAATCATCAGCTTTAGCAATAGCTTTGATATTTTTTGGTACAAAACTAAGCAGTTTATCTTTAATGATAATTGGATGTTCTCTTGCATGAATAGCAAGAATCCCTTCTGTTACAATTTCTTTGTGCCTTAATTCATTTTCTGATCGACGTTCAAGCTTAGCAGCTGTAGGTAAAAATATTAAATTTGCAAAAATCACTCCATAAAGAGTTGTTATTAAAGCAGTTCCCATCCCTTCTAAAAGAACTTTAAATTTTTCTGCCACTGCACCGCTTCCTCCAGTATCAAAACCGTTCATCATAACAATTAAACCCATCACTGTACCCATCATTCCAAATGCAGGAGCATAAGTTCCCATAAAGGTAAATAATTCAGCCCCAGCTTCATGGCGACTAGATATGTTTTTCATTTCCATATACATAAAATCTTTTAATTTTTTTTGATCTCTTTCAATAATGGCAAGCTCTAAAAAACTTGCGAAAAAGGGATCTTTTATATCATGCATATCTTTTTCTAACGAAAAAAGACCTTCTTTTCTGCCCTTAGTTGCTTTTGTTAAAATTTGATCAATCACAGCCAAATAATCAAAATCTAAGTTCCTCATTAATATTCCTGCTACAGCAGGAATATTTTTTAGTGTTGAAATCGGGATTGCAACTATTGCTGCTGCCATAGTACTTCCTAGTACAATAATTAAAGAAGCCGATTGGTAAAACCACAAAAGCATCGTGAAAAAAGTATCATCTGATTCTTGCAAATATATGCCAATAAGAATAATAATTACACCCAAAGAAATACCGATAGGAGAACCTAAATCCAAACTGGCTTTTTTTTCATCATTTGACATAAGCTATTTATATGTTTTTATTATTGTAATTAAAAAATTTTGTTTTTCCATAATAATACTAGAATTAACTAGAAATTAAAACAATGATTTAATCCTTTTTCTTATTTTTTGATAAAGATTGACTTCCTTGATATAATCGATCTTGTTCTTCCTGTGAAAGGCTGTTGAAACCTTTTCTATTAATTTTATCAAGAATTCTATCAACATCTATTTCTATTGCATATTGCTCTGAAAATTTTTTTTCTTCTTTTTGAATCCTATACTCCACTATCTTTTTAGAAATTGAAAACCATAAAATTCTCCAATTAATTGGTTTTTTCAATATCACATAACCTATTATCATTCCTGATAAATGAGTCAGATGACTAATTTGTGAACCATTATTAAAAGATGATAAAAATGCAATGAATCCTATCCCAATAGTAAACCATAATGATTTGATTGGAATCAGTCCGTATAAATATACAGTTCGATTAGGATACGTTAAACCATAAGCAACTAACACTCCATAAACAGCACCGCTTGCTCCTACAATTGGAATCATTGATTGTAATCCAAAAAACATTGTTATGATGCCTGAACCAATACCTGTGGTAAAATAATAATTTAAAAAAACTTTTTTCCCCCACAAACGTTCTAACTCACTTCCAAACATCCATAATACAAACATATTAATTAGAACATGCCAAATATCACCATGAAAAAACATATAAGTAAATGGTTGCCAAATCATAAAATCTGACCAAACCGCATTTGGTACTAATCCAAATAAAGGGAAAAAAAGATTTTCTGCACTGGAAAGAGTTTGCAAAACAAATATACAAAAATTAATTGATACTAATACTTTGATGGCATCAGTAAACACAGATGGCCGGTAAGAAAACTGGCTAGGATTTGATTGAAATTGAAATTTCATTATTTACGTGAATATACATAAATAATCAATATGGACATAGTTTCACTGTAATATCATTTTTTTATTATAATTCCTTAATTTTTTTAAAATCGAAACTGTAAGAACGATTTTATTTAAGAATTTTTTTTGCAATTTTTATTGATTTTATTTTTACTAGATCTTCAAAATGATAGCATAATAAAAGCCAAAGAAACTCACTTATTATTGTTCGATCAATTTGAGTAACTTTTTCTTTTGGCAAATTTTTAATATCTCCTGCAAACAAACTTGCAAGAATTGCACCACTATTTGGCCCGCTATTTGGATCAGGTAATATAAGCCCAGGAAATTTTAATTTTTCTAAAGAAGGTTGAAAACCAAGATGTGTGAGAAGCGCACATTCATAAAACCAGAATAATAAATTATAATCTGATTCTTTTGTATTATAGGAACGTAAGGTATTCACTAAAATAGAAAATAGCTTCGGATGCGGGTCGCTATCAGTGAGAGTTTTATCTGTAATATCTAAAATTGCCATAGCCAGAGAAACGCTATGAAGATCGTCCAATATCTTTGGCCAATATTCCCTAAAATTTACTTTAGATAGAATCTGTAATGTTCGATCCGGTTTATTATTATATATAAGATCAATATAACTTAATGGTTGAAATTGAGAAAACTTTGGTGATCTTTTACTTTTTGCTCCTTTTATAATTAAACTTATTTTACCATTATTTTGGGAAAAACATTTAGCAATAAGTGATGTTTCACCATAAGGAAACGATTTTAATACAATTGCAGGAGTATGAACAATCATTTAAAAAAACACGATTTAATATGCTTTAGCAAATATTACCTCATGTTTGGCTGCTTCTCCTGAAAAGACACATTTCAAGGCCTTCGGGTTTTCATCAAATGGGATACAACGAATAGTGGCTTTTGTATCTTCTTTTATTTTTGTTTCAGTGCTAGACCTTCCATTCCATCCACACTTTACGAAACCACCTCTATCAATAATTAATTTAAATTCTTCATAATTAGATACAGAATGAGTATTCCTATCGCGAAAATCCAAAGCCTGGTTCAATAAACTACTTTGAATTTCATTAAGTAACTTTGGAATTTGTTGCAATACTTCCTTTTTATTTAAAATTATTTTTTTTCCCGAATCTCTTCTAACTAATACAATATTATTTTTTGCAATATCTTTTGGTCCTATTTCCATTCTAAGAGGAACACCTTTCATTTCCCATTGATTAAATTTAAATCCTGGAGAATTATTCGTCCAATCTTCTTGAATACGTATATCTGATTTTTTTAATGATTTAATGATAGGTTTAATATATTGTTTCACATCCTTTACTTGACCATCATTTCTAGTAATCGGGATCATAACAATCTGGATTGGGGCGATACGAGGCGGTAATCTTAGCCCTCTATCATCTCCGTGTGCTAAAATAACCGCTCCTACCAACCGGGTACTTACACCCCAACTTGTTGCCCAAACATATTCCTCTTTATTATCTTTAGTTTGAAAAGTAACATCAAATGCCTTCGCAAAATTTTGACCAAGATTGTGGGATGTACCTGCTTGTAAAGCACGTTTGTCTCCCATCATAGCTTCGATACAATACGTTTTTTCTGCTCCAGCAAATTTTTCGGAATCAGTTTTTAATCCAACATATACGGGCAAAGCTAAATAATCTTCAGCCAATTGTCGATAAAGCTCTAAAATATCCAAAGTTTCTTTTTGAGCTTCTTCTTGATTTGCATGAGCAGTATGACCTTCTTGCCAAAGAAATTCACTTGTGCGGAGAAAGAGCCGTGTCCGCATTTCCCATCGTACTACATTAGCCCATTGGTTAATAAGTATTGGTAAATCTCTATATG
>CAZPHE010000002.1:0-24094 GCA_964586315.1 uncultured bacterium | reverse complement strand
TTTTATACATTGACCAAATGACCGTTTCAGATGTAGGACGTACAATAATTTCTTCTTCTAATTTTGATTCAGGATCCACAATCACACCTTTTTTATCAGCTTTCAGGCGTGTATGAGTAACAACCGCACATTCTTTCGCAAACCCTTCTACATGTTCTGCTTCTTTGGATAAAAACGATTTTGGAATGAATAATGGAAAATAAGCATTAACATGACCCGAGTTCTTAATCATTTTATCAAATGACTCTTTAATATTATCCCATAGTTGAAAACCATAGGGTTTAATTACCATTGTCCCTTTTACCGGACCATGATCAGCTAGCCCAGCTTTATTAACAACTTGATTATACCAAGCGGAAAAATCTTTTGTTCGATCAGGTAATCCTTTATTCATAAATAACACATTTAAAGAATGGAGCTAAAATTACCGGTCATGTTCGGGTCTACCAAGATAGAATTCTTCTAATAATCCATCTTGGAATTAATTAATACTATAATAATATTATATATTCAAAACACGTAAACAAAATATGTGATGAAGGTCAATAATTATAAAAAGATACAATCTTTAAAATATCTTAAATATCGAAAGCAGTATGGAGAATTTTTATTAGAAGGAAAACGATTAGTTCAAACTGCATTAGATTGTAAAACAAGGTTCTCCTCAGTGTTTTGTACGGATCATTTTAAAAACACAAATGAAACCTGGATAAAAAACTTAATTGAAAAACAAATCGTACCTGTTATTATTTCAAGTAAAAAATTTGAAAAAATAAGTTTTACTAAATCACCTTCAGGCATTGGAGCAGTTTGTAAGATTCCAAAACAATATGTTCTAAATTTAAAAACCGATCGTTGGTTGTATCTAGATAGAATATCTGACCCTGGGAATATGGGAACATTAATGCGCTCCGCAGCGTGGTTTGGATTAAAAAATATTGCATTGTCATCCAAATGTGTAGATCCATATAACCCTAAAGTAGTTAGAGCAGGAATGGGAGCTCATTTTAAGATTGTTATTCATTACAATATTCAATTAAAAAAGTTTCATTATACACACAAAATAGTTGCGGGTGACCACAGAGGACAAATTGTTAAAGAATTTAAATTTCCTAAAAAATGCGTACTGGTATTGGGAAATGAAGCACATGGTTTAAGAGAAAAAAACCAACAATATATTGATCACCTTATAGGTATAAAAAAGAAAGGAGTTGGAGAATCCCTCAATGTTGCATCTGCGGGGTCTATTCTAATGTACTTTCTGAGTGATTTTAATAATACCTAAAGATTCATATTTAATAATCTATTAATTAGATTATAGTTTTTGATCACCTTTTCTTAAATTGCGTTGATTATTGTAAGTTTTAAAATAGAACATTAGGGACATGGCATTTATGCAAAATTCATATGGTATTAGAACTGCATTTATTATTGTTATAATATCTATCTTAACAGCATTTATTTCTGGAGGAATTGTATTAGGGATTGGTCTGTCAAATCCAGATGCACCACAAAAATTTTATACTTTTATTTCATTTATTATCGGACAAGGGTTTATGCTTCTACCATTGATTTTTTTTCTCAAATCAAGAAAAGAACCAATATTAAAAACAATTCGCTTCAATCCTATAACCGTAAAAATCATGATTTCTACCATAATTTTTTCACTCGGACTGATTATTCTTTCTGATGAATTGGATCGAATAATACAAATATTTTTTCCTGCACCAGAATATATTATTGATTTAAACACTCTATTAAAACCTGAATCAACGACTGGATTTATCCTATTGTTTTTCGCGGTTGCCATATTAGCCCCCATAGGTGAAGAATTACTTTTTCGAGGTTTTTTACAGCAGTTTCTTGAAAAACATTGGAAGGATATAACACGCTCTATTCTTGTAACCGCTTTATTATTCAGTATTATACACATGAATTTATACTGGTTTATCCAAATTTACTTTTTAGGAGTGATTCTTGGATTTTTATCTTGGAAAACTAATTCCGTTGTTCCGGCACTAATCTTACATGGATTAAACAATGCAATAGCCATGCTACTTTCCTTTTCAGAATATAATGAAAACACTTTCTATGTTTGGAATGGTCATGTTTCACCGTGGATTATTTTAATGGCAATTATTTTCACCACACATGGTTTTAGAAATATCAATAATGTTAATAATTAGAAAATGAGAAAAGAAATGTTTAAACATGAAATAACGATTTTAAAAGATACATTTGCACGTCTCTTACGCCGTCATGCTCAAACAAATTTACTTAAATTAATTAATAAAACTCATCCTGCTGATCTAGCAATTGTATTTCGATATTTTGATGATGAACAACAAAAACAAGTCTTCAAATTAATGCAAACCAATGAACTGATTTTAGAGTTTTTAATTGAATTAGATGATACTATCATTGAAAAATTGCTAAATACGGAGAATTCAGAACACATAGCTAAATTAATTCAAAATGCATCAACAAATGATCAAAGTTATATTTTAGGAGCATTGGAAAATGAACAAGCACAATCTGTTATAGATCTTTTAAACACAGAAGAACAGGAAGAGATTGAAGAGATCATGGCATATCCAGAAGACTCTGCAGGATCTATGATGGCAACAGATACATTTACTTTACACCAAAACACTACTTGTGGTGACGCACTACGAACTTTGCAAGACCAAAAAGAAGCGGAAATGGTATTTTATTTATACATTACAAATAATGATGACCGTTTAGTTGGTGTTGCATCTCTACGAACCCTTGCCACAACTCCTCAAAATACTTTATTGCAGGACATAATGATTAAAAAGGTGCATTCAGTGAGACCGGAGATGGATCAAGAAGATGTAGCACAAATTGTTGCACAATATAATTATCTCGCTGTTCCGGTTGTAGATATTGATAATCATCTACTTGGTATTGTAACTGTGGATGATGTTGTAGATGTAATTCGAGAAGAAGCAACAGAGGATTTTTTGCAAATGGCAGGCGCAGGTAAAGATAGAGAAATTCTTTTAAAATCCAGCTGGGAAAATGCAAAAGTAAGATTGCCTTGGTTATTCGCTAGTTGGATCGGTGGAATAATTGCAGCATCAATTATAGGCGTTTTTGAGAATATGCTTGAAAACATTATTGCTCTTGCTGCTTTTATCCCTGTTATTATAGGCATGGGAGGAAATATTGGGACACAATCATCAACTATTGTCGTACGTGGGATCGCTACAGGAAGAATCGAGATTGGAAACGAATTAAAAATTCTTTTTAAAGAATTACGAGTGGGCTTGCTTTTAGGAATTCTTTATGGATTTATGTTAGGTCTTTTTGCGAATTATAAATTTATGAATACAGATCCTTTAATAGGTCTTGTTGTTGGTTTAAGCATCTGCAGTTCTATGCTACTTGCAGCAGGCGTTGGAACCTTTACCCCTCTTATTTTAAGGAAATTAGATATTGATCCTGCAGTGGCAACAGGACCATTTGTAACAACAAGTATTGATATACTTGGTGTTTTGTTTTACTTTTTAATTGCTGGTGCATTACTTACTATTTAAAACTTGTTTTACATTTTAGTATTCTGGGCATTTTTATATCTATTTTTCATTTTATTTATAGTTTCTGGTTTATTTAAACATTCTAAACTACCTATTAAAACCACATCCTCGCTTCCTAATATTTCAGTAGTAATTGCTGCACGAAACGAGGAATTGAATTTACCAGATTTGATACAAGATTTAATCAGCCAAGAATATTCTTTAGATAAAATCGAAGTGATTTTTGTTGACGATCGGTCTACCGATTCAACACCAAATATATTAGAGGAAGCTTCAAAAAATTTTGCTTTTATAAAACATATTAAGGTTGATAAACCATCAAAAAATATGACGCCAAAAAAACACGCACTATCAAAAGGAATAGAAATGGCATCCGGCGAAGTAATTATCACCACTGATGCAGATTGCCGAGTAGGAAAATTTTGGGTGTCTAGTATGGCTTATAGTGTTATAACTAATAATGCTATTACTATTGGGTATTCCGAAATTTCCAACAAAAACAACAATCTTTTTGCACAATATCAGGCAATAGATTTTTTAGCTATAATAATCGCTAATTCAGGAGCTGCTGGTTGGAAACAATATTGGTCAGGTACTGGTCAAAACCTTGCCTATTTAAAAGATGATTTTATTTCCATTGGAGGATTTGACGCTGTGAAAAATAAAATTTCCGGGGATGATATGTACTTAGTACAAACAATATCAAAACTTAAAACAGGTTATTTACATATTGATCCAAATTCTTTTGTGACTACACAGCCTTTATCATCTGTGAAAGAATTTTTAAATCAACGAATACGATGGTCATCAAATTCTAAAGAAAATTTTAAACAGAATCCTTTGTTCTTTATGTTCTTACTAACATCATTTTCATATAATATTATGATTATCCTATCTATAATATTTAATTCTCATTGGTTCATATTATATACTATAAAATTTATTTTAGATAGTATTGTTGTTTTTTTTGGTAAAATGTTATTTGAAAAAAAAGTAAACATACCAATTTATTGTATTTGGAGCATATTACAGCCTTTATACATTCTGATAGTCGGGACTTTAGGATTAAGAGGGAAGTTCACTTGGAAAACATGAAAAAAATTCTCTTTCTTTTATTTCTTTTAAGTCAAATTTTTTGTCAATCTTATAAAATAAAAATCCTTGGATTCCATACTACTGATGTAACACAAATAATTCATGATTCCGGTAAAATCGAGTTTGTTGCGCAAAATAGAGGGCTCTTAGATATGATTTGGCCGACAAAAAATGATTATAGCGCCAATTATGATTCTAAAACTTTTAATTTAAAAAGTTGGGGTAAAAATATTCAGCAAGGAACTTATAAAAACAATTTATTTGCTATTATTGATTCCAATAAGAGCCTTATATATAATAAAAAACAAAAAATTTTAATTTCAAAACCCGTACATACAATTTTTACTATGATTGCAATGGTGCAATCCAAAACATATGATGAGTTAGATACTAAATGGTTTAATTATGAACATGAAGGAAAATTAGGAAAAGCTAGATTTGTTTGGTCAGATTCATCATTTGCTTGGAATGGAAAGGATTCTATTTTATGTGATCATTATAGATTAGATATAAACATTAATGATTCTTTAAATACAATTCTAAAATCTACAGACTATTTTATGAAATATATTATAAAGGAAAACTTTGTAAGGGAATTGTGGGTTTCAAAAACAAAACGAAAAATTATAATTGCAGCTAAAGTAAAAACACCGTGGTTTACACTCATCGCACAACTTAATTCAAATAAAGAACACTGGTAAATCTATCTGTTAATTTGTTAAAATTATCTAGAGAATACGCATGAAAATAGTACATACTGTATCACTTCTAATCTTAAGTATTTTTCTTTATGCAAAGCAAAACCCCTTGAGTAAAATTTTAAATTATGAACTTTCACAATTAATTGGGTCATGGACATTCGAATCAATGACTACCATAACCAAAGGAAAAAGAGAAGAAATAACAATAGTTTATAAAGATAAAAATAATGTGGAAACTTTATCTTTTGAGTTATCTGGATCCATATCATACAACGTGATAAATGATGGAATAGAAAAAAATGGATCTGGTCTTTGGTATGCAGAACATGATCATATTACAATAATTGTTGAATCTGATACTACTTATGGAACATATCAAATCGAAGATAGTACACTAATTATTATCACCAGCACAGAAGAGTCTAATGAGTTTTACGGATATAGTACGATTATAAAATATAATTCTAGATAAGTTTTTCATTGCTTCGTTCCATTGTTTTTCCTTTTAAATTACATATAAGTGTTTTTATTAGGCTTAAATAATTATCTTATTCAAATGAAAAAAGTAAACATATTTAAAATCTATTATAAAAAATTGCTTTTTTGGATATTAATTGCGGTGATTATCACTTTTGCAATTAATTATGGTATAGATAAAAAAATGATAGTTTTTTCAGCATTTGTAGTAAGTGTATTCACTGAAGCCTTTGTAGGGATTGGTGCTCTTGTTGCAACAATTCCCATTATTGGACCAATGATAATTAAAATTGTAACTATACCTGTTTTTTGGTTGTTGAATGCTATGGGAACTTTAGTATCGGGAATAGCTATAAAAAAAGGTTATGCAACTGAATTCGCAAGAGGAAGAATTTTAACGCTAGCTCTTTTAATTGGAATGATCATCGGATATATTATAGGTAATCTTATTCCATTACAATGAATATTTTAATTTTACAAGGGCCAAATCTAAATTTACTTGGGTTAAAATCAGCAAATATAAATTATAGGCTTACTCTTGACAGGCTTAATAAATCCATTAGGAACTCCGTTGTTAAGAACGATGTTAAACTAAAATTTTTACAAACCCATAAGCAATTTCAAGCAATTAATTTTTTACAAAGAAATCGTAATTGGGCAAATGGATTACTTTTTATACCAACATCTTGGGCAAAAAATGAGTTCACGATTTTAGAAACAATAAATTTAATTAATATTAAAACTGCTGTGATTTATTTTAATCCAAAATATTCTTTTGGTACACCACAAGAAGAATCAATTATGGTTGGCAATAATTTAAAATCATTTAACGGCGAACCCACTAAAACCTGCATTAAAGGGCTATCCTTTCTTTTGCCATAAATGAAACCTTTTTTCCTTTTATTATTATCTTTACAAATTGCACATGGGCAATCAAGTGAATTTCCAAAAAATTCCCCAGTTTCAATTTTATCAATCATTAAAAAAAAACCTATTGAAACACCAAAAATTTTATTTGAATTTGATAAAAATTGGGTGGACTCGTTAAAATTGCTACTTCCTTGTGATGGTGTTCCTGTGCCAAAACGAACTATGCGCTTACCTAATGCTCCTAGAAAATATAGAAATGGAATTCATCGAGGAATCGATTTTTTTGCGAATTGGGGAACTCCAGTTAAAGTTGTTGCAGATGGGATTGTAGTAAGAGCAGATCATAATTTTAAAGAAGTCCCCGCTGATTTTAGAAAGGATCTGCTCGAAGCGAGTTCTAAATTAGGTGATACTCCTTCGGATATATTTAATAGCGTTCTTTTGGGAAAAGCAGTTTTTTTAGATCATGGTTTTAATTTAGTCAAAGGATTTAGAACTGTAACAATTTATGCCCATTTATCTCATATTGAAAATAATATTACTCCGGGTACTATAGTTAAAAGAGGTCAAATATTGGGAAATTCAGGAAATACCGGTATGCGAGAAAGTACCTTGGGATCCAAAACAGGCTCTCACCTGCACTGGGAAATGATTTTACAAAAAGGGAATCAAGAGATATACCTCGGAAAAAACCTTCCAAATCCTGAACTTTATAATATGCTTCATAATATATTTAATTAAAAAAAAAGGGCAGATACCTGCCCCTTTTTTCTAGTTTTTTTAGATTATTAAAATAATAATCCTAAACTTAGCACATTACTTGTACCAAAATAATCACCTTGGTTTCTCATCGTAAAATCAACAACCATATTTACACCATAAAGTGCATAATTTAAACCAGCACCAAAGTTCATACTAAAAAGTGTTTCATCCGTATTTAGAGACTCTTCTTCTAGCATAGGACTTGTCATACCGGCTCGCAAGTGGATCATATCCATCAGTGTATATTCTGCGCCTAGATTTAATTCATCATAGGAAAAATTATGACTTGTAAAAGTCATACCTAGGATAGCACCCGCCACACTATAAGAGAGTGACATATTGTACGTTGATGGAAGTTTATCATAGGAAGATTCTAGATTATAAAAATCTGAAATCCCATTATCGCCAGTTGCGTTATTCGTTAGTCCACTTCCTGTGTAATGCATATCTGTCCCAATATTATTAAGGCTTAGTGCAAGACCTAATCCATCCATGCCAGCAAAACCAGTGTATTGAACTCCAATATCGAAAGCGAATGCAGAAGCACTAGCACGTGGAATACTTTCATAAACAACTTTCGCAGTCACTCCAAAATTAGCACGATCTGAAAATGCATTTGCATAAGTTAGCCCCATTGTTGAAAGAGTAGGCTTGAAGGTACCTCCACCTGCACCATCCATATCTTCAACAGTTGTGACAGGGATATCCCCCATATCAATGGACTTGACTGTCAATCCCAATGCACCTAATGCGCCAAAGTCTGATGCTGCACCAAAGTAACTCACTCCGATATCATTAAATAGATCCATACTAGTTGCTAACGCTGATGTAGTAGTAGTACGAGCTAGACCTGCAGGATTCCAATAAACTGATTCTAATCCACTTGAAAAAACTCGTTCGGATCCTGCCATTGCAATCCCCCTAGCTCCAACAGGAACCAAAACCTGGTTACCACCGCTTGTGCCTATCCGGGATTCATCACCACCAATCAAGATGGCTAATGTTAACATTGACGTTAAAACTATTTTAATTGCTTTAATCATTTTTATCTCCGTTATCAAATTTGATTAGTAGTATTGTACTACTTGATTACGTTGTACAACATATAGCTTTAGAACCCTTTCCCCATGAGCAGTTTTAACATGGGCAACATAAGGACCACTAGCCACTGGGAGGTCGCTGCTATTACGCAAATCCCATTGTAGATACTGATTCTCATTGGCTGCAGCTTCTAATTTTCTAACCATTACACCATCAATGCTGTATAACTTAATAGTAATATCAGTTCCATCATCTGGCAGGTGGTTAAAAGTAACAAAATGGTCGAATCTGTTCGTTTCCTGACTATTTGAAGCATAATAAGGATTTGGGAAAACATTAATCATATCCAGATCTTCTTCAGTTAGTTCTGCACTTGTAGTAGGTGCTGTAGTTGTAAACTCAAAGATATCATCCGCAGTATTTCCTTTAGCAGTCTGGAATATAAAATAGTGATTTGCAGTTAGTTGTGTACCGTACTTATCATAATTTCCAATTTGTGGCAATGCAGCGACACCACCTTCACTGGATCCTAAACCATAAACTCCATTTGCATCGGGACCATAGTAAGCACATAGCAATGTTGCTGTTACCCATGGATAATGAAATTCTCCAGTGCCACCACCCCATGTTGTATTGGCAGACGTTCCCAACCAATTATCTGCAATATACTGGTCATCATTTGCAGGATCATATTCTATTTCATTACCATCAGCATCATAACCTTGCCAGCAATAGATAGGTTCCCAAGCTTCTGCACCATATGTTGGTCCAGCCCAATCATATATCGTTTCGCCTGCTTCATCTATACCAACATTAACACTCCATGCACCATCACCATTAGTATCCCAAAATCCACCAAATAAACGAATTGTATCACCACCAAATGGTTTTACTCTGTACACTGCGAAAGGTGTATAGATTACATCAGTTGAATCTCCATCACCGTTGGTATCACCCATATGTACACCTTCATGTATATAGTCCCATGTTAATGAAGAATCACCAAAATCTATAATAAAATCATCAAAACCCCAGAAGTCAAAACGATCATAATCACGTGAATACGCTGGAAGATTAACACCCCCTGCTCTGTTATCCCAGATTAACCCTGTCTGACTTAAGCTTGGAGCAAGATGCGAATCTGTGGTTCCATCAACAAGAGTGGCGTTACTTGGCCAAGTTGCATATTCATCAATTTCAATAATTGTAGCTGGTAAAGGACCACTAACAACAACTTGAACACCATCAACAATAGGCTGATCTGAATCAAGTTGATTAGTCCCCTGCTTAAAAGCCGTTACTGGCGTTGTCCCTTGAGTGGTATTTGTAAGTGACCAAAGAGTTCCAGTAATGGTATCACCATTTACATGCACATATGAACCATCTTCAAAAGAAATACGATATGTATCTCCTGTTAAGGCAGCCGGATTAGTAACAGTAGCAGAAGCTTCACCCTGACCTGGGCCAGTATGGGTTATTTCTAAACCATCTCCTGCGCTTGCCGTATATCTAGTTCCAAAATCTGCTGGCTTCAACCTTACATATACTGGAGTCAAAGCCGTTTCTAAAGCTTTATCTTCAATAAGTGGTGGAGTAGCATTATGGTTATATGCTGTTACTGCAAAATAATATTCTGAGCCAACATATAAAGGACCACCAGTTAGATAATCCATTGAAATAAGCAATTGTCTCTTAACACCTTTATCAAGTCCAAACTGAACAGGAACATTAACAGTAGTACCATATTCAGGAACAAATACGTTTCCGTTAATAGTTTGAACACCATTATTAATGTCAAATGTTCCAATTCTAACAGCTTCATTTTTTGTTGCTGTAGCACTTGGTAACTGGTAAACATTATATCCTTCAAAAGCATACCCAGAAATGTTAGAACTTTCTGTTGCAGAAACCGATTCAAGACCAGACCAATCAAGCAACACCTGATCTTCAAAAGGCGTTGCTTCAACCACTGGTGCTGGAGGCGCAGATGGCACCGATTGAAATAAATCATCAAATAAGGTTTGCGCAACAAGATCTGAATTTTTAACATCTGTCACTGATGACAGATATGAATCTCCTATACCACCAATAACCGCTGTAACCACATCCTGAGTGTCTCCTACAGCAAGAGTAAATGGCCCAGAATTAATAAGCATGCGACGATCCGCAGGTCCAGAGTCTAAATCACCAGTTCCTGCTACCGGATCTCCAGCCAGTGGAAATTTGGTTTCAACATAAGAACCACTGGAAGAATCAATCCACGCAGTAGGATTATCAAGATCATCCGTAGGAGCATAGCCGCGCATTAAGTTGTAGTACTCACGAGCACCTTCAGTATCACCATAGGGCCCCGGGTCGGAGTAAACCCCGCCAGCTACAAAATAACCAAAGCTAGAAGCGCCTAAGTTTTTATAACCTGGTTTTTTCTTGAGGTTAAAGATTGCTGTATCTCCTGGGCTTTCAACTACAGGTCCTGCGAAGAAGTCATAACCAACTGCCGCAGGTGCTAAACCATAGGCTGCGTAATCACCATCATCAGCAACTCCATTGTATGAAAACATCAAACTAAGAGACGTATCCACACCAACAAAGTCATTAGTATAGTCTCCAACATCAGGGTCAGACCATAGCGAAATATAGGCGTCTGTGAGATCTGCAGATCCCTTATTAATAACGCGAACATTTTTAAAAACAATCTGCCCTAGAGCTGCTCCAGGCTGATTATAACCCCAAAGTGTATATTGTACTTCTATACCAATTGGCGTGCAACCATAAAGAGCAGACGTCGTTCCTACATCTGCGTCAGAAACAACATACCAGATAACCTGATCCGCATCTGCAATACCAGGCGTTTCTCCAGCCTCAGGCTCATAGACACCATCATTATCTAAATCATAGAATGGAGCACCCAAATCTACAGGCCAGTTGTTCCAATCAGCTTCATACTGATCAAGTACTAACTGGATCTGGGCATCTGTCACACCAGAAACGGTAGTCTCATAAATTTCAGCCGCATCCAGACGAACCTGATCATAGGTTAACGTTTCCCAGCCTTTACGTATACGATATAACCTAACAGCACCACCAGATTGGAGGTTTCCAGAATCATCTATATATCCAGAAACCATTCCATTTGAATAGATTGACCCGGAAACATGCAACAAGTTGCCACCCGTATAACCACCCACTAACACACCATCAAGATATATATTAGCAGCTGTACCACGCGGATAAATTCCTCCACTATTCCCTGAAGGTGTATGCGCAGAATACGCATCGTATTTTTGCCAATATCCAAAGTTTCCTATATTGATTAAGGAATATGCAGGATCATCTGTGGCTAGTTTTGGAGAAAAGCGAATATTATTCCAAGATTGGTTCTCTGGAAGTTCTTTCGCAAAAACACTGGACACAATTAATGCTCCAGCAATTATGAATTGAAGATACTTCATGTTTTCTCTATCCCTTTTAATTTTAATAATTAGAAATCAACCGATAAGCCTAAAAAGACCTGTCTAGGTGCACTGATAAGTCGTCCTCCAACCTGTGTACGATAGGACTCATCATTATCAATATTGATAGCTCGATACATTTCCTCATAGTCTGTAACACCATCACCATCTGGGTCTTGACCATACTGATCAATAAAAGCCTGTGAATACACTTCATTGCCATAGAAACCATCATCAGTAGCTGAACCAGTAGCCTGATAAACATTTAATGCATTTCTGCGATCAAGTAAATTATTAACTCGAGCAAATAATGTCACACCGTACCTTCCGGCAAGTTCGAAACGCTTATCTAATTTTAAATCAAGATTATAAACCCATGGAGTAGTTGAAGCACCAATTGGTTCAAGAGCTTGTCTTGAACGGGTATCTAACATATAATCAACACCTGCGTTGTATGCGCTTACCTGACCACCAATCGGTCTATATACATAGGTAAATGCATGTCCACTATTGAAAGTAAACAGCATATTACTTCCTAAACCATCAAGTAATGTATTTGTTCCACTTAGACGGTAATCAAGATTAACTGAACCAGAATGCGCTTGGTTAAAATCAACCGGGTTTACCATTAGAGGTGGTTCAGATTGTCTATCTAACGCTGCCAAATAGCTTGAACGCCCAGAACCTGTACCTTCAGCCTGTGAAACAGTATAATTCATGTTCACAGCTAACCCATTTACCCTGCGAAGTGCCAGAGAAAACTCCAAACCTTTAGTCGTTGCAAAATCTCCATTTCGTACATAGTTGTACGCACCATCTAACTGACCAAGATATTCTTCAACACGATCTGCCTGTATTAAGCCTTTTTGATTTTTATAGAAACCGGTTACTTTAAGCGCTGCATCATCAGAGATTGCTTGTTTAAAACCAATCTCATACTGTGTAGTGCGCACAGGCTCTAAACCAAAACCAACTGGACTAATATAGTAATAACCACCTGTGTTCATCTGCTGACGGTAATCCATCGCAGTGTAATACATTGAGTTCAAATCAACAAGCTGAGAAAAACGACCATAATAACCATAAACATTAGTGCGATCAGTAAATGGGAATGAAACCCCAATTCGAGGCTGCACTTCAGTATAAGTCTCTACATCACTCCAAGTGCTCGGATCAACATATTTTGACACGTTATAAAAATAGAGCTCGTTTGCATTTACTGGCGCTGTTTCAGATGGGTTTAATTGATCTATTCTTAAACCAACATTAACGATGATATCATCATATTCCATTTTATCTTGAATGTAGAAACCAACTTCAGATGGGGTTTTAGCTCCATCAAGATAAGACGTGTCTTGATTTGCTACCCCAGGGACATCACTTATATAAAATTTTCTGTCATCTATTTCTGCCCCATTATGATCATAGCCATAACCATCTATATAGTAACGCCACTCCCATGCTGGAATAGCATCAAAACTACCATACCCACTATGACCATAGCGATTAAGAGCCGTTTCGGAATCAAGAGCAAATTTCATTACTGATGGATTAGCATAATAATCTCTCATCGTATGCTGACTAAAATCCATACCAGCTTTAATATCATGCGCACCCATAACATGTTGAATGCTTGCAGAAAATCCTACTTTGTCATAGGAACTTTTGTAATAACTAGAAGGACGCGTACCTGGTCTAGAAAAACTCATTCCGTTAACCATGTAACTTGACTTTTGGGAATACATGCTTTTAAATGGAGACCAGCCACCAATTGAATCCACATCTGATATCCCAATTTGCGCTTGTACAGCAGCGGAATCATGCCAACTCTGCCAATCCGCTTTGAACCAGCTATCTAAAGTTTCTTTACTTTCACTGTAAGTGCTGCCATTCGCTCTCAATACTGTATTTGCGCCTAATGCAAACGTTAATTCTGCTGTGAGCATATTAGAGCTTGCTTCTTGATAGGCGTATCTGGGATCAATTGTGACAGGATTTGTAAATGCGCCCGTATCATCTTGGGTATGGATTGTTGCTCCACCCCATCTTAGCTGAGACATAATCCCACCACCATAGTTATTTGTGCTAGAATTATTGACAAAGCCTACAGTGGCACGCAATGGACCTGCATCATAGGTTACAGTACCAGTAAGGTTTGTAAACTCATCGTCACTACCAGGAGTCACCCCATCACTCCATGTAAGATCAAACTGATCTGGGTATGAAGCATTCGCTGGTTGCTCATCAACTTGACCAAGAAATTCAAATGCGTTAGCAACCTTAACATATGGGTCTTCTTTCTTTGTTTGCTCCATAGCGCCAAAGAAACGCAGGCTTTCCATTCCAGGAACAATAGGTCCGCTAACCGATGCAACAAGTGTTGAATGCCCATATGAATATCCATCACCTAAAAGCGCATTGCTTCCTGCCTCACCTCCATCATTTTGAAGTGAAAAAGAACCAGTATAATTTGTGGTTCCAGATTTTAATGAACGCTTTACTACACCAGAATTTGCCCCACTAACTTCAGCATCATACCCACCGACCTGGACCTGCAGTTCTTCAATAGCCTCTTGAGGTACATAAACTAAATTTTCACGATTTGCTAGATTTGTTGTCGAAGCACCATTTAAATAATAAGCAACTTCATTATCCCTACCGCCACGAATGTGAACATCGTTATTTTGGACAACAACACCAGGCATAGTAGCAAGCACAGCGTCTAAACTTCTAATAGGCATATTTTCAAGCTGCTCACTAGTTACTACATTGATGGATGATGTTTCATCTTTTTGAATCAATGGTTTTTCAGCTGTAACCTGGACAACATCTCCTTCAATTGTACTTGTTGTAAGAGAAAAGTTTACTTCAGTATTTAAACCAGAAATAACTCTTACACCGGTTACTTCCTTTGCGCTATACCCAATATATGTTGCTTTAACCGTATACGATCCAGCGGGGACATTTAATATTTGAAAAGCACCATCTGCATCGGATGATGCACCTGAACCAGTACCGGTAACAAAAACGTTTGCACCAGCTAGTGGTGCACCATCATCGCCTGTAACCGTTCCACTGAGTTTCCCAGTCGTTTGAGACCAAGCACTAGCAACAAAAGCGAGCAGAAAAAATATTTTCAATATTTGTTTCATTAGTTTTCCTCCAAAATAGAGTATTATTTTCAAAATAGATTTGATGGCGCATTAAGCGCCGTATCCGTATGTGAATTATTATATTATCCCAAGATTTATGTATACTATCCCAAGAGTAATATGTATAGCAATGGGCATTAAATGCCCTACCATAACATAAATCCAATAGAAAACTAAGTTCATAGGCATTATTTGTCAAGATATAAAAATATTACCTAAAATCTTTAAAAATACCCGTTTTTTTATTTTTTATAACCTTGTCCCAATCAAAGCAACGACCATTCATTGCAATATATATTCCGATTGGTAAGGCTTGAGCAAAAGCCAATGCTCCGCTAATATTAAACAACCCATCACTGCTGCCAAATTTATATGGTATCATTGCACCAGTGAGTACAATTGTTTTATCCAGATTGGCAACTGATAAAAACTTCGCAGTCTCAGTCATTGTGTCGGTTCCATGAGTAATAACTATCTGACTCTCTGCAACCTTTTTACAGTTAGTAAGAATGACATTTCTGTCTTCGTTTGTCATTTCCAAGCTGTCAATCAACATTAATTTTTTAATTTTCACATCCAGTTGTGAGCGCCCTAGATCCAAGATTTCCTGCATGTGAGTATCTTTAAAATATAACTCACCATTAATTTCATCATACTCTTTATCAAAAGTTCCCCCGGTGACTAAAATTCTTACAGGCATAAAATTTTTAAGTTATAGTACACACAACATCAAATTGCTTTTTTATTAATTGCGGGACTTCTGCATTTGCTGATGGATATCCCACTGGAATAAGCAATACTGCTTTTTCATTCTTTGGTCGGTTTAATATTTTTTCCAAAAACCCCATTGGTGATGGAGTATGCGTTAATGTTGCGAGACCTGATTGATGAAGAGCTGCCAATAAAAAACCTGAAGCTATTCCTACAGACTCATTAACATAATAATTCTTTTTTCGTTTCCCGCCATTAAGATTATAACTCTTTTTGAAAACCACAATTAAATATGGAGCTCTTTCTAAAAATGGCTTCCTCCAATCGGTGCCAAATTGATTTAAATCTTCTAACCATTCACGTGGAGCTCGATACTCATAGAATGCTTTTTCTTCTTTTTCCGCTGCAATTCTAATTTGTTTTTTAACTTTATTATTTTGTACAATTACAAAATGCCAGGGCTGTTTATTAGCGCCCGATGGCGCGGAAGCCGCAACCTTAATAGAATCAGTAATGACCGTGAGCGGAACAGATTTCGATGAAAAATCTCTAACTGTTCTTCTCTTTTTCATGTCATTCAGGAAAGCATTAGATCGTTTAATGATTTCTGCTTTGGGGTATGTTTTATAATTTAACTTTTGAAATGCCACTATCTTATTTCTCATTGTATTTTCTATGCACAATTTACAAAAGGTAATTCGTTGCGTACTTTTGAAATACTAACGCTTATAGCCATCTTTTTCACTTTGGTTGCTTTAGCTACTGAAAAGCAGAGAAAAATATTTCTTAATATTCTTTTTTTAGCAACAATGAGTGCAATTGCACAATATTATATAGAGGGCTTACGGTGGCAATTTTTTCCAGCACTATATTTACTTCCAATAATATATATCTCTTATAAATACCACAAGGGTGTTTTAAACAGAATTTCCAAAATTCTTCTTTCGATATGGTTTTTAATTGCAATCTTTCTTCCTTGGGCTGTTCCTGTTTTTAGTTTACCTCACCCAGGAGGACCTTTCAATGTTGGCACTGAAGTATTCCACTGGACAGATTCATCCCGCCTAGAGTGGTTTACTAAAGAAGAAAATGACCGAAGAGAAATAATGGTTCAGCTCTGGTATCCTAGTAAAAACAAAGAAAATTTTAACTCTGAACCGTATTTAGATTTTATTCGCATAAGATCAAAAACCATAGCCGCGGCCGGCGGGATACCAGTATTTTTACCCAGCCATTTAGAACTTATAAAAACCAATAGTTATAAAAAACTTGAATGCCCAAAACAAAAAAACACATTCCCTGTTTTGATTTTTTCACATGGTATTACAGGTTCTAGACACTTACATCAAGTTCTTTTTGAATACTTGGCAAGCAGAGGCTATGTTGTCATAGCACCTGACCATAGTTTTGATGCCAATCTTACTATTTTTCCTGATCAACATATAGCAGATTATCGATCTAATATTACTGGACACCCAGACAGTATAAACATCCGCAAAAAACAAATTAATACAAGAATTAAAGATATCAGTTTTATTATTGACCAATTAGAAAAAATTCATTCAGGAAATATTGCTTCAATGTTAAATGAGTCTCTTAATTTAGACAAAATTGCTGTTGGAGGTCATTCTTATGGTGGGGCAACTGCAACATACGCCACCTATAAGGACAATAGAATAAAAGCATGTTTCGCGCTTGATGGTTGGATAAACCCCGTTCCTGAATTTGTAATCAAATCTGGTTTAAAAGTCCCCTTTTTATATATAGGTAGACCCAGCTGGAAAGAATCAGACTATCCGGACAACTATATCATCCTAAAAAATCTCGTGAATCAATCTTCAAATGCAAAATATAATTTGATTATTCAAAACACATTGCACCTCGATTATACCGATATTCCACTATTCTCACCTTTCATGAAATATGCTATGGATGTTGGCAGTTTATCATCAGACATCTCTTTACCATTGGTAAATACTTTGGTATTCGGTTTTTTAGAGAAACATATTGTTGAGAAAAAAAACAATAAATTTAATGCTATACTAAAGAATGAATTAGTTATTAATCTTTAGATGCTCAAACATACTTTCAGAATCACACTAGGAATCATATTAATTATTATTGGCCTCATCGGTGGCTTAATCCCAGTTTTTCAAGGTTGGATATTTGGCATCCCGGGGTTAATTATTTTAGCAGATTATTTTTCTCCTATAAAAAAGCTATTAAACTGGGCTAAAAAAAAGGCTGGTTACAAAAAAAATGGAAACTAAGCGTTATTAACATTTTTTTCATTTTTTAAAGACTCTAATTTCCCGCTTTCATTTTTAGATTTTTTGTGACCTTAACTTCTGCTGTCCAACATCAACCAATGGCACCAAGTGTCTTCCAATTTGTCTAAAGTAACCGCAATTGTTGGCGGTCAATGGGGCGATGAAGGCAAGGGAAAAATCACAGATTTTTTTGCTGGTGATTGTGATTATGTTGTAAGATTTCATGGCGGAAATAACGCTGGGCATACCGTTATTGTTAATGGAGAAACTTTTAAATTACATTTAATTCCTTCTGGAGTAGTATATGGTAATCCCATTTCTATAATTGGTAATGGTGTTGTTATCAATCCTAAGGCGCTAATAGATGAATTAAAATACATCAAAGATAAAGGTATTAAACCAAAGCTAATGATAAGTGACCGCGCACATGTTATCATGCCTTACCATATTGTTTTAGATGATGCTTTATCTAAGCATCAAGGCCAATTAGCCGCAGGTAGCACAGGTCGCGGTATAGCACCCGTATATGCAGATAAAATGTTCCGCAATGGTATTAGAATAATAGATTTATTAGAGCCAAAAGTTCTAAAAGAAAAACTTGAAAAAGGTTATGCCTTTTCAAAGGGGATAATTGAAAAATCATTAGAATACTCACTTGATATTTCAATGGAAACGATTTTAAACACCTACCTAGGTTATGGAAAAAGCTTAGCGCCTTATATTAGTGACACCTCTGTAGAGTTGTATAATGCCCAGAAATCAGGCAAGTCAATATTATTTGAAGGCGCTCAGGGCATAAGCTTAGATGTAGATCATGGTATATATCCTTTTACTACTTCATCCAATACCGCTTCTGGTCATATTTCGACAGGAACAGGAGTTGGTTTTAGATCTATAGATCGAATCATTGGTGTGGTTAAAGCCTATTTAAGTCGTGTTGGAGAAAGTCCTCTTCCATCAGAAATATATGGGGAAAATGCAGAGTTTTTACGTGAAAAAGGCGGAGAATATGGAACTACAACTGGACGACCAAGAAGGGTTGGCTGGATTGATCTAGTACAGGTTCGGCAAGCAGTCAGAGTAAATGGTCTCACAGAAATTGCATTGACTAAATTAGACATATTAAATGGGTTTAATGAATTGCCCATCTGTATTGGATATAATGTAGCTGGAAAGAAAATCAGCGAAATGCCTGCTAGCTTAACCCAGTATCGCAATACTAAACCTATTTATAAAACCCTCCCCGGTTGGGGAGAATTACCTGATAATAGTTGGAATAAGGGCTATGAAGCCCTACCAAAAAACTTAAAAAATTATATTAATTTCATTGAGTTAGAAATAAAATGTCCAATTAAAATTGTTTCTGTTGGTCCTCAACGTCATGAAACCATTATAAGGTAATGACCTTTAAAAATGAAATCATAGATTTATCTAGCTTATCTGATCAGGATATTAAAGCTAAACTTCAGGAATTAAATATCCCCCTTACTATAGATGAAGCTATCAAAATTCAAAATGATATGCTTGGGCGAGCTCCATCCTTAGCAGAGCTTATATTATTTTCCATTCAAGGATCAGAACATTGTTCCTATAAAAGCAGTCGAAATCATTTAAAAAAATTTACTACGAATGGACCTGATGTAGTATTGGGAGCTAAAGAAGACGCTGGAGTTGTATCTATTGCTACAGATAGAAAAGGGAATCGTTGGTGCGCAGTAATGAGCCACGAGTCCCATAATCACCCATCCCAGATTGTCCCCTATGAAGGAGCAGCAACCGGAGTTGGAGGTAACGTTCGCGATGTTCTATGCATGGGCGCTGAAGTAATTGCGTACACCGATTCATTCCGATTTGGGGAGATTAACAAAGATAAAACGAAGTGGATCCACAATGGAGTGGTAGATGGAATAGCGGGTTATGGAAATCCCTTAGGTATTCCAAATATTGGCGGAGACCTATACTATCATGAAGGCTATAATGAAAATTGTCTTGTAACACTAGTGACTCTAGGTATAGTGCGGGAAGATCACATTATCCATTCATATGCTCCGAAAAATGCAGATGGGTATGATCTGATACTTATTGGTAAACCTACAGATAATAGTGGCTTTGGTGGAGCCAGTTTTGCTTCGTTAGAATTAAAAGAAGAAAAAAAAGAACAGAATAAAGGAGCGGTCCAAGAACCTAATGCATTTTTAGAAAGACACCTTTTAAAATCTTCTTATGCACTTTTTGGTATATTAAAAGACAATGGATTAATTCATGATACCGGCTTCAAGGACCTTGGTGCTGGTGGTGTAGCCTGCGCCAGTGTAGAATTAGCTGAAACATCTGGCTATGGAGCAGAAGTATGGATGGATAAAGTTCACATTGGAATGGACAATCTTCACCCTTCCATCTATCTATGTAGTGAAACACAAGAACGATTTATGTGGGTCTGTCATTCAAATGTAACACCTCTCATTCTTAATCATTATAATAAAGTCTTCGACTTGCCCGGAGTTAGTGAAGGTGCACGCGCATCATTGATCGGAAAAATTCGTAAAGATGGACAATATATAGTTCACTATGAGAATGAAAAAATAATTGATGCGCCCGCAAAGGAAATCACCAAAGGGTTCTTGTATGAACGCCCTTTTGAAGCACGCAAGAACAATTATTTTGAACCTAACATTGATATGATAGATAATTATAACAAAACATTGATCGATATCTTATCTCATGAAAACGTGGCTAGTCGTGAACCTATATTTGAAACATATGATAAACAAGTTCAGGGTCGAACATATATCGAAACCGGATTAGCTGACGCAGGAGTCATGACCCCTTTTAATTCTGAAAATTATCCTGAAGAAATTCGAAATATTGGCATCGCGCTCTCGACAGATCATAATCCGCGATATGGACTTATCGATCCTTATTGGGGCGGAATTAATGCTGTAGTGGAAGCTATGCGAAACGTGGCATCAACAGGAGCAACACCACATGCAATTTCTGATTGCCTCTGTTTCGGTAATCCCGAAAAACCCCATCAAATGTGGGAATTTGTTGAAAGTGTCCGGGGCATATCTGAAGCATGTGAAACAATAACTCTAAAAGAAAACCCCGATCATGCAACGCCAATTATTGCCGGCAATGTCAGCTTTTATAATGAATCAAAAAATGGATCTATACCTCCAAGTCCTATTATTAGTTGCCTTGGTCGTATCAAAAATATCAATAATATTATCCCCGCTTACTTTCAAAAACAAGAATCCGTCATCATCATGATCGGAGAGCGAAAAAATGAATTGGGTGGATCAGCATACTATTCTCTTTTTGATGAACTCGGTGCAAATGTACCAAAACCAAACCTAGATGAAGTAAAAAATCAAATATTTGCTCTTACGGATTGTATTGAGGATCGCTTGATTCTATCATGCCATGATATTTCAGATGGCGGTCTTGCATCAGCAATTTCTGAAATGACATTTTATAATGAAATTGGTTGTAAAGTAGATATTCAAAGTATACTATCTAATGACGCTATATTATTTTCTGAAACTGGTGGCTTTTTATTAGAAGTTAAGCCAAATAATGTAACCACATTAGAATCTGTTTTTTCAAATTATGGATTAAATATTTTCAATATCGGAAGAACATTTGGAAGTTCAATTATTATTAATGATTTAGTAGATATTTTTGTTACTGAAGCAAAAAAAGCATGGAAAAATGGTTTACGTGACAAGCTATAATGAATAATGAAAACTATAAATCTGCTGGTGTAAATATTGATGCTGGAAATGAAGCTGTTAAACGAATTAAAGATGGCATTAAATCTACTTTCACATCGAATGTTTTAACCGATCTCGGCAGTTTTGGGTCTTTATACGACCTTAAATCAATCATAAATGCTTATGATAATCCGGTGTTGGTACAAAGCATTGATGGGGTTGGGACAAAATCTATTATCGCTAGAAAATTGGGGAAATTTGATACTATAGGTATAGATTTATTAAGTGCTGCAACAAATGATATACTGGTCATGGGAGCGCGACCTCTAACATTCTTAGACTATATTGCCAACGATAAGTTAGAGCCCGATATTATTGATGAAATCGTATCGGGTATGGTCAAAGCATGCAAAGAAACAAATGTTGCTTTGGTTGGAGGAGAAACAGCTGAAATGCCTGATATTTATTTGTCTGGAGAGCATGATCTTGTTGGTGTAATTACAGGTGTAGTAGAAAAAGAAAAAATAATTACCGGCGATACCATACAAACTGGAGATATCGTTGTCGGATTACCATCTAATGGTTTGCACACCAATGGTTATTCTTTAGCTCGGAAATTATTTTTTGATATTGGTAGATATAATGTTAATGATATTCACCCCGAACTCAATCAATCGGTGGGCCTAACTTTGCTGGAACCACACATCAATTATACAAATCATATTTTTTCAGTACTTGATAGTGGAATTAATGTAAAAGGAATTGCGCATATTACAGGTGGAGGATTAATTGAAAATATTCCACGGATTTTACCAATTGGATGTGGTGTAAAAATTAAAAAAAAATCTTGGCCTATCTTACCAATATTTAATGTTTTACAATCCCTTGGGAATGTTGAAGAACCAGAAATGTATCGAACATTTAACATGGGCATTGGGATAGTTTTTATTCTAAGCGCTGATGATGTGAGCCCTGTTAAAGATACTTTAAAAACTCTTACTACTGTTTATGAAATTGGTTCTATAGTAAATGGTAACAAAGTTGAAATATTGTAATATAGTATACTAAATAAATTAAAATGGCAAAAGTCGCTATTATACAATTTCCAGGGTCAAATACAGAACGTGAAACGATTATGGCTTGCAGGCGCGCCAATCTTAACCCTATAGAATTTTTGTGGAATAATCCAACACAAGAGTTGTCAAAATTTGATGGATTTGTAGTTGTGGGTGGATTTTCGTACGAAGATAGATCTAGGGCTGGTGTAATTGCTGCACAGGATCCAATAATAGATCAAATAAAAACAGAAGCAGCTAAAAACAAACCTGTTTTAGGTATTTGTAATGGAGCACAGATTTTGGTTGAAAGTGGTTTGGTTCCTGGCATAAATAATCATAGTGTTGGAATAGCCCTTACAGATAATAAGCGCATTAGAGAAGGCAATATAATTGGAGTTGGGTATTATAATACATGGACCAACCTCAAAATGTCTGCGCCATCTAACCGATGTGCGTTTACTAGGCATCTAAAACAAGGAGATTATATTAATATTCCATTAGCCCATGGTGAGGGACGATTTGTCTTGCCAAATAAATTATTAGAAAAAATGATCGATAATAATCAAACTGTCTATCGTTATTGCGACAATGATGGTAAAATTATTGATGAATTCCCAACCAACCCCAATGGATCTATTTATAATCTCGCAGCGGTTTGTAATCCAGCTGGAAATGTGATGGCCATGATGCCACATCCAGAACGAACAGTAAAAGGTGATGTTATATTTTCATCGATGAAGGATTTTATTGATAATGAAAACCCTATAACTAATCATTCCCTAGAATTTAATAGACCGCATTATACATTAGCAGATTATTTCCCAAATCCCAACGGTACAGAACTAATTATAAATATGATTATAAATGATAATGAAGCATCATCAGTCAGTAACGCCTTAAAAAATTTAGGTCACGACGTTACTATTACAAGACACACTCATTGGGAAATTGTAACTGATGCTAAACCGAAATCCATATTAGAAAAAATTAAGATTACTGGAGAACTTTATAATTCTAACAAAGAATATATTGGAAAATTAAAATCAGGACAAAACACAGCATCTTTTTTAGTTCGACAAAAAGAAGACCTGTATGGTCGTTCTAAGTTTGAATCTTTAACACAACGATTTGAAATAAACGAATTATCTGAATTAAAATACGGTGTTATATGGAATGTGACATTAAACAGAGGTAATTTTGAAGCAGTTTTACAAGACATTTTAAACACTCAT
>CAZPHE010000001.1:23442-145403 GCA_964586315.1 uncultured bacterium | reverse complement strand
CTAATTACCCTTGTTATGGATGAAATATTTGTCCCGTCATCTAACTTTACAAGCTTAACACCTTGTGTTACTCGCCCTATTGTTCTAATCGCTGAAACAGGTTGCCTCATTAATACACCAGAGTTAGTTATAATAATTAAATCATCAGAGTCTACAACTTCCATAATGTTAACCATGTTTCCAGTTTTTTCCGTACATCTCATTGTCATAACACCTTTTCCACCTCGGGTCTGTGTTCTATATTGTATTACATCTGTTCTTTTGCCCATTCCTTTTTCCGTTGCAACAAGAATTGTTCCCTCTCTTCTAACAACCAACATCCCAACAACCTTGTCATTTTCCGATCCAAGCTTAATGCCTTTCACGCCCATTGTTTTTCTGCCGCTTGGGCGGATGTTTCCTTCCGAAAACCTAATTGATTTACCCTCGTAAGTTCCTAATAAGATATCATGTTCTCCATTAGAAATTCTTGCTTCAATCAGCTTATCTCCCTGACGAATCTCAATGGCATAGATACCACCCTTTCGAGGTTTTCCATACGCAGATAAAACCGTTTTTTTAACAATTCCTTTTTCTGTAGCCATAACAATATAATGTTGATCGTCGAATTCTTTAACACTTACAAAGGCCTCTACTTTTTCATCTGGCTCGCATCCAATTAAGTTGACAATTGCTCGTCCTCTGGCTGCACGACCGCCTTGCGGAATATCATAAACCTTGAGCCAATAACACTTTCCTTTATCTGTAAAAAAAAGCATATAGTTGTGGGTATTTGCGATAAACAGATGTTCAACAAAATCTTCATCTTTGCTCATCGCCCCTTGCACTCCTCGACCACCTCGCCTTTGCGTCCTATATGTGTTAGCAGCCGTTCTTTTTATATAGCCCCTATGAGTAATTGTTAAAACTACTTCTTCTTCTGCTATCATATCTTCCATAGAAAAATCAGAATCTACGGGTATTATTTCTGTTAACCTTTCGTCTCCATATTGATCCCGCATAGACAACAACTCTTTTTTGATAATATCCATTCTTTGTTCCTTGCTGTCTAGGATTCCTTTTAAATGGGCTATTATTTTTATGACCTCTTTATATTCATTGACAACTTTTTCAACCTCAAGGCTTGTTAGTTTCTGCAATCTCATATCCAGTATTGCTTGAGATTGTATTGCAGATAAATTAAAACTGTTCATCAGGCCTTCTTTTGCTTGAAGGGGGTTTTTGCTTCCTCTGATTATTTTTATTACAGCATCTATATTGTCTAGGGCAATTTTCAAACCTTCAAGAAGGTGTGCGCGTGCTTCTGCTTCTTTTAACTCAAATGTAGTTCTTCTAACGACGACTTCATGCCTAAAATCAATAAAGTGATTCAGTATTTCTTTTAACGGCATTATCTTTGGAACGCCTTTTACAAGAGCAAGTAAGATTATTCCAAAGGTGTCTTGAAGCTGTGTGTGTTTATATAGTTGGTTTAAAATAACTTCTGGTACAGCGTCTTTTTTTGTTTCAATTACAACCCTAATTCCATCTTTGTCAGACTCATCTCTTAGGTCTGTAATCCCTACAATTTTTTTATCCCTTACCAAATCTGCTATTTTTTCTACAAGGTTTGACTTGTTCGTTTGATATGTGACCTCTGTGATAACTATGCTGTCTTTTCCATTTGGAACACTTTCAATATGCGCACGAGCACGCATTTTTATTTTCCCTCGGCCAGTTTCATATGCATTTTTTAATCCATCTAAACCCATAATTAAACCAGCTGTTGGAAAATCTGGGCCTTTTATATGATCCATTAATTTTTCTGTAGATATCTCTTTGTTGTCGACTATTGCAACTAAACCATTAATTATTTCTGTTAAATTATGTGGTGGAATTTTTGTTGCCATACCAACCGCAATTCCTTCTGATCCATTAACTAATAATGTTGGAATCTGAGATGGTAAAACTGTTGGTTCTTTAAGGGTTTCGTCAAAATTTAGACCCCAATCAACGGTGTCTTTTTCTAGATCTTTTAACATCTCGCTAGAAAGCTTTGTCATTCGAGACTCTGTGTATCGCATCGCAGCAGCATTGTCTCCATCAATAGATCCGAAGTTTCCTTGACCATCAACGAGTTCATAACGCAAAGAAAAACTTTGCGCCATTCGCACCAAAGCATCGTAAACAGAGCTATCTCCATGCGGATGATACTTACCCAACACATCCCCAACAATCCTCGCAGATTTCTTATACGGTCGGTTCCATCCTGAACCCAACTCGCTCATGCCATATAAAATTCTCCTGTGTACTGGCTTTAGACCGTCTCTTACATCTGGGAGGGCGCGAGAAACAATAACCGACATCGAATAATTTAGATAGCTTTCTTTCATTTCATCCACAATGTCACGTGGAAGTGTGTTGTCTCTATTAAAATCAACCATTTTTTTTCCTGTTCTTTTAAACGTCTAGGTTAACAACAAACTTTGCATTTTTTTCTATAAAATTTCTTCTGGCCTCTACGTCGCTACCCATTAGGTTTTGAAACGTTTCTGCCGCTTCTGCTGCGCTTTCAACAGAAACTTGAAGAAGGGTGCGCGTTTCTGGATCCATTGTTGTCTCCCAGAGCTGGGATGGGTTCATTTCCCCAAGACCCTTATATCGTTGCATGGAAACTTTTGTGTTTTTATTGTCTTTTTTCATCCTTTCAATCAAGCGATCTCTTTCATTATCATCATACGCATATGCTTCTTTTTTTCCTTGTGAAACCCTATATAGTGGCGGTAGCGCTAAAAATAAATATCCACCATCAATTATTTCTTTCATTTTTCTATAAAAAAATGTTAACAACAGGGTTCTAATATGAGACCCATCTACGTCAGCATCTGTCATTATAATTATTTTGTGGTACCTTAGTTTTTCTGGGTCAAAGTCACCGGCAGATTTCTCTCCTAAATCATCCTCAGACCCACCAAACCCTGCTCCCAGGGCTGTTATCATTGACTGAACTTCGTTGTTTGATAGAAGTTTGTCTATTCTTGCTTTTTCTGCATTTATGACCTTTCCCCTAAGGGGCAAAATCGCCTGTGTTCTTCTATCTCTTCCTTGTTTTGCAGATCCGCCCGCAGAATCACCCTCAACCAAATATAACTCTGAAAATGCTGGATCTCTATTTGAGCAATCTGCAAGTTTTCCAGGAAGCGATGATCCTCCGAGTGCGCTTTTTCGTCTAATTAATTCCCTGGCTTTCCTGGCTGCACTTCTGCTTCTTGCAGCTAGAAGAGCTTTTTCTATTACCTTTCTTCCAATAGACGGATTTTGCTCCAAAAAGTCTAAGATTCCCTCATAAACTACTTTATCTACAAGCCCTTTAACATCTCCATTGCCCAACTTTGTTTTTGTTTGTCCTTCAAACTGGGGCTCCGCAACCTTGATACTAATAATAGCGGTTAACCCCTCACGAAAATCTTCTCCTGTTAATGAAATTTTTTCGTTCTTTTTTGCTTTAATAAGATTGTTTTTGCTTGCGTGGTTGTTCATAGCCCTTGTTAAAGCTGACCGAAATCCTGATAGGTGGGTTCCTCCCTCTATGGTATTAATATTATTTACAAAGGTTAAAATGTTATCGTTATAGGTATTTCCATATCTTAGCGCGACATCAACGGGCACCTCTCCTGTTTCATTGGAAACTGTTATTACTTTATTGTGGAGCGGATTGTTGTGCTCATCTAAATATTTTACAAAATCACTTAAGCCCCCTTTAAATTTAAAAGAGTCTGTCTCTCCACCTTCTGTTCTTTCATCAGACAAAACAATTTCTAATCCGCTGTTTAAATAAGCAAGCTCACGTAGCCGCTCTGCAATGATATCATATTGAAAATCGATCGTTTTAAAAATACCCGAATCTGGATAAAAACAAACCCTTGTTCCTGTTTTTTTTGCTTTTCCAGTAATCTTGAGCTTATTCTGTGGTTTTCCGATTTTATAATCCTGCCTGTGTATCTTTCCATCTCTTTTTACTTCAACCCAAAGCCATTCAGAAAGAGCATTTACAACAGAAACACCCACGCCATGCAAACCCCCTGATACCTTATATGACCCTTTATCAAATTTTCCACCCGCATGTAAAACCGTCATAACCACCTCTACAGCCGGTTTTTTTTCTTCTTTGTGAATGCCCACTGGAATTCCTCGCCCATTATCTTCCACGGTAACAGAGCCATCCGCATTAAAAACAACCGCCACTTTTGTACAATAACCTGCTAATGCTTCGTCGATTGAGTTATCAACAACTTCATATATTAAATGGTGCAGGCCTCTTTTCCCCACATCTCCAATGTACATCGCGGGGCGCTTTCTTACCGCCTCTAAACCCTCTAAAACTTTAATGCTTTCAGCGCTATATTGTTTTGATTGTGACTCTTTATTCATATAAATCGGATATCCTTAATAATTTTTTTATTTACCTTGCTGTTTATTTTTTTAATAATTTGTTCTTTTTGGAGATATAATTCCTGTCGCCAGGTGGGCGTTTTTGCTTTTACAGTTATTATCCCGCGCTCAACTGACACCGTTTCTGTGTTGTTCGATATTTTATCCCCAACCACATCCTGCCATACCTCTATTGCTTTTTGTTGGTCTAGTCCCTTGTTTAGCCCTGTTGACTTTATAAGCTTTTTTAGCGCTTTCGCTATGTGTTGCAAAGCTTCTCCAGTTGATAAGTCGATATTTCTTTATCTGTAGATAGCAATCCGCTATTTTTTATATCAATTATATCTGTTGTCGTTACAATTGTTTGTACGGGTTCATTTGATTCTGTTTCCAAATCGTGAAGAAAGCCAACAAGTTTTTTGCTTCTTTCAAGGTCTAACTTTGCAAAGAGATCGTCCAATAATAATATTGGATATTGCCCAACTTGGTCTCTCATAAAACACATTTCTGCAAGCTTTAAAAGGACAAGGCATATTTTATGTTCGCCCTGAGAACCAACGTTTCTGATATTTCTGTTTTTTAAGTTGAACTGAATGGTGTCTCTATGTGGACCAATTGTTGTTCTGCCAAGTCTTAAATCTGCCCTTTTAACTTTAATTAACTGATTAAGATATTCTTCTTCTTTTGGAACCTCATCAAGATAAGACACGGTTATCAATATAGTTGGGTCAAATTTGTTTAAAACAGATTTGAGATTAAGTTTAAAATCATTAATAAAGGCTAATCTTAGAGTCCAAAGTTTAATAGCTACTTTTGTTAATTGTTCGTTCCAACTAAAAACCTCTTTTAATGAATATTTTTTCTCTTTTATAAGTCCAATAGCAGCATTTCGCTGTTTTAAAATCCGATTATATGTTTGTAATAAATCAATATAGTCTACACTTATAACAGAAAACAATTTATCAAAAAACTTTCTCCTTTCCGATGGGCCCCCTTTTGTTATATTTTGTTCTTCGGGCGAAAGTACAACAACATTATTTTTTCCAATTAAATCTTTCCTGCTTAAAATAAAATCACCATCTATTTTAATACGTTGGTTTCCATTCTTTTGTAGTTCAGTTGCTATTAAACTGGTCTTTTTTTTTGTTAAAAATGTTCCTTTAACGACAAAACATTCATCGCCATTTCTAATAAGGTTTTTTTGTTTGTGTGTTCTAAAGCTTTTTCCTAATGATAGAGTGTGAATAGCTTCTAAAATAGAAGTTTTTCCAGATCCATTTTCACCCCAAATCACATTAAGACCTTTACAAAAATCAATTTCTTTATACTGGTGGTTTCGGAAAGAAAACAAAAATATGTTTGATATGGCCAAAGAGAAAACAGGCCTCCATTGTTAATCGTTGAGCCTAATAGGCATAAGCAACATTAAGCTCTCAGTGTCTTTTTCCTGCTCAACAGAGTTAAAAAGCGCTGCGCCTACTGGCGTGCTAAGCTCCATAAGGACGGTATCGCCAGAAACGTGACCAACGACATCTTTTAAGTATTCTGCGTTATATCCAATTGTTATTTCCGCACCATCAAATTCCGCAGATAATGATTCTTGTGCTTTAGAAGACTTCTCGGGGTCCTCTGTGGTGATTTTACAAGATTCGCCTCCTAATGAAAGGGCAACCTGATGTGTAGACTTATTAGAAAAAATTGAAACCCTTCGGATAGCGCCTAATAGGCTTTGCTTGTTAACCGTAAGGGTTTTATCATTGTCTTTTGGTATAACGCTTTCATAGTCAGGGAATCTTTCATCTATAATTCTTGTTAAAATCAAATCACCTTCAATCTTTGCCGTAAGGTGGTTTTCTCCAATAATAAGTTCAACTTCTTTACCAAAAAGTTGATTAGACATATAAGATAAAAATTTTCTTGGAATAATCAAGTCACCGGAAAATCCGCTTGTTTGAAAGTCTGACCTTGAGTATTTCACCAAGCGATGTCCATCTGTTGATACTGCCGTAACCCCCGCTTTTGAAAACTGCATCAAAACGCCAGTTAAAGCGGGTTTAAGCTCATCCCTGCTTACAGCAAACGAAGTGGCATCAATCACGTCTTTTAAAATTCTCCCCGTTGTTTTAATATTTGCAGATTCTTTTTGCTTGGGTGTAGACGGAAATTCTTCAGCCGGTTTTGCCATGAGATCATACTCTCCCACCTCTGTTGTGATAGTAACTTTGTTTTTTTTATCAACGCTTAAAGTGATTCTTATATCTGGAAGTTCATTGGTGATGTCTAATAATGTTTTTAGTGGCAGCGCAGAAACGCCGGGCTCTTCAAGGCTGGAAGCAATTTCCACCTGAATTGTGATTTCAAGATCTGTAGCTTTTAGCGTTGTTTTGTCTTCACTTGCATCAATCAAAACACACCCGAGTATTGGAAGGGTAGATCGCGTTGGTGTTGCCTTAGACAGCTTTTGCAAGGCCTGGTGAAGTTCTGTTTTGGATGTGGAAAATTTCATAGAATTTCTATTTAAAATAACATCGGATAAGATAACTTGTTTTATAACCGATTTATAATTAACTAAACTACCAAATTGATAGTTTTTTTAAAAAAGGTTTTTGGGTTTTATTTTTATTTTTTTCTAATGGAAAACGCTAAAAATCAAAACAGTTTTTCTGTTGAGTTGAACTTACAAAAAATGGAAGTTATATTTCTCTAACCTTATTAATGATAATCTGGGAATTCCATAGTGATTTATTTTTAATCAACTGCGCAACTTTTGATAAAAACAGATAAAATAATATTTTACAGTTCTTTGATCGCTTTGTTGTTTTGTGTTGCGCCAATGGTTCTGTGGCCAGAAAGCAGCCAAAGCGCCTTATTGGCTCTGAAAGTTAGCTTAGAAAATACTTTTGGAACAACTTATCAGATTTTAACTGTGTCCGTTCTTGTGTTTGTGTTGTGGTTGTCTTTTAGTAAATATGGATCTATAAAGCTTGGGAACGACAAACATCGGTTTACAACATTTAGTTGGTCCTCTATGTTGTTTTGTGCTGGAGTGGCAACTGGCATTCTATATTGGGGAACGATTGAATGGGCCTATTATTATGAATCCCCCCCTTTTGGGATAACGCCCAGATCTAATTTAGCTATTGAATATGCATCAACTTATGGTTTGTTTCACTGGGGAATTGCGGGATGGGGGTTTTATTGTCTTCCTGCCATTGCGGTGGGTTACGTATATTATGTCCAGGGTGTTTCTATCCTTAAAATCAGCAATGGCTGCCGTGGCTTGTTGGGACATCGCGCAGATGGGTTTTTAGGACAATTGATTGATGTTTTGTTTATGGTTGGATTATTAGGATCCACTGGCACATCAATGGGGCTAGGCATACCAATGATAGCATCGGGAATGGAATCGATTTTCAGCGTTCCTGATTCATTTACATTAAAGGTCTTTGTAATCTTTTTATGTGCATCAATTTTTTCTATTTCTGTTTATCTTGGGTTAAAAAGAGGAATTAAAAACCTGAGTAATTTTAATACATCTTTAGCATTTTTGTTTTTAGGGTTCGTTTTTTTAGTTGGGCCGACTATTTTTATATTAAAAATGGGACTAAATAGTTTTGGATTGTTGGTTCAGAATTTTTTTCGAATGTTAACCTGGACAGACCCTTTAACAAATTCTCGATTTGTCGAAGATTGGAGCATCTTCTACTGGTCTTGGTGGATTGCTGTGGGGCCATTTAATGGGATTTTTATTGCTAAAATATCCGAAGGAAGAACCATAAAACAAATTATCCTTGGTGCATTATTTTTTGGAAGTTTTGGAAGTGCAATATTTTACAATATTCTTGGAAACTACGCACTTTACCTAGAGCTTTCTGGCTCTTTTTTTACCACCAGCTTGATTCAAATAGGGAAAGGACCGCAAGCAATAGCAGGAATAATTTCTTCTTTGCCGGGCCAACAGATAACGCTTTTTATCTTTACAATAATGAGCATTGTTTTTGTGGCAACCACCTTTGACTCTTCATCTTACGCTCTAGCTTCTTGCTCCACTGTAAAATTAAAACCACAACAAGAACCCGAACGATGGCAACGGCTGTTTTGGGCATTTACATTGGTTTTATTGCCTCTTACTCTTATTTATATTGGAGGACTAGACTCATTAAAGTTGGCAGTGCTAGTCTCCGCTCTTCCTCTTACCATTATTTATGTAATAATGGCTTTTTCTTTGGTGCTCCTTTTAAAAAAACAAAAATTTGAATAAACTATTTAATAAACCCCTTAATGTTGTTATTCCGGCGGGAGCATCTGGTATTGGGCAATCTATTGCAGATGCTTTTTTAAACGAAAATTGTAAGGTCTTTATCTGTGATATATCTGAAAAGTTTTTGAATTCTTTTAAAGAAGGCCGTCCTAGTTCGTATGCAGAAATGGTTGATATATCAAAATATGGTCAAGTTAAATCTTTTTTTAAAAACATATCTTCAAAAACTGATACTATTGATGTTTTAATCAATTGTGCTGGCATTCCAGGACCCACCTCTCCTTTGGAAAACATAAAAGTAAAAGATTGGAATAAGACTATATCTACAAACCTAAATGGTATGTTTTACGCCCTAAAAGAAGCCATCCCTCTTTTAAAGCAGTCTAAATCCCCATCAATTATAAACATCGCATCCAGTGCGTCTTTTTTTGGGTTTCCTCTTCGTTCTCCATATGCTGCGGCGAAGTGGGCTGTTATTGGATTAACCAAAACCTTGGCTATGGAGCTCGGAGGAAGTAGGTTTCGTGTTAATGCAATTTGCCCTGGAAGCGTTAAGGGTGAACGAATAAATCGTGTATTAGACGCAGATGCAAAAGCACAAAACAAACCCATTAAAGAAATTAAAAAACTCTATACAAAACAAGTGTCTATGAAAACATTCGTTGATCCTGAGGATGTTGCGAATTTAGCAATGTTTTTATCCTCAGATTATGGAAGACATATTTCAGGTCAAGCAATTGGCATAGATGGGCACACAGAAGGGTTATCAACAGAAATTTAGGAGGAAAAATGAAAGCCGTCTGGTATAAAAACTTTGGTAAACCAGAAGACGTTTTGGTGTTTGGTGAATATAAAGAACCCGCTCCGAAAAACAATGAAGTTAAGATTCGATTGCGCGTTTCAGCTGTTAATCCATCAGACACAAAAAAACGGATCGGCGCAAACCCAAAACTATTAGATGAAGGACCAGTAATTCCAAACAGCGATGGCGCCGGAGAAATTGTTGGTGTTGGAAAAAATGTCTCGGAAAAAAGAATTGGCGAGCGAGTATGGATATATAATGGTCAATTTGGAAGACAAGAGGGAACCTGCGCTGAGTTTATCTGTGTTCCAGAAAAACAAGCCGTTAAACTTCCCAAAAATATCACTTTCGAGGCAGGCGCAATGATGGGCATTCCTGCGATGACGGCGCATCGCTGTGTAACTTCTGATGGACCTGTTTCTGGAAAAACTGTGCTTGTTACAGGTGGAGCAGGGAGGGTTGGATACTATGCTATACAATGGGCTAAGTTTTTCGGGGCGTCCGTTATAGCAACAAGCTCTAATATTGAAAGTACGCTTAATTGCAAGAAAGCCGGGGCAGACCTTGTTGTGGAACACCCGTCTCCCAAAACAACACAGAAAATTCTCCACTACACAAACGGCAGACCAATTGATCGTGTAGTGGATGGAGATTTCGGAATTAACCTAGAACACATTTTAGATCTAATAAAAATTAATGGCGTTATTACAACCTATTCTTCAATGTCAGATTTAAATCCAAAAATACCATTTATGCGAATGATGTTTATGGATCTGACCATACGGATGGTTTTGGTTTATATTATGCCCTGGAAAGCAAAGAAAAAAGCCATTAAGGATATTACTCAACTTCTCAAAGCCGATAAACTTGAAAATAGAATCGCAAATACATATTCTATAGAAAACAGCGCTCAGGCCCACCAAGAAGTTGAACAAGGAAATAATTTTGGATCAGTAATAATTAAAATATAAAATGGTTCATAAAGATATTTTTAAAACAATAAAATTATACACTCTACTTATAACCTATATATCTGTTTTTAATTGCGCTGACAATAATGTAATACAATATTGGGAAAATCCAAAAATTGTTGGTGAAAACAAAGAGGCGGGACATGCTACTCTTATGCCATTTAATAGCTTAACCAAAGCCCTTGGCGGTTCTTTTAAAAAATCATCACATTATTTTGATTTAAATGGATTGTGGAAATTTAAGTGGGTTCCAAAACCAAGTGACAGACCTACATCATTTTTTCATTCTAATTTTAATGATAACACCTGGGACGATATTGTTGTTCCGAGTTCATGGCAACTTGAAGGTTACGGTCAACCAATTTATACGAATGTAAAACATCCTTTTCCAGACCCAACTCCCCCTTTTCCGCCAGAAAACAACAACCCCGTTGGATCATATAGGCGGAAATTTCTTTTACCAGACAATTGGAGCGCAGGGCAAGTTTTTATTCATTTTGATGGTGTTAAATCTGCTTTTTTCCTTTGGATAAATGGGAAAAAAGTTGGCTATAGCCAAGGTAGTATGACACCCGCAGAATTCAACATAACGCCCTATTTAAAAAAAGGCGAAAATCAGATTGCAGCGCAGGTTTTTCGCTGGTCTGATGCTTCATATATAGAAGATCAAGATTTTTGGCGATTAAGTGGAATTTATAGAAATGTATATTTAATGCATGTTCCAGATTTACACATTCGGCATTACAAAGCCATTGGCTCTCTCGAAAACAATTATACCGATGGACTATTGTCAATAGCTGTAAACCTTAATAATTATTCATCTTCAGAACAATTCGGAATTCTATCGGCCGCAATTTATGATACACTTAGGAATGAAATAATTAAGTCCCGACCTATAAAAGTTTTATTACAACCAAATTTCGAATCTGAAATTGAACTTGATTTAATTGTTAAAAATGTAAAACCGTGGAGCGCAGAACTACCCAATCTTTATACATTGGTTTTGTCTTTTGAAAATGAAAAAACACAAAAAACAGAATACATTAGCTGTAAAACAGGTTTTAGGTCTATCGAACTGTTTAATGGACAACTGCTTATCAATGGCGAACCCATTATTTTAAAAGGAGTTAATCGGCATGAGCATGATCCAAAAACCGGTCGAACGATTTCTCAAGAATCAATGACCAAAGATATTAAACTAATGAAACAGTTTAATATAAATGCAGTACGCACATCTCACTATCCTAACGATCCTTTATGGTATAAACTATGCGATAAATATGGCTTATATCTCTATGATGAAGCAAATATTGAATCTCATGCTTTTTGGTCAAAATTTACGCTAGATCCGAAATGGAAAACTGCATTCTTGGAACGAGTTCAACGCATGGTGTTGCGAGACGTCAATCATCCCTCAATTATTGTTTGGTCTTTGGGAAACGAAGCTGGCTACGGACCCAACCATGATATAATGGCTGAATGGGTGCGAAACTATGATCCCGCCCGATTAATTCATTATGAAGGGAAAGAGCCGGGCTATGGCCCGGAGCCAAACCATTTTGACATTATTGCAAACATGTATGCATCTGTAGACCACATGATAAAACTACATAATGAAAACCCCGACCGCCCAGTTATATTATGTGAATATTCACATGCTATGGGCAATAGCAATGGAAACATTTTTAAATACTGGGACGCGATTTATTCATACCCTAGATTGCAAGGGGCTTTTGTTTGGGACTGGGTTGATCAGGGTTTATTGCGAAAAGATGAAAAAGGAACCTATTATGTGTACGGGGGTGATTTTGGAGAAGAACTACACGATGGGAATTTTTGTATTAATGGCGTTATCTCTCCAGATAGGCGACCCAAGCCCGGGCTATACGAAATAAAACATCTATCACAAAATGTAAAAGTAAGTAAAAAGAAAAACATAAACAATTATGGGGTTTTGAACCGAAATTTTTTTCAAGACCTCAATCATCTTCTTGGGCAATGTGACATCTTGGAAAATGGGTTAAAAATTGGAACCTTTGAATTGAATATAAAAAACATAGCCGCTGGAACAGAAAAAAACATTTACATTCCAATATCAAGCACAATAGAAATGAGACCTGAAAAAGAATATTGTGCAAACTTTATCTTCTCATTAAAAGAAGACCTGCCCTGGGCAAAGAAAGGGCATATTGCCGCATCCGATCAAATTATTTTGCAAACAAGCAAAAATTTATTTTCAACAAATATACCTTTTTCGAAAATCGAACCTATTAAATCATTTAAAGAAGGCGCCACCCTTAATATAATAGCATCGGGAAAAACGTATCAACTTAACACAGAAACCGGACAATTAAGCGGGGTGTTAATAGAAAACAAACCCTACTTGTCATCGCCTATTCAATTCAACGTTTGGCGCGCTTCAACTGACAATGACGAAGGGGGGGGCAAACAAAGCTTCGCATCCCAGTGGGTTAACGCAGGATACGACAACTTAGTTCGAAAAATGCAAAACATAGAAATAAAAAATATTTATCCAGAAAAAACGCATATAAATGTTTCAGAAAAACACATAGGAAAAAAAGAAGACATAGATGTGGTGGTTGGATATACTTTTTTTAACAATGGTGATCTACTAATAAACCTAAGAACGGTTGTTCCTTCCGGTCTTCCTGTGTTGCCTAAATTGGGGATAACTTTTAAAACGCCCGAAGAATTTTCAGAATTAACCTGGTATGGACGAGGTCCACATGAATCATATAGCGATAGAAAGCAGAGTGCGTTTTTGGGAAAATATCGCGGTTCTGTATTAGAGCAATATTTTCCATACATACGCCCACAAGAAAACGGAAACAAAACCAATGTTCGCTGGGCAAGTCTTGAAAATCAGAGCGGTAATGGGTTTGTAGTGTTCGGTTTACCAGAGTTCAATTTCAGCGCACATCACTACAGCTATAAGAACCTTACAGACGCAACACACACTTATACAATTAATAAAAGTGGACCTATTACTGTTAACATAGACCATAGAATGATGGGCCTTGGTGGCGATGACAGCTGGAATCCCCGCACTCATAAAGAATATTTAGTTTACCCCGGCGCATTTAATTATTCCTTTATTATTCGGTTTTCTAAAGATACGAAAAAAAGCCTTTCTCTACCTCTTCCCAAAACGAAGGCAAAACCCAATTAAACCTTGAAAAGTTTTTTTTTATTTGTTTTTTTTGTTGTTCTTTTTCTTAATGCGCAGCCAGAAGAACATAGCTTTGTCCATGGGGGTTTAACTAGAATATATTATCTATATATACCCGAGTCCCTTGAAGTCGGATCTCCGCTTCTTTTTGTTCTTCATGGCTACTCTGGATCTGCATATGAAATTATGGATTACACAAACCTAAATCAAATTTCGGAAGAACATCGTTTTGCTGTCTGTTATCCGCAAGGCATTGCCGATGATTGGAATTATAACTTCTGGAATGTGGGGTATGATTTCCATTCAAATGAAACCGTAGATGATGTTTTGTTTATTACTGCTTTAGCCCAATATTTACAAACAGAGTATCAGCTAAGCAGTTATAATACCTTTAGTACTGGAATGTCCAACGGAGGCGACATGAGCTATCTTCTTGCATGTCAAGCCTCAGATGTTTTTCGTGCAATTGCTCCTGTTGCGGGCTGTATGATGAGTTGGATATATGATTCTTGCGATCCACAAAGACCTCTTCCTGTATTTGAAATACACGGAACCGACGATAATGTGACATGGTGGAATGGCGCGAATGAAAACAACAATGATGGCTGGGGGCCATGGGAAAGCGTTGATACAACATTTACCTTTTGGACACAAATAAACAATTGCACAATCTTTAATTCAGATACGCTTCCCAATACAAATTCATCAGACGGAAGCTATATAATCAGCCATAAAAACAGTGGTGGAGCGATTGGGAACGAAGTGTGGCTATATGAAGTTGTTAATGGGGGTCATGATTGGCCAGGCGCCTGGGGAAACATGGATATCAGCGCCAGCCTAGCAATATGGGAGTTTTTTAGAGAGTTTATAACGGAAACAGGCGATATTAACATAGACCAAACCATAAACATTTTAGACTTATTGTTGTTATCAGACCTAATAACTAATGGCCAAGAATACAACTCTTTATATGATTGCAATCTAGATAATGACCTAGATATATATGATGTCTATACCTTGGCTACGCATATATTAGGACACCAATGATTACGAACTGTGCTTGTCTGAGTAATTTTAAAAGTTTTCTTCAACAGATTTAATATAGATTAGGATTTTAAAATAATGAAAACTCTAAATTTTTTTATTGTCTTTATTTTGGTTTTTTCATGTGATAAAATAACAAAAAATGAAGTGTTTAATTTTGATGTCGGGGGACTTAAACGGGAATATCTTGTACATGTTCCGAAATCGATAGATCAAAATGCGGCTCTTGTTTTTGTGCTGCATGGTCTCGGGGGAACAGCAGAGCTCATAAGAGAGTACTCCCAGATGGATAGGGTGGCAGACAAACACGGGTTTGTTGTCTGTTATCCACAGGGCACCGGAGGTAGCGAAGACACAGAGTACACTAAAAAAGGAACTCCGTTTTGGAACGTTGGATATGAAACACATAAAAATGAAACGGTTGATGATGTCCTATTTATTACAACTTTGGCAAAACACCTGCAATTAAAATACAATCTTGATCCGGAAAAAACGTTTTGTTCCGGAATGTCTAATGGTGGAGACATGAGCTATCTTTTAGGTTGTCAAGCGCCAGATGTTTTTAAAGCAATTGCCCCTATAACTGGCTGCATGATGGAGTGGATTTACAGCTCGTGTGATAACAAAAACACTATTCCGGTTTTCCAGGTACATGGAACATCTGACAAGACAACATATTACAACGGCGATGAAGAAAACAAAGATAAATGGGGAGCATATCTGGGGGTCGAAAAAACTATAAAGTTTTGGGTCGCTCGAAATCAGTGCACATCACTAACAATAGACACCCTTCCAGATATTAATAAAAATGATGGTAGTTTTGTAATTGCCGAAAAACACCTCCAAGGTATAAACAACAACGAGGTGTGGTTTTATAAAGTTATTAATGGGGGACACGATTGGCCCCAAGGATGGCCTCAAAACTCAGGAAACCAAGACTTAAATACCAGTGAAGAGATATGGAAGTTTTTTGAACACTCGGTTGCTGTTCAGCTCTAATTAATATTGGTTTTGTTGCGCGCTAAATACTAAATCTTAAATGTCATTCCTATTTGAGACGTGATTCCAAGTGTGCCTAAATCAGACGCAGAATAATCTATGCTAAAATTATAGGGTATATATTTAAAGTTTTCAGATGAAAGCCCAACGCCCCACGACATTCGATTAACATAACTCCCGGTATCAAAAAACCCATTTGTTTTTTCTAAGGTTTTATTATCCACAGATTCGCTATAACGCAAAAAATCTCTTTTTAATCCTGTTCTAAAATAAATCAACTTTCTTATTTTTAGTTCAACTCCGATTGAAACATATGGGTTAAGGTCTCTGCTATCGCAATAATCAAGATTAACCGTGTTTGTAACAGTTTTACTGTTTATTACTGATCCCTCACCTGTAAGTTGAAAAGATAGACCAAGCCTAAAGATCATTGGTAGTGGCCATTCTTCTGTTCTTAGATTGGCCACAACATCTGGATTGCCATCGATATCTTCATATGGGTCTATGTCAATTTTTTGATCTGTTCCACTTAGTTTCATTTTCGTACCAAAATTTGTAATTGACATCCCTATTTTTAATCCAGAAAATCGACTTAGATAAAGAGACCCAGCATCAAGAGCCAAAGCTGTTGCCGAAGTAAAAGATATATTTTCTTGAATGACTTTACACTTAATGCCGGCGTTGAAACGATCGCTAATTTTTTTAGAATACGCTACTCCAATGGCAATATTAGATGCGGAAAAAGTTGTGCCGTCTCCATCTGGGGAACGCTCTGTTGTTCTATCCATTGTTCCCATATCTAGAGAGTTTATACTTATGCCAATGTTTCCCAATTGACCAACGGGAAATACCGCAGCTAAAAAATTGTGTTTAAAATCAAGTATCCAATTGCCTTGGTTTATCATTATTTCAGTTTCTTTTGTGTTTGCAATACCGGCGGGATTCCAATACAGGCTCGAGGGTCCTCGTGTGTCCGCCGTGACAGCCCCAGCCATGCTCGTGGCCCTGCCTCCAACCCCTATTTTTAAAAAATTCCCGGCCGATGTTCCAACATTGTCAAACTGTCCATTAACAATGAAAACAAAAGTAAAAAAACAAAAAAGGTGTTTCATTATTTAATCACCGCGAATTTTCCCACAAACTCTTCTTTTCGGTTCGCGTTTTTTGAAACCACATGAAACACATAAACGCCAAATGCAACATCCTGATTATTATAAGTGGTTAAGTTCCAAGCTTCAATGCTGGGACCGCGATAACCCGCGCTGGATAGATTGTGATGCAATAATTGAACCAGATCTCCCGAGCTATTAAAAATTCGTATCACACATTCAGAAGGGAGGCGTGTAAATTGAATTTCTCGAACAAAAGAAAGCTGCTCAAAGACAGAGGTAACAACATAGGGGTTTGGAACCGCTTTTATGTTTTTTAAATCTGAACCAGAAAGAACATAGCTGTCCATTGTGGTATTAATTAAATAAGTGTCTTCCCCTGGTATAATCGGATTAGCAAAAAAGACCTTAAGATTATCTCCAAAATTAAAAAAATATTCTTCTTGGTTCCAATTAATCACCCAACCCATTTCCTGGGTATCCAATGAGTAGTGCACAATGCTGTCGGGAGAATACGTTGAGTATACGGGAATAAATTGAAAATCATCAATTATCTTATATCCATAGACCCAAAAAGAATCAACTATTGTATCCCCACTAAGAAAAATTGAATCAGTTTTTATAGTGCTATCTGATGCCCAAAGCCTTCCAGTTGGTTTTGTTGTTCCTGTTGTTTGGTATGCTGCTATATTTAACCGAGTATCGTTTTCAATATCCCAAAGCTCAAATGGTAAAATAACAGTATCTGTTTCTACGGTCCCATATAACGTTAAAATATTATAATAAGAAGCAATTGAACCTTCATGGGTAAACCGTAATTCTAAATCATTCCGTAAATTTGTTACGGAAGGTGGCCCTCTAATCTCTCCTACAAAACTGCTTGGTAGTGTCATCATATAAGACCACCACGTGGCTTCTGCCGCACTTGCGTGCCCTAAAATAATATCATCTATTTCACTTGCTGTTGTTGTGTCTTGGGGTAAAAAACGCATTGAATCTTTATCGTTAATGTTCCATACCGCATGATTAAACGAAGGTATAAACCCATCAATTATGTGTTGCGTTTCAGATGATATGTCTGTCTCTTTATGTATAACTGTGTCTCCGGTCGTAGAATTAATCAAAGACCAATAATTAAAAAGACTTGTATCCCACAAAAATATGTTCTGATCAGAAGAATCTACAGTGTCTATTGCAGTATGAAACTCAACTAGGTATGAGTACCCCTTACTTTTTAAATCTTCCTCAGTTATTTCAGAAAAACCTAAAAACTCGACCAAAAAAGGATCTGCTGGAATTGCCTGAAACAACGCAGAAGAATATCCAGAGTGTATAATGTCGTCTACTCCTCCGTTATCAATGCCAGCAGGTTTGTGTTGAGGAATTACCGCAACGGTATTATCGCCTGAAATATATGCATCTTTCGCTTTAGAGTTTTCCATTGGGTCTACCGGTGACCCTGCCCAATTATCCGGACCATCATAGGCTGTAACCGAATACCAATATTCATATCCGTTAATAAGGTTTTCATCAATATATGTGTAGTGCAGCCCCGATTCAGAGCCTAGATTATAATACACAAGAGGGTCAGACATCGGGTGACTGCCAGAAATTCCGTCAATTCTATCATAAATCTCTAGTGGTTCATAAATATCGGTTGGGTTTCCGTTTAGATCTGTTACAACCCTTCCCCAACTGCTTCCTCTATCTGTACTTCGATAAATACGGTATCCCTGAAACTTGTTTGTACCCGTCACTGGATCTGTGGACGACTCACTCCTGTTATCCCAATACAAAACTGTTTTTTCATTATCCTTTATTGCTCGAACAAATGGCTGTTGAGGGGGCTGAGGGCTGGAGCAGTCGTTTTCATATAAAGATTGAAACATTTTGGCGTTTCTTAAAAGATCCGCTTCATTAATGCCTAAAAAATCAGCGAAGGTAAAAATCACCGATTCTCCTGGTGCTACATTTAAAGCGGGGATAATTTCACCTGACTCGTTTGTTGCCTCTGGGCCTCCAGCGGCCATAATCCATGTAACATCTGGACCGTATGTGTAGGGTTTGCCATAAATATCCGTTGGATGGGGTGACACATTGTCTGGCTCTTCAATTCCACCAAGAAGCTGTGTTGTATATGCCTCCACATCGCTCTGGGTATCATTGCTCCATTCCACGGAATGAAACGCAGAAATATCGTAGGGTTGTGTTATGCTATCATTTTTAAAGTGTATACAATTTAAAAATTTTAATCCAGCCCAAGCCACCCCAGAAGAAAGAAAACCTTCAGATTGATCATCTGGGTCCCATATTATGGCTAAATTTTCTAGTAGATGAGTATCTGTTGTGTCGGATAATTTTTCCGATATATGAGGATCGTTAGACCTTATAAAAAGACTGAGATCATCTGTCCATTCGTTCCAGCCTTGTTCTGGTGTGTCTGGATCGCTATTTACACCAAAAAACATGTCTTTTAGAGTGTCTTGCCCTACATTTGTAAGTTTTTGAATAAAAATAAAACCATCATTCCCAAACGTGTTGCTATAATTAAGAACCCAGATATCAAGCCTTATGTTGAGTGGGCCAACTCCATTGTTACTTGCAAAGGTGTTTCCGTATTCTGGGTCGTTATCTGTTACAACAAAATAAGCCTCCCTATCTGCCTGCACACCTAGTCCACATGGAGCATCTGGGAAGCCTTCTGGTCCCAGCGGGGGTTCTACGCCAGGGAAAAACAAAGTGTCTATTGGCTCTTTTGATGCGTTATATATAATTGACCTAAATGTATCTTTAGTTGCCGATTCTATAGGCCACTGACTTGGCCAAGACTCAGGAATATCGCTGAAAGCAATTCCAATATTAGCTTCTGTATCCACATATCCTGCATCATACCCTGGAAGGGGTTCAAATTCTTCATCGTGATCTCTGGCAGACCACATTGTGCCAACACTTACAGAAGGAACACCATTTTTAAGGGCCCCCACTATTGGTCCCGCTGTCCAATAATAAGTACAGCATCCATTCATAAGCATGCTGCCTGCGGGGAATTCATGGTTTAAGCCCCAGGGGTCGTACCCATATACTGCCATATTTGACATACGAAGAACAACATTGCCCTTATCTAAAACGCTTCGTTTTCTATCTTGGGTGCTAAGTGTTTTTGTTACTAATCGTTTGTTCTTTTTATTTGCTAAAATGTGTTTATTATAGTATTCTTTTTTTGTCAACTTTATCGATTGTTGCGCCATCAATATAGACAAAGATAAAAACAGTTTAATTATTGGTTGTTTATTGACCAATGCTTATTCCTATTTCGATATGGCGGGGTGGGCTAAAATTATAGGGTTTCCAAACATACATCGGCGATTGCCCGGTGTCTAGGGTTGCATCTGGCTCTCCAGTTGTGTTATCAACAGAAAGAACATTTGCCCGATTCGTTAAGTTAGAAATGTCGCTAAAAAATCGAATATTTAGATTTTTTACTTTTTTGTCATAGTACAGCTTCAAGTTTATATTATTTGTTGGTGGCATCCTGCCAGAGTATTGTTTATCTATAGGCCTTGCTCTTGCGTCTTCTGGAGTATAAGGAAACCCGCTTCCATAACTACCAATCAAACTCATACCAAAACCGATTTTATGCATATAGTTTAGCCGAATGTTTGCGGTGTGGGTTTGATCCCAGGGCATTGTGTAGGTGTGATTAAAGTTTCGCCAATCATAACCAGATGCCCATTCTGCAACATACCAATGGTAATCACTTGTTGGAGCGTTTCCTTCTGCTTTTGATATTGTATAATTTACCTCCCAATCAACACCTCTATAAAACAGTCTTTTTAAAGAAACTTCCAAGCCGCGCGAGTTTGCATAATCCATGTTTTTATAGATTGCATATTGACTTGGGTCGGCATCATATCTTTTAGACGCAATGTAATCAAACATATCTTTGTAATAGAGATTGATTTTTATTACAAATTGGCTTCCTATTCTGGTTCGAATACCCGTTTCATATTGTATAGATCTCTGGGGCTCAATGTTTGGTGTTCCAACTTCTGGGATATACCAATCTGTAATGTTATAGGGAAAGGGATAGTAAGGGTTTCCGTATAAAAGCTCACGAGCTAAGCTGTTTGCTTCATTTGACCAGCCTGGGGGTCTCCCATTATAACCTTGAAAATTTGAATAGTTATACATATTTATAAGGTCTGGGAACTGATAAAACTGTCCGTAGGAGAAATGAAAGGCAGTTCGATCTGTTATTGGATATCCAACTCCAATTCGAGGGCTCCATTGATCTTTAATGGGGGCTTTCGGCGCAGGGGTAAACCCAACTTTGTTTCCGTCTTTATTGCGATTTATATATCCCCAAAATAAGGTGGCTTTTTCTGTCTCCGATAACAAAGCTAATTCATTTGGCTCAATTATGCTTTGGTTCCCTGATTCATCTGTGTATTTATAGCCTAACTCTCTCGTTGGGTCGGGATAGGTGCTGTTGGGGTTCAGTCTATCATATCTTATTCCAATGTTTACAACTATATCGCTAAATTCAATTTTATCTTGAATATACCAATTGAATGAACGTGGTTTATAGTTCCACAATAAAAAACTTGCGTCTGAAGAATTCCCAAAAAAACCGCCGCCGATGCCCGAACCCCAAAATTCCCCGAGATTATATTTTCTATATTCTATCCCTGTTTTTATTTGATGTATATCGTTAACCTGCCAAGTCAGGGACCCCCCAAAAGTTATATAATCAGAATGATACCACCAATAATCGTGGCTTGTTGAAATTGCTGTTCGCACCGAATCCCCGTAATTATTATATATGTTATAACTACTCCAGAATTCATAATTTGAAGTCCCATCATAATCATCTGCGCTACTAGCTGGTGGATCTACTCCATAAGTATAAGACATGTCTCCATCCAAGTCTTCGAAGGGCTCTTCATCTGGTATTCCATTATTATCTTCATCCCACATATTCCACTCCCCGTCTCCGTTCCAGTCATTAAAAAATTCCCCCTCATCCCACACATTATTATTGTTAGTATCGTTCCAATATTCAGCAGCGTATTGACTCCAAACGCCATCACCATTTAGGTCTTTAAATGGCTCTGCATAATAACTGAGCCATAAAAACTTTCCCCCAGCAACTAATGAACTCGGGATATATCCATCCCAGTCCGCTGGTATTGTAAATATTTTGGTATATAGCTCGTGGTGTTGGTTTAAATGCGGAGCGTATCCATTCCATTGATTTCTAGAGTGTTTTTGATATTTTAAATCCAAAAACATGTTTTTAAATATCGTGTATGTCCCTCGAATTTGGATGTCTTGCGTATGTTCAAAACCTGTAGAGTTCCTTTCTGGTATCATTCTAAAATCCATTGAGAATCCCTTACCTTCATTATAATATTCGTTTAGAGATGCGCTTATTTTAACTTTTTGAATAGGTCTAATTACTAGCTTCGCATTATATCTCTTTTGTTGATTATAAATATCATTGGTTTCTATTAAGCCCTTTGTGAGCTCTATTGGGTTAAACATTCCATCGCCTGTTGTAAGGTCTCCAATTGCAAGGCTGTCTCCATCTTGGATGTCGTATATTCCATCGCCATCAACATCTTTTTTCAAAACATCCCACGGTAAACGCGTTTTCCAAAGAGATGTTTTGGTGTTTAAAACATCTCCGTTTAAAAAAAACGTGGCAAGATTAGGCCTTTTAGGAAAAAGAGGGCCGCTAATGCTACCTTCCGTTCTATATAAATTTTGAGCATGTACATTTGGATTAAAGAGCTTGTCAATCGCTCCTCTCGTTTGCCAAGAATAATTTGCCTGCCCCTCTTTTGTTACAATGTTTATAACACCGCTAGTTGCTTCTCCATATTCAGCGTTAAACGCACCCGTTATCATAGAAATTTCAGAGATAGCATTTCTTGAAATATCTAAACCCATATCACCATACAAAGCATTTTCCACCACAAAACCATCAACAAGATAGGTAATTTCACCTGCCCTGCCACCTCTAAAATGATATCCACCACCAACAATATAATTACCGCCATGGTTTTCAACGACTCCAGCCATTGTAGATAAAACATCGGAAATATTATTTACAGGCAGATTATTAATGGTTTTACTTTCTAAGGTTGATGTTGTTGCTGTTTGGTCTTTAATAATAATGGGTTTTTTTGCAGTAACAACCACTTCTTTACCTTCAATTGCAGATATTTGCATATTAAAATTCAATAACCTTGTTCGATCTGCGTTAATAACAACTTCTTTCGTTTTTATCGTTTTATAACCCACATATGACACAACAACAGTATAGGACGCTGCTGGTATATTTATGATTAAATATTTTCCATCTTTATCTGTAGCTGATCCCATTGCTGTTCCTTCTAAATACACGTTTACCCCTGCAAGGGATGTTCCGGTGCTGTCTCTAATTACTCCTTTCATTTTTCCGGCTGTACCAGCAAAAACAAAACCGAGAAAAAGGGGAAATAAAACAAACACAGAGTTGAAGTTTTTCTGTTTTTCCATCGGGATTTATGAGATTATTCTATAAGTTTAGAAAAACAACTTACATAAAAATAGAAACAAAGTTGTCGAAATTTTTATATGGAGAAATTTATGAAAAAACTCATTAGCCATCTTTTTTTTCACCTTATCACGTATTTTTATTTAACAATCTTTTTTTCTCAGGTCGCCCTATCTCAAAACCTGTGCCCTCCTTCTGTTGTGGAAACGACTCCACTAAACGGAGCAATGCAACTTTTTTGGACAGAGCCGGACAGTCTTGGTGGTTTTGGGAATGAAGTTTTTACGGCTTGTTTTCTTTTGTGTGAAACGTCTTCTAATGGATTTACTGTTGAATATCTTGGACAAGACTCTTCAGGTGGGTGGTTTCAAGATTCAGATGGGGCAGTTGTTGAATGCGGAGAGGGTTTATATACTTGCTCTGATGGTGGCTCTGATCATTTTGGAGCAGTTGCTATTTATTCCGATACTTTAGCCCCTGTTAATAGTCGCCTAAGTTCCGGGCCTATTGATTTAACGCCATATACTAGCGCAACACTGTATTTTGATGAATATATTGAATATAGTGAGTTTGCTCACGATTCTAACTGGGTAGAAGTTTCTGTAAATGGATCAGATTGGACGCCTGTTTATTATTCCAACCCCATGGAAAACCAAGATGGTTATTATGCCAACTTTGTAGATTTATCAAATTATGCAGGGCAAAGCATCTATTTTGGTTTTAGGTTTTTTGATGCATTCGGATATAACGAAAATTGGTATATAGACAATATCCGAATTTTTGGTGGAAATGATACTGTATATGAAAATCCCTGCGGAACCCTAACCGGATATAACATATACCAAGATGGTGCACTGGTGGGCTTTAGCGACACAACTTTTTTTGAGATTTCGGAGCTAAGCAATAACATAGATTACTGTTTTTCAGTTTCTGCCGTTTATAACGAAGGAGAATCCAATATGTCTGTAGAGGCATGTGCTTCTCCGGTTGACCCATTTGAACTTACTCGGACATCCTTTCGCGATACGCTTGATTATACAACTGATGAACATTCAACTTTTGAATTTCTTCTTATAAATAAAGACACCACAATACATGATTTTCATTTTGAATCCGATGTTATTATATCACCAACAGAAGACAATATTCTTTTGTCCGATAATTTTAATTCTGGAGAATCTGTTTTCTTTTTTGATCCTGATGAAATTTGGTCTATTGGAACAACTGACGATGCAGATGGAACCTATTTAAACTATCCTCAAGACTCAGATGGCTCTTTTTTCTTTTGGAATGATGGGTCTGATCCATACTATTCTTATTATGAACCAACAAGCCCAATTCTTCGTTCACAAGCTATTCCCTACGATGGCGCAGGGCCTGTGTTTTTTATCCTCGATTTATATTATCCTCAGCCATACGGTGGATGCTCAAGTGGCGGGGATTATTCTGAAGATGCAACAATTGTTGTTTCAACGGATAATGGCGCTTCCTGGAATGTTGTAGACAGCACAATTCAAACGGCCGTAACCTGGAGTGGGTGGTATGCCTATGATGACACTGAAGCAAATTGGCACACGCTTATGTATAATATAACCCCATTTGTAGAGCCCGGCATTTTTAGCGTGGGGGTTCACTATGATGATTGTGGTGGAAATTGGTCTTCTGGATTAGGTGTTGATAATGTATACATAATTCAAGGTGCGGAATCTGATTGGTTGACCTGGGAAAGGCTGTCTGGCAAAATAGTTTCAGGAGACTCTATGACCGTTTCTATGACTATGATGCCACAAGAAAATCAAAATCAATATGAAACCGCTATGTTGTTTCTTGAAGGTGATCTGATGTATCAAGAGGTAAGCATTACAATGATTACAGACCCAAACAACGTTTCAATTTCTTTTGATACTTCTCCTACAACCGCCAGGCTTCATCAAAATTACCCAAACCCTTTTAACCCGTTCACTAAAATACGCTATGATATACCAAAAGAGAACCATGTTCATTTAGTTGTTTATGATATTCGGGGGCGAACTGTGCGTTCATTAATAAACGAAACAAAAAAACCGGGACGGCATTCTGTTTTTTGGAACGGAAAAAACGACAATGGTGAAAGCGTTTCAGCTGGTTTGTATATTTATTCTTTAGATGTCGGAACAAACAATATCAAGAAAAAAACAATTCTTTTGAAATAAAACCCCGTGATTCCTTAATGGGGAACTATATTAACTTTATATAAGTCTATTTTGTTCTTTTTTCCTTTCACTTTAATGGGTTTTAGTTTTATATAATCAAACTTGTCTTTTGTGTTTTCCTGAACAGAGAGAGACACCAATATTTCGCCCGGTTTAGCAGAAGAGCAGAGCCGGGCAGCTAGGTTTACTGTATCTCCAATCACTGTATAATCCATCATGTCTCTAGACCCAATATTTCCTGACACAACCATACCTTTGTTTATTCCCGCTCCAATAAAAATTTCAGGTTTTTTACGTTTTTTTCGTTCTTTATTTAGTCTTTTTATTTTGTTTTGCATTTCCACGGCAGTTTCTACCGCTCTCTTAGTGTCTTCATCTCCAGAAATTGGCGCGCCATAAACGACCATTAATTCATCGCCAATTATTTTATCCAGTGTGCCATTATATTTAAAAACAACGTCAATCATTTCAGAAAAATATTCATTTAGCGTAGAAACAACAATCTCTGGACTCATTTTTTCTGCCATTGCCGTAAACCCTCGAATATCAGTAAATAGAATTGTTACATTTCTTTGTTCGCCTCCTAAATTCAGTTTCGCTTCATTGTCTAGCAACTCATCAACAACTTGTTTTGAAACATATCTTTTAAATGTGTTTTTAACTTTGCTTACATCTGTAATATCTTCAATCGCAACAACCATACCTTGTTTTTTACCGTCTAATCCTAATCGTGGAGAAACAGAAACATTAACAACTGTTTCTTCCGATGCTGTAGTGAGAGGAAGGTTAACATCTGACTTTGTGTTGTTTTCCAATTCTGACCTAGTAATTAATTCTGAAATTTCTTCATCTTTTTCAAAAATAAACAGATAGTGATTACCAATTATTTTTTCTTTTTCTGTTTTTAATATTTTTAAACCAGCAGCGTTAATAGAGTCTACTTCTCCTATTATGTTTAGAGTTACAACGCCTGTTGCAATGCTTCCAAGCACGCTTTCATTAAAGTGTTTTTCTTTTGTTATTTCTTTAAAAAGTCTGGCGTTTTCCATGGCAACAGCTGCCTGATTTGACAAAGAGGTTAACAAACCGAGGTCTTTGTTTTTAAACGCCTCAATTCCTTTTCGTGTTTCTTTGTTGCAAAGAATCATGTAGCCCAACGGTTTGTTTTTTGCTACCAGGGGCGCAACAATAAGATTTTTTTCTCCTAATTTCTTTTGTAAGGCGCTGTTGTCTTTTTCTGAATATCTAACACCCTTTTTGTTTTCTTGAATTTTTTTAAACACTTCTAATTTTTTAGATAGCAGTGGCACTTTTTCATCCCAATTAAATGTTGATAATGGGTCTAAAATTGGGCTGCCGTCTTTTACTAGTAACACCATTCCTTTTGATGCGTTTAAAATTCCCACAGATCTCCAAAGCACCTCTTCGGTTAGTTCATCTATATCTAAAACCGAACTAATAGCGACGCTTATATCAAACAGAGTCTCTAATTCAAGTAGTTTTATATTTAATTCTTCTTTTCCTTTTTTTACATCTTTAATAAGCATATTGTTATACAGGGCTCTTGTAAGTAGGCTTGAGACTATCTCCATTATTGTTAAATCAAGAGTTGAAAATTCCTCACCCATGATTTTTTTTCCAATGCATAGAAGACCAAGCAGGTGGTCTTTATTAAAAAGAGGAAGTAAAACTTTTGTTTTTATTTCTTTGTTGTGTTTTTTCAACATTCCTGTGTTCCACGTTTCGTTTTTATCTAATAAAACGTGTCCATACCTATATTTTTTAAGGTTTTCTTTTATGTTTTTTGGTGGTAAAAACGGGTTTTTTATATTTGTTCCCTGCCCAGCTAAAAAAGAAAAAGCGCTACTGGTGTTATATATAAAAATTGCTCCTTTAGAGGCCATTACTGTGCCAAGAGTAAGGCGCAACACCTCGGATCCTATTTTTTCTAATTCATCTGCGCTAATGAGGACCTCTCCCAGCTCATTTAAAGAGGAAAGGTAATATTCAAGCTGTTCTGTTTCGCTTGTTTGCAAGTCTAATAAGTGTATTATTTCATGCCATCAAGGGCGTCGTTTTCAGTTTGGTATATTGTAGAATATTTTGTGAGACCCATTATGTTAAATGTTTTTTCAACAATTGGCGCCAGGTTATAGTATCCAAGCTTGCCGTTAACATCTTGAAGTTTTTCTATTATTTCAATTAAAATTGAAACCCCAATGCTATTAACAACCTTAGAGTTTTCTAAATTCAATAAAAAACGAGTTTTTCCTTCGTCCATTGCCTGATAGCAAGCATTAGAGATTTGTTCGCCTCCAACGTTATTCAAATAACCATTTGTTTCTATAACAACAACTTCGCCTTCATGTTTTGTATTTAAACTAAATTCAGACATTTTTTTTCCTTTAAGTGTTTACCTGTTTTTTGTCATTCTAACGGTTGTCCCTTCTGCTGTTGTTTGAAATTCAACCGTATCCATTAATTCTTCTATTAATTTTAAACCCCACCCTCTTTTGTTTTCAGATATGAGTTTGTTTTCAATGTTTGGTATTTCTACTTTCGACTTATCAAACCCCTTACCGTGGTCCGTTACCGTTATTATTAAAACGTCGCCTTGAATTACAAAATGTATTTCTATGTTTTTATTTTCAGTTTCGCTGTGTTCGAATGCGTTTATGCAAGCCTCAATAAGAGCCATGCTAATTTCATCAGATTGTTCTTCGCTTAAGCCCATGTGCTTCGCCACTACTTCAGCTGTTTTTGTCGCGGCAAGCTCCATATCGTGTATAATTGGTATTGTGAGCTCGACTTTTGGTGGTGTTTTTTTATCCATGTTTTCTCTCGCTTTTTATTCTCCGCAGCTTTCTGGAAAGAATGAAATTATAAAATGACATATTCATTACAAAGAGTTACTTTTTTACAACAACAATTGTGATGTCGTCTTGGTTTTGTAAGGTTCCTAGCCAGTTTTTTCCTAGGCTTAATAGCGCCTCCATTTGATCCTTTGCTGATAAAAGTCCATTTTTTTGTACGCATTTAAAAACAGCATCATAACCAAGCATCTCACCGGAAATGTTTGTCGCTTCAGGTAGTCCATCAGATATAAAAACAATACTATCTCCATCATTAAAAATAAATTCCTTAAGCTCGAAGGTTTCGTTTTTAATGCTTCCAAGAGGAAGTCCTTTTAAAAGATATTCATCTACTGTACCTGTTTTTCCATGATAGTGATAAGCCGGAGGCATTGCCGCTGAAGAAAACTCTACTTTATTTTTCCAAAAACGAGCCATATTAAAAGCCATTCTATTCCATCCAAGATCAATGTTTTTAATAACCCTATTAAGTCTTTTTGCAACTTTGTTTGGTGGAATTGCTGGGATTCCATACAAACCCGCTTTTGTTATAGAAACCATCATTCCTGCTGTCATGCCGTGTCCTGTCGCATCTCCAACAACGACATAAAGACTTTCACCATCTTTTTGAGGAAAAAAATCATAATAATCTCCACCAACTTCTGTTGCGGTTTTTATAGTAGCCGCTATATCTAACCCCAAGTCTTTAGGTGTGTGTTTTGGAAGCATATCCAATTGAAATTTTCTTGCTTGTTCAAGCTCTTCTTCTTTTCTTTTGTTTTCTAGTGATTTTTTTTGCAGTTGTTTTTGTCTTTTTAAATAAGCATAAAAACCAACTGCAAAAAAAACAACATAGGCTATGTATGCCCAAATTGTTTCCCATGGGGCAGGAAGAATTTTTATTATAATTGACGCCCCTTCTTCATTCCACACGCCGTCATTGTTTGATCCAGAAACTCTAAAAACATATTCCCCGGAAGGTAGATTTGTATAACTCGCATATCTTCTTTGACCAGAGTGTGTCCAAAAATTGTCATATCCTTCCATGATATATGCATGTTCGTTTCTTTCAGGGTCTCTATAATCAAGGGCTGCAAAATTAAAAGAAAGGTCTTTTTCATAATAATTAACATTATATGTTTCTGGTAAGCTGTTAAATTTGTGAAGCATAAAGATTGAATCTGTCTTAGAAAATGATTCAATAATTATAGTTGGCTTATTTTTATTTTCCTTCATTGTAGATGGATTAAAATAGTTTACACCAGACAAACCACCAAAAAATAAAGATCCATCATTTGACCTAGTATGTGATTGTGCGTTGTACTCAAGGTTTTGAATTCCATCTGCTAACCCAAACTGACGAAATGTTTTTTCACTTGTATTCATTTTGATGATTCCCCGGTTTGAGGACATCCACATGTTTTTATTTTGATCTTCATATATGCAATATATATATGAATTCGGTAAGCCCGATGCTACGCCAAAGTGAGTCTGCTCTTTTGTTGTTTGGTTCAGCTTTGTTATTCCTTCTCCATATGTTGTAAGCCAAAGATCTTTGTTTTTTGATTCATATATCGCAGTGTTAACAGAAAACCCCGGAATTTTTCTTTTAGCTTCGTTATCTTCATAAATTTTGTTTATAGATAAGTCTTCTGCGCTCATTACAAAAAGAGCACCTATTGTTTTAAGTTCTGCGTTTTTAGATCTTTTTAAATATATAGTTTTTTTATCATTGCTCTCTATTACCTGTTCAATATTTATAATATTCTTAAGTTGTTTGTTTTTTATTGAAACATCGGTCCATTCGATGTTTTTTCCTTTGTGTTTAACAAACCACGTCTTTTTTTCAGAAAAAACCCAAAATCTTTTGTTTTTATCTAATAAAAACCTATTTATTCTTCCTGTTTCTTTTTTTTGAATATTGGATTTTTCCCACACTGATTCAAATTTTGTTTTGGATATATTAGAAACAAACAAACCATATTGTGTCCTACCCCAAATTCTTCCATCTTCATCTTCTCTAATATACCAAAGAGACGTTCCTCTCTCTTTTTTGGCGTTTGGCGGTATAATGTTTGTTGTTTGTTTTGTTTTAATGTTTATTTTATCAACGCCTTGCCCTCTATAAACACTACCAACCCATAAATATTCATTATTATCAATATACAGCCCCCAAATATCATTCATTGTTGATTTGATATCGGAAAATTCTTTTGTGGAAATCAATTTAAATTTTTTCTTTTCAGGATCATGTCTCATAAGACTCCGATTTCCACCAAGCCATAGCCCTCCTCCTTTATCTACAATAATTGATTCTATTTCTTGATCAGAAAGAGAAGTTTCATCTGTTGGGTCTGGTACAATATTGTTAAAAGTTTTTTCTTTTGGATTATATATTGATATTCCATAGTTAAATAATGACATCCATATATTTTTGTCTTTATCAAAAACCATATCAAGAATTTTTATTGGTATGTCTTTGTTTATTTGTTTTTCAATTGTAGGCTTAATTTTATTTAAAAATTTAATTGATTCATTAAAAACTAATATTCCTTTATCTTCCCAGGTAGATATATACCAATTATCATTATCATCTTTTATAATTTTTGTTATAGATAAACTATCTAGGGGTTCACCTAGAAGATTTTCTAAATTTTTAAATGCAGGTTCTATTTGGTTGGTTTGTATATCAAGGGTAATCAAACCCCGACCACAAAGAATTAACTTTTTTTCTTCTTTTTTATTATATATATAATTAATCGTTTTATTTTTAAAATAATAAGATGTTGTAGAATCTTTATTATACCATATAGAAGTACTGTCTGTTTTATTATATCTACAGAGTCCACTTTGAGATGTGCCTATAAAAATATAGTTTTTATAGGTTAATATGTCTCTAATTGGCGATTTTATAATATTTTTATTATTTTTATAAATATCATATTTTCCACCTATTTCATCATATGGATCAAACCAACCAATGTTGCCCGTTGTCGTTCCAAGTAACAAAGTACCATTAATATTTTCTTTTATACATGAAACCCAACCCTCTACAATAGAGTTAGTGTCGCCCGCTTCAAATTCATAATTAAAAAACTCATATCCATTAAATTTATCAAGTCCTCCTTGTGTACCCACCCATATATAATCTCTTGAATCTTGAAAAATATCGTAAACAGTATTTTGGGATAAACCATCTTCTATATTATATTTTTCAAATTGAATTTGTGAACTATATAAAAAATATTTTGTTATAAATATAAATAAAAAGAATTTTGTTTTATTATATTTTTTCATTCAATAGTTATTAACAATTATTGTTTAAATATATTTAATAATATTATTAAGTCTGAGTTAATTATTATTTATATAGTATGTGAATATGTGTAAAACTTTTTTTATCAATTAATAAATAAGTTCTTAAATAATTAGTTTTTTCAACAATTAAAACGATGTGGATAATTAAAATAATATGTTAATAATTGTATATATATAAACATAATTCAAAATAATGTACTAAAATTTTTATTATTCACATATTAAATTTATAAAATGTGGATAATTATTCACTTTTAATTTCTACATAGAATTGTTTTCTGGCATTTTCAACCCATTCTTGATACCAAATCATCTTCTTTTTATTTAATGCCATTTCTTCTATTTCTGGCCAATGATCTTTTTTATTGGGTCTCCCTCCCTTTTTTATGTTTTCTACCCATAACAAATGAAACCCTAAAGGTGAATTTATAGGGGGACTACAAGAATTGACATTTAGGTATTTAATTGCTTGTCCGATTTCAGGAACGGTATAATTTTGTGGATCAATCCACCCTAAGTCTCCGCCTATTTTTTTAGTTATTTCATCATTTGTGTGATGCAAAACCATAGATTTAAAATTATCAAGGGTTTTAATTGAGTCATTTTTTAAAGACATAGCAAAATTATATGATCTTTCATTATCATCGTTGGTTATTTCAGGTATAATTAATATGTGTCTCACTTTTATTTTATCACCCTGTTTTTCAAGCGTTTCTAAAATATGAAAACCAAATTCAGTTTCGATTGGGCCAACAACATTTCCAACAGCTGAGGTAAAAGCTAAAGCTTCAAAGTTTTTAACCAAAGAACCTCTGTTTACCCAACCTAAAGAACCTCCATTGTTTTTAGATCCAGGATCTTGTGAGTGCTTTTTAGCTAAATCTGAAAAACTTTGACCTTTTTTAATTTGATCCTTTATTTTTTCTAATAGTTTTATGGTTGTTTGTTTTGATTTTTGGTTTGGTTTAACAGAAATTAAAATATGCCTAATTTTCGCACGCATAGGTATATTAGGTAAACTGTCTTTATATATTTTAAAAAACTTAATAACATCAGTTTTTGTAATAGAAATAGAACCAATTAATTGTTGTTGATATTTTTCTGAAATTAAACGATCTTGCATGTCATACCAAAATTCTCGCTTAAAATCTCTTAAAGACTGACCCAGTGCTAATTCTGCGTTTTTTTCACCACCAGCTTGGGCTATAAACATTTGAACTTGTTGTTCGAGGGCTTGAGTTACTTCTTTTTCTTCTACCTGTATGGAATCTGCCGCTGCCATTTCTAACATTATTTTTTGATCTACCATAGATTGTAAAATAGAGACCTCAAGTTCTTTAAACTTTTCAGGGTTTGTGGTTGGGTCTATTTTGTTTTGTAATGCAGCCATATTAATCATTTGTAACAAATCGCTTTTCAAAACAATGTGTTTTTCTACAATTGCCGCTATACCATCAATTTGTTTGTCGGTATCACGGCTAAAAACCAAAAAAAAACAAAACAGGAGGAAACAAAGACGATTATATTTCATTGGTAATCTGGGTTAATAAAAATTTTTAATTTGTTTTTTAAACTGTCTAACAACAAAAAAGAATGTTTAGTTTCTTCTTTTTTATATAATCTTTGATATATTTCATCATAGGCTAAATCAAAACCAACAATAGTCCCCTTTTTATATTTATTTAAAATATTAAAAACATGATAAGATGAATCTGTTTTTATTGGTCCAACCGCCTTTGATTGAGAATTAAAAATTTTATTATTGAGAACCGGAGACAAACGACCTTTCTTTATATTTTTAGACTCAACAAAGTACAAACTTAGATCAAAATTCTTTTTGTGTTCACCTGATGATAAGATTACTTCTTTAATTTTTTTTGCAGTTGATAGATTTTCGGTGGCATAATGATCAACATAAACTTCTTCATTTAGTCGCAAAAAAGAACTTTTATTTTTTTTATAATAATTTAAAATAGAATCCTTTTCGATTTTTATTTTAGCTCTTACCGTTTTTTCAACAAAAGAGGAAATAACGAGATCTCTAAAAAAATCATTTTTTGATTTAATAAAAAAGCTATCTTTGTCTAATCCTTCTTTTTTTGCTTCATTATATAAAATAGTTTTATTTATCCACTCTTCAACAAGGGGTGGTATAGCCTGGCTGGTAAGAAGATTCGGGTTTGTTATGTTTTTAAGCTTTAGGGTTTGATTACCCACCCTTGCCAACACGGGGGAGTTGTCTGTCTTTTTTTTCGAACAAGAAAAAAAAACCAACACAAGGACAATGGTTGTTGTTTTAATCAAAATATAAAAAAATGTTAGTTTGTTGTTATAAACAAATCTACAAAAGAAAACAACAATTCCATGTTAGGAAAAAGGTTTTTTGTTTCTAATGCTAATGAAAGTGTGTGCATGCCGGTGTTTTCGTATCGATAATTTAAAAGCCTTTTGTGTTTAAATGTTGATATCGATAAAAAAAGATCATCAATAGATTTATGAGCCCCTAAACCACCTAACGAAACCGAAACAATTTGATTAGATGCAATTATTTTTACCAGAGGCGTACCAAAACAATCGACCTTAAGCCTTGCTATGTTTAAAAGGATTTTGGTTGAATCAGGAACCGACCCAAAGGCATCTACCATACTTTCTTCAATTTTATTTATTTCTTCTTTTTTTGTTGCTTTGGCTATGCGATAATAATAATTAACCCTTAAAGATCTGTCTTTTATGTAGTCTTTGTTTATTTGAGGTAGCACATCTGTTTGAATAATGGTGTCTTTTTTGTTGAGCTTGTTTTTTCTTTTGTTTAACTCCTCTTTTAAAATCTCACAATACACCTCAAAACCAACAGCTGTTATATGTCCGCTTTGTTTGTATCCAAAAAGACTTCCTGCTCCACGTATTTCAAGGTCTTTCATTGATATATTATAACCGGCTCCCAGTGCGGTGTTTTGCTCGATTGTTTTTAATCTTCTAAATGCATCATTTTCAAGTGTCTTTTTTGTCGGGATCAACAAAAGACAATGCGCTTCTCTTCCTCCTCGCCCAACCCTGCCTCGAATTTGGTACAGCTGAGAAAGCCCAAAGTTTTGGGCGTTATTTATAATAATAGTGTTTGCATTGGTTACGTCTAGGCCAGATTCAATGATGGTGGTGCAAACCAAAATATCAATTCTTCCCGCAAAAAAAGCCAATACGGTTTTTTCTAATTCTTTGCTTACCATTTTTCCACTAGCCCCAGCTATAACGCTTGATGAAAAAATTCTTTTTAGTTTTTGGACGATAATTGGGATTGTTCTAGTATCGTTATTTAAAAAATAGACCTGCCCGCCTCTTAAAAGTTCTTTTTTAATCTTTGATGCAATTTCAGACCAATTAAAATAATTTACTGATGTGCTTATTGGTTTTCTTGAAACCGGTGGGGTTTTTATAGTGCTTATTCCTCTAAGCCCAACCAAAGACTGTTGAAGGGTTCTTGGAATGGGGGTAGCTGTAAGAGTTAAAACATCAACATTTGATTTTAAAGATCTTATTTTTTCTTTATGTCGAACTCCAAAACGATGCTCTTCATCAATTATAAGTAAACCAAGGCAAGGCAAAAGAACATCTTTTGACAAAATCCTATGCGTTCCTATTAAAACATCAATTTTTTTATTGGTAAGTTTTTTTATTGTGTTCTTTTGATTTTGAGATGAATTAAAGCGAGACAAAAGAGCAATCGAAACCCCAAGGTTAGAAAAACGCTCCTTACATGTTATATAATGTTGGTCTGCAAGAATTGTTGTAGGGCATAATAAAACAGACAACCTGTCGGAAAGAAAAGCCTTGAAAATTCCTCGTATTGCTACCTCTGTTTTACCAAAACCAACATCTCCACAAATAAGTCGATCCATTGGTTTTTCTTTATTAAGGTCTCTATAAACATCTAAGATTGCTTGTTTTTGATCTTTTGTTTCAACAAAAGAAAATGAGCCTGAAAGCATATTGTCTATATCTGATTCTTTAGTATAAGAAAAACCTCTCTTTTCCGGCTTTTCGGTATAGGTTTTTATAATTTCCGAAACCACTTCTTCTGCGGCTTTCCGAGTTTTTTTTAGTTCTGTAGACCAGGTTTTTGTGCCCAAGGCAGAAAGCGTTGGTTTTTTTCCTCCTCCAATATAGCGATGTACTAAAAACAATTGATCCAGGGAAACAAAAACGCGAGCATTATCCTTATATTCAATTTCGACACCTTCTTTAACTCCCACCCGGCTTTCTTTTTCAAATATCCCCAAATAGCGCCCAACGCCAAATGAAACATGAACAATTAAATCTCCCGGTTTTAAATTAGAAAAACCAACTTCAGCTGTTTTTAATTGATTATTTGTGTTTATTGGTTGCCATTTGTTTCCCGTAGAATATTTAGAAAAAATCTCATTATCAGACAAAACCAAAAAGTTGTATTCACAATTTAAAACAAAAGAACGCTCAATTGACCCAAACACTCTCTCAATAAGTTGACTTTTTGGTAAAAGAGATTTATCGAACGAAGGGTTTTTTGTAACCAAAAAAATCCGCTCTGCTGTTTCTGCTAAAATTTTAATTTTAGAAAGTTTCTCTTTTGTTGTTTTTGTGGATAAGAAAACCTCAGACGTGATAAACTCACAATTTTTGGTCGTAGGATTATTTAAAAAAGAAACCCTCGCATTGTCAAGAACCACATCAACAACGAAACCGCGACGAGAGTGTTTAATAAGATCAATAAAATCAGACCCTTGCAGATCAACAAGGTCTTTTAAAATAAGTTTTTTTAATGACTGTATTGTAAGCTGATTAGATGGGTTAAAAAGGGAGATTCTTTCTATTTTTTCTAAGTTAAAAGAAAGCCGAACCGGGTTTTTAAAGTGGTGTGGATATATATCTAGAATATCACCACGTAGCGAATATTCACCAGACCCAGAAAGTGGCGTCCTTTTATTATATCCAAAATCAATAAGGGTGGATATGACATTGTCTATATTTAATGTTTTTCCAAGAGAAAACTCTAATCTTTTTGTTGAAAACCGGGTTTGTTTTTTTATGGTTTTTCTTGTTATTGATTTTTGGGTACCAAAACAGATAGCGGGCTTCTTTGAAATCAAAGATAAAACAGTTTCTTTTTGATAGCGCCTTTCTTCTGGTATAAACCCAGGCACAAAGTCAAGACCTTTAAGATCTGGGTAATAATAAAAACGATCTTTTTTGTTTTCCATGCACCTGTTGTATAGGTCTAGGGCGTCCTTTTCATTTTTAAAGGCAAGAAAAAGATGTTTTGACGAAACCATATTAAGGTCGCTTAAAAACAATACCGCGGCATCAACAGTAAGGCCCAAAACAGAAACACCATTAAAAAATGATTTCAGTCCAGCGGTTGGAAAAAAAGTGCCCCTTTTTGGTTTCACGTGAAACAGTTATTTAGAAATAAAAACATGAAGAACCACCGCGTCTGATGGCGTAACACCAGAGATCCTTTTTGCTTGACCTAGGGTTTCAGGCCTTACTAAAGTTAATTTTTCTATCCCTTCGTTTGACAGCCCGGGAACAGATGAATAATCTAAGAACTTTGAAATTTTAAGGTTTTCATTTTTTTTTAATGATCGAATTTCCTTTAGGTGTCGGTTTATGTAGCCTTTATATTTTATATCAGATTCAACATCATAAGCGATATCTCTTTTTTGCCAGTCTAAAAGTTTTGTTTTTGTTTTAAACAGATCCCCCGGGAGGTCTTCTATGGATATGTCTGTTCTTTTTATTAGGGTTTTCGCTGGGGTGGATACAGTTATGTTTTTATTTGGTTTTATTTGATTTTTATTTATGGTTGTATTGAGGTTTTGTTTAATAAGGTCCTTTTCTATTAAAAGGCTTTCTATGGTTTTGAGCTTAGAAGAGGAAAGAAGGTTTAATTGTTTTGCTGTAGGATAAAGTCGTTCAAAGGTGTTTGAAAAGCGCAATAAAAGTCGGTATTCTGCTCGAGATGTAAACATTCTATATGGTTCAAGGGTGTCTTTTGTTATCAGATCGTCTATCATTACGCCTATATAAGAAGAGCTTCTTGAAAGAATAAGCGGAGGATTTAGAAGCAATTTTTGGTGTGCGTTTATTCCGCAAATCAAGCCCTGTGCTGCAGCTTCTTCATAGCCAGAGGTTCCATTCATTTGCCCGGCAAAAAACAAACCTGAGACATCTTTTGACTCTAGGGTGGCCTTTAGTTGAGATGGTGGAAAAAAATCATATTCAATCGCATAACCCGGGCGAAAAAACTCAACCTCTTCTAGGCCAGGAATAAAACGAAGGGCCCTTTTTTGTGTTTCTTCAGGTAGGCTTGTTGAAAAACCATTTAGGTAGATTTGATCTGAGTCTACCCATTCTGGTTCTAAGTATAACAAATGAGAGGGTTTTTCGTTAAACCTAAAAACCTTGTCTTCTATAGATGGGCAATATCTTGGGCCTTTTCCTCCGATATCACCTGAAAACATTGGAGAGGTGTGTATGTTTTTAAAAATGACATCATGTGATTTTTGGTTTGTATGGGTTGAGTAACAAGGTTCGTTTTTTGGCTTAAACTGTTTTGTGAAATATGAAAATGGAATAGGCGTTTTATCTCCAAAGTTTGGTTTTAGTTTTTCCCAAATAATACTGTCTTTTTTTAAGCGAGGTGGGGTTCCTGTTTTAAGGCGCCCAGCCCTAAATCCTACAGAAACAAGAGAGGCAGTCAGTCCTTCGGAGTTTTCTTCACCCATCCTACCTGCTAAAATTTTTCTTTCACCAATATGTATTTTTCCAGATAAAAAAGTGCCAGCTGTTATAATGGCATTATGACATTTAATTTTATATTCACTTCTTAGTATTATAGCAGAAACTTTATAATTTTTAATTATTATATTAATAGCCTCATCTTGAAAAATCTTGATGTTTGTAGAAACAACCTTCTTTTTTATTTTTTTTTCATATTGCCGTTTATCTATTTGTGCGCGAGGAGACCAAACGGCTCTTCCTTTTTTTTTATTTAAGGTTTTAAATTGAATTCCGGTTTTATCTGCAATAAAGCCCATGGCTCCACCTAAAACATCAATTTCACGAACCATTTGTCCTTTTGCTAAGCCACCAATAGCGGGGTTGCAGGACATTCTTCCAATGGCGTTTTTATCCATTGTAATTAGAGCGACAGACCTACCCAGCTTTGAGGAAATTAAGGCAGCCTCTACGCCAGCGTGACCACCCCCAACAACCACAATATCCCAGGTTTTTGTTATTGATTTCATTTTCCAACGCAAAATGAAGAAAAAACACTTTCTAAAACCTCGTTAGTTATTGTTTTTCCTGATGTTATGTCGAATTGATACAAGGAGCTTCTAAGGTCGCTAGCGATTAATTCAAGCTGTGCTGGATTTTGCTTAAAATGTGTTGATGCGGACTTAATTGCTTTTAATGCGCGGGTTAATGAGTCCTTTTGTCTTATGGTTGTTATAATGCGGGGTTCGCTTGACTTTGTTACTGTTTTTATAGATTTGTTTATTTTTTGTTTAAGAGTATCGATACCATCTCCGCTTAATGCGGAAATGGAAATCACGTCTTTTTTATTACCGCGATAGGGCGCTAAATCGTTTTTATTATATATGTTAATAGTGTGCTTATCTACAATAAAATCAACAGGTTGGGCATCAAAGGTAAACAGCGAAAAAATTACATCTGATCTGCTTATTTCTTCTTTTGTTTTTTCAATTCCTTGGAGTTCGACGGGGTCATTTGTTCTGTTAATGCCTGCTGTGTCAATTAACGTAACGGGGACTCCTTTAAAAATTGTTTCTACAGTAATAACGTCTCTAGTTGTTCCAGGTTTGTTGTTTGTAATAATCCTGTCGTAGTTTAACAATGTGTTTATTAGGGTTGATTTTCCCACATTGGCTTTTCCTACAAAAACAAACCTAAGCCCTTTAGAATAGGCAGATCCAAAATTAAATGAACCAATGATTTTAGATAGGCGTTTTTCACAGTTTTTAATATTATTTTTAATTTTAAACAAATCCTTTTTTTTTAAAAATTTAATTTCTGAAACATCAAACTCATATTCTAATAAGGCTAAAGCTGAAACTACTTCATTTCTTATGGTGTTTAAACCTAAAGAAAGGTTTCCGTCTAAGTTCTGTGTTTGCTTTTCAGCTGCCTCTAAAGACTTAGATTGGATTAACAAGCCCACAGACTCTGCTTGATTTAAGTCTAATTTATTATTTAGAAATGCTCGTTTTGTGTATTCTCCAGGCTTGGCTATTCTAGCACCATATTTTAAAAATTCATCAATTATTGCTCCAATTATAAATGGATTTCCATGACATGAAATTTCTATGATGTTTTCACCATCGTATGACCTTGGAGAAAAAAAGGGAATAAAAATACCCGAATCAATTTTTCTTTTTCTGTTTATATAGATTGGTAAATGTTTAGGTCTTAAGTGTTTAAAATTTTTTTTCGTACGGGTTATGCGCTTGGCATATTCAAAAGCCATTTTTCCACTTATCCTAATAATTGCAATCGCTGAATGCCCAACTGGTGTAGCCTGCGAAACTATCGTATCTTCAAACATTGCCTAGGTTTTTTGTTTTGTACTTGGTAATAATTTTTGTTGTGCAATAGTAAGAACATTAAAAAGCGTATAGTAAAGATTTAACCCTGATGGAAAATTATTAAATATTAAAAAAAAGAAAATCATCATAAAATATTGCATCATTTTTTGTTGGGGTTGAACCGCTCCACCCGTCATCATTTTTTGCTGTATAAATGTAGAAATAGCCATCAAAATTGGCAAAAAGGCAACGTGGGCCCCATATAACGGTATAGTAAATGGAAGATTAAAAATAATGTCTGGCGAAGACAGGTCTTTTATCCAAAACAAAAACGGTTCGTTTCTCAGCTCAATAGTTGTTCGAAAAACAATAAAAAGGGCAAATAATAAAGGCATTTGCAAAAGCATCGGCAGACACCCACCCAAGGGATTTACTCCTTTTTCTTTATAAAGTTTCATTGTTGCTTGATTAAGTTTTTGTGGGTTGTTTTTGTATTTTTCTTTTAATGCGTTAACCTGCGGCTGAACCACCTGCAATGCAGCAGTAGATTGGTAGCTTTTTCTGGTTAGTGGAAAAACTAAAATCTTCACAATAAAAGAGAATAAGATTAGCACATAACCATAGTTGGGAATATAGTCATGCATTCTTTTTAGGGTGTATAAAACACCTTTTGAAATAGGTCTAATAAAAGCCCATCCAAAGTCCATTATTTCATCTAGGTTTACGCCAAGGGCGCGTACTCTTTCATATTCTAAAGGGCCCAAGAACAAAGTAAATGATATATCTTTATAAGCGTCAAATATAAAATAACTATTATATAATTCTAGTGAGTCATTTCTGCCGGAAAGAACACTAGATCTAATATTTAATGGGTCGTTGGGTATTAAGGCAGAAACAAAGTATTTTGTTCTTATAGCCGACCATTCAGTTGCCCCATTATATGTTTTTTCTTCGATTTTTCCGGGCTTTGTTTTGAGCTCTTCAATCTCACCGCCTTGATATATATAGGATTTAAAATATGTTTTATCATCCTTGGTGTCTTTTTCTGTTGTAGACAGCCCACCTTCCCACGAAAAGGTTGCGTCTCTATAAACACCCTGTCTAACATTTTTAAGGTTTAAATTAATTTTTATAGAATAGGAGGTTGGATCAAAAATCAAAGTTTTTATGATGGTGTCTCCTGAGAACAGCTCGACCCGATACTCTAATGAAAGAATATCTGAAATATTAACTTCTGGTGATTTTGATTTTGTTTCCCAGTATGTGCTGAGGTTTATCTTTTGTCCATCTAAGTCTCTTAAATAAAGCTCAAGGTTCTTTTCTTCAGCGCCTTGGTTAATTAAGCTAACGGTTTGGCTGTCTGGGGTAAAGTGATTTTTAATATAGAATTCTTTTATTGTGCCGCCAGCATATGAAGATATAACAGCCCTGTAAAGAGGGGTTTCAACAACCGCAGTTTTTTCTTTGCCAGTCTTGTTTTTTAAATTTTTGTTTAAAAACTTTTGTTTTTGAATGGCTGGACTTTGTGAAACAACCTGGGTTTTTTTATTTGCCTCACTTTCTTTTTGAACGTTTTTGTCGACAAAAACCTTTTTTGGAGAAACCGTTGGGGAAAAAAGTTCCATGTATTTAGGGGTGAGCAGTAAAACAAGGGCAATTAAAAAGAATGCCAGAAGAGTGTTTCTATCCATTTTTATTTGATCGCGTCATGACCGCCCGGGTGGAAGGGATTACACTTTAAAATTCTTTGACTAGCCAGGAATAAGCCAACTATAAAACCCTTGTTTTTTAGGGCTAAAAGAGCATAGTTAGAACAGGTTGGTTGAAATCGACAATGTGACCCAATTATAGGAGAGATAAAAATTTGATAACCCCTAATTAAGCAATAAAGAAAACGAACTAAAAGGCGATCAAATGATCGGAGAAAAAACAAACTAAGCTTTTATACTGCTAAACGACGTCGACCTTTTTTACGTCGCCTGCGAAGTACATTGCGGCCACCAACGGAAGACATTCTTGATCGAAAACCATGCTTGTTTCGTTTTTTTCTATTGCTTGGTTGAAATGTTCTTTTCATAACTTAAAGTAGTTTAGCCCGAAAATTACAAAAGACAAACCAACATCACAAAAATATTATTAGTTCATATAGACACATAAAAACAAAAAAAACCGTAAAAAAACTCAAGTGTATTTGTTAATTTTTATAGAACAGAAAAAGACATGTGGAAAACTTGTGGATAAAAACATAGAAAACCATAAACTGGTCTGGGAGACTATCTACAGCAGATTAAAAAATTCTCTACCTTCTCACGCAATTAACGCTTGGTTTGATCCTATTAAGCCTAAAAGATTAAAAAATAATATTCTTTTTTTAGAGGTGCCAAATCAGTTTTTTCATGAATGGATTGAATCACACTACAAAACTGACCTTCAATCTGCGCTTGGTGAAACAAATGGTAGGGTAATTAAATATAATATTGAAATAAATAAAAATAAAAATTTAAAAGATAGCGATGACAGAAAAGACATAGTTTATACTAATAAAAAAACATTGCCCGGAAAGTTTAACAATCTAAACAAACAATATACATTCGAAAATTTTATTGTTGGAAATAATAACGAATTTGCAAAAGCAGCAAGTGAGTCTGTTGCCAATAATCCCGGTGAACATAATTTTAACCCTTTAATTATTTATGGAGGCGTGGGTCTAGGAAAAACACACCTTATTCATGCGATAGGCAATAAAGCAATCGAAAAACATAATAATTTTAAAATTGTAAACATTACAAGCGAACAATTCACGTTAGATTTTGTTAATAGTTTAAGAAAAAACAAAACCATCGAATTTGCTCAAAATTATAGGTCTGCGGACATTTTACTCATTGATGACATTCAGTTTTTTAGAGGCAAGGAACAAACACAGGAACAATTTTTTCATACCTTTAATGTTTTATATCAAAGTCGAAAACAAATAGTTTTAACAGCAGATAAATTTCCAGGAGAAATGAAGGGACTTCAGTTAAGACTGTTGTCAAGATTTCAATCTGGTCTTTCTGTTGATGTTCAGCCTCCAGATTTTGAAATGAGGGTTGCTATTCTTTTAGATAAAGCTGAGCAGAATGGCCTAAGCCTTGAATATGAAATTGTTGAATTTATAGCAAGGCATATTAAAAACAATATTAGAGATTTAGAGGGTGCAATCATTAGAATTTTAGCTAAATCGTCTTTATTAAACAAAGAGATCGATAAAAATTTAGTGTTTGATGTTGTCAAAGAAAGAGTAGGGGTTGGAAGCTTTAAAGACATTTCAATAGAAAACATAGTTAAAAGGGTTTCAGCTTCTTCAAAAATTTCTGAAAAAGAGATCGTTGGAAAAAGTAGAAAAATGGAAATAGCCGAAGCGCGCCATTTATCAATGTTTTTGTGTCGAGAAATTATTGGGACGTCTTTGAATAATATAGGTGTTTATTTTGGAGGTAGAGACCACACAACAGTTATGCACGCATTGAAAACAATTAATAAAAAAACAACAAAAGATAAAAGGATAAAAAACATTATCAATTCTATCAAACAAGAACTCTCTATATCTTCATCTTTTTTTTGATTTTTTTAAAGTAAAAATTGTTTTTTAAAATAACATTACAGATTTTAATTTGAATGTAAGATGTAAATTAAAACGATTTAAAAAAGTTGTTTTAACCTATAATAATTTTAGATATGGAGAGCACGCATGCAAAAGAACAGCGTAAATAAAGTAATTCTTGTTGGAAACCTTGGTCAAGACCCTGAAAGTCGATTTACCCCACAGGGTACTGCCGTTACAAACCTTAGTATTGCAACAAATGAATCATGGAAAAATCAAAATGGTGAATATCAAGATAAAACAGAATGGCATCGGGTCGTTATGTATGGAAAAATGGCCGAAACTGCTAGTGAGTATATGTATAAGGGGATGATGGTGTACGTAGAAGGTCGATTACAAACCAATGAGTGGGAAGATCAAAATCAAATTAAAAGGAAAACGACAGAAATTAGATGTGATAATTTTACTATGCTTGGAAAAAAACCCGACTCAGATAAAAAAAGAACAAATGAATCCAGTGACGTTCAAACAAACCATAACCAAGAAGATGATTTGCCATTTTAAACAATTAAAATTTTAATATTATTTGTTTTAATTAAATGAAAAAAAAGTTTGGACCAGAAATTCTATCAACTCTTTCGCCAAAACCCAAATGGTGGCGTTATTGCCTTACATATGTTGCGATGTTTTTAGGCTCGTCGCTTGCAAAAACAAAGGTTTGGGGGAAGTGGAACCTTCCCAAAAATGGTCCCTATGTGATTGCAAGCAATCATTTCAGCTATTATGATCCGCTGTTTTTTTCTTATGGAATTCAAAAACCTATAAATTTTATTGCAGCTAGCGATCAGGAAGTAGAATGGTGGTTTATATGGGCACCATTTATTTATGGTTGGATACCTGTTGACAGAGAAAAGCTTGCTCCATCAACCATAAAAAAGGCAATTCAGGTGTTGAAAAAAAAAGAAATTTTGGGAATTTTTCCTGATGGTGGAATAGAAAATGTTTTTTTAGGAGATGCGAAAAATGGAACAGTTTATTTATCCACCTTAGGAAAAGCCCCAATTGTGCCTATGGCAATATATGGAGCAGAAACGGCATGGGAAGATCTTTTCAAAGGGGTGAGGTCTAGAATACAGGTTAACATAGGAAAACCATTTGGTCCACATATTTTAAGTGGAAACAAAAATGAAAAAAACAAAGCGCTGAAAGAGATAGGAAAGGACATGATGTGTCGCATCGCTGCGCTTCTTCCAGAGAATCGTCAAAACACGTATAAAAAAAACGCACTAGTAAAAAAATATCAAAAAGAAAACAATTTTTATCCTAAAAATAATTAATATTAATAATGGTCATATAAATTAATAATTTTATTATTTGTTGGAGTTTTTTAAAATTAAATAAATACCAATAAAAACAAAAGGACTACCTAAAAAAGCTTCATTTGAGATTTTTTCATAGAATAAAATATAACCTAAAAATGAAGCAATTATAGGCTCACCTAAAGGAATCGATGCAATAGCAGTCGGAGATAAATATTTAATAGCATAGTTTAAAAAATTATGTCCAAATATAGATGGAACCAGACCTAAAAATAAAAACCAAGGTAAGTGCTTTTTTTCAAAAACCATTGGGTTTTCTCCTAAAAAGATTGAGATGGCGAGAATAGTTAAAGCAGCTACAAAAAACAAAGTTCTTCCATAAACGACATTTTTTGTTGTGATTCTTATTTTTTCTGCAAATAAATATGTAAGGGATATAAAAAAACCTCCCAACAACGACACCAAATTTCCTATTAAGCTATCTTTGTTTACATCAAGCCCGGTACTCTGAACAATACAAACACCAATTAAGGCCAGAAAAAGCCCAACATATCCTGATGGTTTTAAATGACTTTTCCCATTGAAAGCGGATATAAGTGCCGTAAAAAAAGGACCGGTGTTTGCTAATATTGTAGCATTTGCGATAGACGTGTGACGAACCCCCCAAAAAAAACAAGTAAAATGTAGACCCAAAAAAACTCCGGCAACTACGATTCGTTTTAAATTCTTTTTCGATAGAGCTGTGTTTTTACCAAGTGCGCTGTAAAACCATAGTAAACCGCTCGCTGTAAGCATTCTCCAAAACGCCAATGTTAATGGGGGAGAAGAGGACACCTCTCTTATAACTAAAGATGTTGAACTTACTGCAAATAAGGCTACTCCTAAAATAATGTATAGCCGAAAGGACAATTATTTAACCAGGAAAATCATTTATAATTGAAGCTATGCAAGCTGTTAGGTTTTTAGCGTAAGGTATTTGTAAAAATTCATTTGGTCCATGAGCGTTTGAATTTGGTCCCAGTACTCCAGTAATTACAAACTGGGCTTTTGGAAACTGGTTGCCTAACATTGCCATAAAAGGAATTGTTCCTCCTTCCCCCAAAGACCCAGGTGATTTTTTAAAAAAATTTTCTGATGCAGTTTCTATTGAATTTAATAGCCAGGGTTTTGTTTTTGGAGCGCTCCACCCGGCTGCGGGCTCATCAAAGGAAAGAGAAACACTTGCATTATATGGAGGGTTGTCTAAAATAGTTTTTTTAAGCGCATTTTTTGCTTTTATATGATTAATTCCTGGAGGAATTCTAATTGATAGTTGTAACTCTGTAAAAGGACGCAATACGTTTCCTGCATTTTCTGGGTGCGGTAGACCGCTTGCACCAACAACTGAAAGTGCGGGTTTCCAAGTCCTTCTTAAGATACCATCTACGAGGCTATCTGTTGATGGTTTCATTTTTTCTTTCCAAGGAAATTCTACCATCAGGTCATTTCCAATTATACCTACCAACTTTTCTGCTTCTTTAATTCTTGTTTTTGGAATCTTTGTTTTTAGTTCTTCCAAAAGAATTTCACCGGTGTTTTCATTTTCTATACGAGATAAAATTTTCCGGGCCACCCTAAAAGATGAAGGGACATAGCCACTTGCGCTGCCAGAGTGAACCCCTTCCCTTAATACATCGACACGCAAAGACATACCAATTAAGCCACGCAAAGATGTAGTTGTCCAAAACCTCTTATAATCACCTGCTCCAGAGTCTAAGCAAACAACAAGATCTGGGGATCCAATCGTATCTGAACACAGATCCATATAATGCGGAAGATCTGGAGAGCCGCTTTCTTCACTAAATTCTATAAGGGTTAATATTCTAGGTAAAGCAACTCCTTGTTCTTGAAGTGCTTTTATTGCACCCAATGAACAAAAAAGAGCATATCCGTCATCGGCCCCCCCTCTCCCATACAGCTGTTCATTTATTAAAACAGGTTTCCACGGTCCTTTATCACTATCCCAACCTTTCATTTCTGGTTGTTTATCTAGATGGCCATACATCAAGACATTCCCCTTTTTTTGGCCTGCAAGATCAACCATTATTAAAGGTGTTTTTCCCGGCGTTTCTTTTACAATTAATGTAGCACCCTTTGGCAGGTGTTTATTTATCCAGTTAGTTGCTAGAGTTAATACTTTATCCATATATCCGTTTTTTTTCCAATTCGGATCAAAGGAGGGGGATTTGTTTGGTATTTTTATATAATCAAAAAGAGCAGGAATAATTTCTTTTTCCCAAAAATTATTTATATTTACTTTTAGTTTTTTATTATCCATTTATCACAATTGACTTTTTTTATTGGTGTTTTTGTATATCGTCCCTTTTTTCATAACAAACACAACGTTTTTTAAAGCAGAAATATCATCTAATGGGTTACCTCTAACAGCAATAATGTCTGCTTTTTTTCCAGGTTCTATTGTTCCTAAGGACTCGTTGATTTTTAATAGTTCAGCAGCTGTTTTTGTTGCAGAAACAATAGCCTCCATTGGACTCATTCCTCCTTGAACCATATAAACAAATTCATTTGCATTTTCTCCATGCGTTGAAACCCCCGAATCTGTTCCAAATGCGATTTTAACCCCGGATTTATAAGCCAATTTAAAAGTCTCTTTAATTTGTGGGCCTATTTTTTTTGCTTTTGGGCGAATTATTTCTGGATAATAACCATCAATAGCTGCTTTTTTGGCAACAAATTCACCCGCAGAAATAGTGGGGACATAGTATGTTCCATGTTTTTTTAGAAGGTTTATTGTTTCTTCATCCATAAGGGTTCCATGTTCAATAGATCGAACACCTGATTTTATGGCTCTTTTTATTCCTTCTGGCCCATGTGCGTGTGCAGCTACATGCATGTCATAATCTTTAGCTGTTTCAACAATAGCTCGTATTTCATCTTCTTTAAGCTGAGGGTTTTCTCCATTTTTTGCGATACTTAAAACACCTCCCGTGGCTGTTATTTTTATAAGATCTGCTCCATTTTTATAACGCTGCCTTACGGCTTTAATCGCTTCTGATACCCCATTTAAAACCCCATCTTTTGGTCCGGGGTCACCCATTAAGTTAAATTTCATTCCGTTGGTTGGGTCTCCGTGCCCACCAGTGGATGCTAAAGATTTTCCTGCGCTAAATATTCTAGGGCCTATAAGGTGTTCTTTGTTTATTGCATCACGCAAAGATGTATTAACAGGGCCACCAAGATCTCTCACGGTTGTAAACCCTGCCATAAGTGTTTTTTTTGCGAATTTTATTGATTGGTATGCGTAATCATCTAGATCCATCGTAAATCGGTCCATATATTTTGAAGGGTTAGACTCTCCAGAAAGGTGAACATGTGTATCAATTAAACCGGGTAAAACAGTATATTCATTAAGGTCAATCGCCAAATCTCCCTTCCCGGGATCTACATAACCATCAACAACATCAATTATTTCATGGTTTTCCACTAAGATAGATTTGACAGTAGAACTACCATCGGACACACCATCAATTAAAACACCGCACTGAATTATAGTTAGCTTAGCAAAAAGGGGAGAAAACAGAATTGGTAAAAAAAGTAAAAGTTTCATGTATAAAAATTAATTATTTTTATCAAGTTTTTGAAAAGCCGCACTTTTATAAACTAAATCTCCAGCATGGAATGCGCGATATACGGAACTTCCTTTAATTCCCGCATATGTCATAAAAAGGTCTCTAATTAATCGAGGAACATGGGTAATTATTTTTTCTTTTCTAGAAACAGATAAAATATCTAAGGCTGCAATAATGTTTGGAGTTATATTGGTTTCTTTTATCTTTTTTAATTCTGATTGGGAAAAAAGATTAAACAAATTTTCCATTTCCTTGGGAGTACGAAAATCACACCAAAGAAACACTCCTCGAGGTTTTAATACTCGGCATACTTCAGATAAAAAAATATTCAGATTTCCATAACAATGAGAAGATTCTATGTTTAAAAGTATGTCAAATGTGTTTTTTGGAAAAGGAAGGTTTTCAGAGTCCCCTTCAACAAAAGAAAGGTTTTTTTTCTTATATAGATCATTACACAACAGAACGGCATCTTTAGAAATGTCTAAACCAACCGCAGACTCTGGTTTGAGATATCGAACAATATAGGACAGACCACCCCCTCGCCCAGATCCGACTTCCAAAACGGTTTTATTTTTAACGTTGGTTTGTGTCACGGTGTGATGGTAAAGATGAATCGGATATCGTTCTGCTTCATCGCGGTCTGACAAATGGGGATGAAACCCGTCAGAGGAATATCCATAGTTCATAAACTGGAAATTAAGATCGCGGGATTTTCTTGCAAAAAGGTTATACCAAGCCTTCCAAAACCAACGTTTGGTGTTTGGACCAAGATGAATAAACCAAACAAGTATTTTTTGTATCATATATCTGTAATCTTTATTTGTTTTTATTTATCGCACTAGACACTTTTTTATCAAGAAAGTTTTTAAAAAACATTTTTAGAAAAGGAATAAGGGAGAGCTTTTTCGGAATGTAAACAGTGGTTTTATCCTTTTCTATGGCGTTAATTATTCTTCTTACGCACTCTTTAAGACTTACAGATTCTTTAGTGTGTTTTCTGATTGTTTTATTTTTACTTTTTCCGCTTGGTCCGAAAGAATTTTGCCTAAGATTTGTTCCGCGTATCCAACTGAGGACTGCTTCGAGAATTGTAATTTCGTTTTTGTTTTCTATTGCCAGTGTAGATAAAAAACCATGAAGAGCGTGTTTAGAGGCCACATAACCAGAGTGATTAGGAAACCCCATCAATGCTTGACCGGTAGAGCAGCTGATGATCTTTCCTTTTGATCTCTTTAGATGGGGTAATGCAGCATGAACACAATAAACCGCTCCAAGATAATTAGTTTGGATCAGGTCTTTAAAGAATCCGATGTTTTTTATTTCATCAAACTTTGCCCACATGCTTATACCAGCATTTAGCACCAAGCCATCCAATTTTCCATATTCCTTAATGCTTTGGCTAATAAGCGTTTCACAGTTTTTTTGCTGGTCAATATCAATTTTTAAACAAATGGCTTGACCACCTAGAGTAAGAATTGAATTTCTAACCCGCTCAAGTTCTTTTATTCGTCTTGCTGCACAAACAACTTTTGCACCTTTTAGTGCTAGTTGTTTTGAAATCTCTTCACCTATGCCCGAAGATGCTCCAGTAACAATAAAAACTTTTTCATTTAAGATCAAGTTTTTACAACCTTAATAAATTGATCGGCTACTTATTAAAAACATTGTTTCTTATACCAAAAATATTTTTTGGGTCTTGAGAGTTTTTAATATCTTTTAGCACCGAAATACTTCCATTGGAAAGAGTTTTTCCCATATAGTCCTTTCTTGACTTGCCAACACCATGGTGGTGAGAAATTGATCCGCCATTATCTATTATCACAGCCCTCAGTTGATGTTCTATTCTACTAAAAACAATTTCAGGATTTTCAACCTTTTTAAAACTCATCGCCATAGTATTATACATACAAACTCCGCTGTGATATATTTTAGAGATCCTAGAACAAAAGAAAGGTTTTCCCGGAAGTCCGTTTTCTTTATGAAGGCGGACGACTTCTGCGATAACAGCATTTCGAACCTGATTAATATTAGACCAAGGAACAGCCGTTTCTAAGGTTTCGCCAATTATGTTTTGAGTGAAGATTAACTCTCTTATGTAAGCAACGACTGCTGTTACGTTGTATCCGCTTTTTCCTTGTGAACCTCCAGCTAAAACTCCGTTGTGTTTTTTTGCTAGAGCAACCAAGAGTTTTCTTTGATAACTTGCTTCACTTTTTGTTCCTTCTATTTTAAAGACACCACCAACAATTTTTTCAGGATCAAATCCCTTAAGATTAAAAAGAATATATTTTTTTGCTTGATCTATGAATTTATCTACACCTCCTTTTTCCTCTTTAAGCGTGTTGCCAAGTTTTAATTGCAGGTTGTCCATAAGCCTGGTGCTTGCGGGCAAACTTGAGGTTGTGTGTACTAGTTCTTCCATAAACTTTAAACCAGTATCCCAATCATGAAAAACGATTGATTCAAAGGTTGAAATTTCTGGCAATGCGTGTATTTTTAATGTGGCTTTTGTAATTATTCCTATGTTTCCCTCGGAACCAAATAATAAATTTTGTGGTTTAATGCCAATTGATGATCTGGTAAGGGGTTTTTTTTGACTTATTATTCCACTAGGCGTGATCATTGTAACGTTTTGGACAATATCTTCGATGTTCCCATATTTGTTTTTTTTCATTCCAGCAGCGTTAGTTGATATCCAACCCCCAAGAGTGGAAAATTCAATACTATCAGGCTCATGACCAACTGTAAACCCTTTTTTATTCAATTCTTTTTCTAGCATTAACCCTGTAATTCCAGCTTGTGCTGTTACTAAAAGATTTTCTTTGTCCAAAAACTCTATGGTTTTCATTCTTCTAGTATCAACTGAAACTATCATTCTTTCTTCGCTTTCTGGAAGTTTTAAAGCATTGGAAACACTTGTTCCACCGCCATATGGAACAAGACAAACGTTGTGCTTTTTTGCAAGTTCAATAAGTTTTATAACATTATCCTCTGTTTCTACATAAAAAACAAGATCTGAAAACTTTTTCAATTTTGAGTATAATACCTTATAAACCTCATCTGAAGACGTTTGTCCATGACTATGCAGCAATCGTTCATTATCTTCACTTGTATAATGGTCTTTTTCAAAGCATGTTTTTATATCGTCCATAAATGCTTGATTAACTGTTTGCGCATCCACTTCTTTCTTTTTTATTTCTGTTATTATAGGCTGGGTCTTAAACTCAATTTCTAACATTTCTTCAATAAATGGGATTAAACTTGGCAGTCGTTTTCCACAAAGATCATATCTGTTTCCAGAAAAAATAACAGATTTATCACTATTAATAATAAAACCAGAATCTTTGAATCCCCATTTATGACCCCAGTTAGTTTCGTTTATGCCAAAAAACTTTTCCTTTTTATCCATAAAGTTCGTTTGCCTTTTCTTTTATTGTTTTTTCTAGTGTGTTAGTCATTTTTTCAATAGCAGCTTCATGTTCTTTTTCAGATAAAGGCCGGTTTTTAATAAATTCATTGGGATAAATAGGCTTGAGAATGTATACATGTATTTTTGTTGGTCGCATAAAAAACTTGTTTTTAGCCCAAGACTTATGGGAGCCATGTATTACCGCAGGTAAAATAGGCTTGTTTAGATTTATTGAAAAAGAAGCTGCACCTTTTTTAAAAGGTAAAATTGTCCCGGGTTCTCCACGGGTTCCTTCGGGGAATAAAACAAGGTTTCTTTTGTTGTAGTCCATAAAAGCACGGCAAAGCTTTAGTGTGTCTTCAATTGGAAGTTTCCGGACCCCACCAACTTTTCTATCAACAGGAATCAAGTTCATAACAGAATTAATAGCAACTCGCCTCATCCAACTATCGAACCAATAGTCTCTTGCTGCTAGCATTCCAAAAAAATTAAAACTTTTTTTTGCAGCTGCGGATAATAGAGCTACATCCATGTGGCTATTGTGGTTACTACAAAAAATGAAAGATGAATCAGGCAAATTTTGTCGACCAGTAACTTTTAGAGGCGTGTAAAAGGAAAAAACAGTTTTACAGTAATAATAAAATAATATTTTTAATGCTTTATAATAAAACGGCTGTTTTCCCAAAAGATAAGAGTATTTTGGGTTTTGAAGCACATCCACCATAAATATTTTTATTTTCTACCATATTTCATATGGGCGTCGGTCCAAGTGTGAGAAGCAATTGCGCAAATAAGGGATATTTCTAATGCAAGAGCTGCTCCAGCTATAATTTCAGCAAGCTTACGAGAAGAGTGTTCACCTTCAGTACAACCCAACAATTCTAGGTTCCGTTTTTGCATTTTTAATCTAGTTCCACCTCCCACTGTTCCAACGGTCAAAGAGGGAAGAGTAAGTTTGAATTTTAGTGCGTCGTCTCTTTTCTCAAGCCCCACATGTGCTATGCTGTTTTCTGCGGCACACGCAGCGTCTTGCCCTGTCGCTAAGTATATCGCTGTGAGAGCATTGGAAACATGTAACCCATTTCCATGTGTTCCTGCCATACTTGAAACTATTGGAAAAAACCCCCAGGAGTTAAATAAAATATCGGGATCCATTTTTAGAATTCGACCCATCACATTGTTTTTTATAGTTGTTTCTGCTGTTACTCCATGCCCTCGGCCTAAAAGCATATTTCTAACAGATGCTTTTTTATCACTATTAATATTGGATTCTAGAAAATAATTGTGATTTGTTTCTTTTTGGATAAACTCGCAGGCAACCTGTGCAGCAAGCGTAACCATGTTCTGCCCCGCAGCGTTACTGGTGTCCATTACTATATCAAGTATAACGTAATTTTGAACAGTATATTGATCAATTCTCAACACTTTACCGTGGTTGGTTGTGCTTTCGGCAACTGTTTTTATTTTAGTCTCGTTTTTTGAGATCCATGTTTGAAACTTTGCGCTATCATGAAGGCTGTCAAATATAAAAACGGGTGCGCGAGAAAGTTCTTGTCTGAAATGTTTTACCTTTGTTCCGCCACATAGAGCAGACGCATAAATTCCGCGATTCATTGACATTGCTAAGGTTCCCTCTAAAGTGCAAAGAGGTATGCAAAACTCACCTTTTGCATAAGTTCCGTCTATAATTAGAGGGCCAACAATTGCCATTGGAATTTTCATAAAACCCACGTGGTTTTCTATAATTCCTTGCAGGTCACCTTCTTTGTCTTTTAGGGAATCATCAATCTCAATCCCAGAAAATTTTTTAACCCATTCTTTTCTTGCGCTTGTATCTTCGGGGTTATATCCCCTTGGAATTGATACGTTGCGCCCGTTTGTTTCCTCGCTCATTATGAAATATTTTAAGTTAAATTATATTTTTAAGTTTTGTACTGCGCCCAATTTTCCATATATGAATGATAAGCACATCCTAGGAATATACAAGGAGTTGGAAAGGGTTTCCAGTAAAAACAAATTATAACAAACATGGTTGGCAAGCAGAATAAAATAATATAACATAAAAAAATATTCGTTTATTTTTGTGGGATATTTATTAAACTAAGCTTTAGTAAAATTAATTTTTTATTAATTTTTAATTAACGGCTATATAAAAAAATTATGGTTGTAATCTATAGATGATTTCAAAAAGAACAATTATTCTAGTAATGTTTTTTTGCCTAGTTATTGGGCAAAAAAACAGTGATCTATTAATCAACTTTCAAGACACGCAAGCTAGATCAAACATTATTAAGGTGAAATCAAAAGACTTCCAGTTTTTTTATTTGCATCACCCTTCATTTGATTTAAATATTGATGTTGTACATCGTGCAAAACAAAAATTTAATTATGAAAACCCAAAAAACATCAATTGGTTTTATTTATTAGGCCCCTATAATGACCTGTGGGGCTCTGACGTTTTATATTATCCATCGCTAAAAGCAACAAAGCCATCTAATTATTTTCCAATAAAAAATGGAATTTTTAATATTACATCAATAAAAAACAACCCGATACAAAACAAACACTATACATACCTGACGGTTTTTGGTTTTCCATTAATAAAGCTAATTAAAACTAATTCTAATAATAATTTTTATGGTTCAGAACAGCTAAAATGACGAAAAATCCATTTAATGATGTTCTTTTTGCAGTGACCCGAGAAGACTATCTTGTGGAGTCGCAGGTAATAAAAACCCATGGTTTTAAAAAACTTTTAACGGTGTGTTCAGGGGGGTGTGTTCCTTTATCACTGAAAATGGTTTTTCCAAAACTATCTATATTAGCATTTGACATAAATCCCCACCAAATTGATCATGTCAAAAAAAAAGTTAAACTTGTAGCGCAATCTGATTATCATTCTTTAAATGTCGGGAAAAAAGATAATTTATGTTTAAACCAATCAGGTAAATTTGAAAAAATGTTTCAAAATTTTCGCAAATCCTTTATTTCCAATGTTGCTGATATTAATGATATAAAAACATTTTTCAACCCCGAGACCCCTATTTTAAAAAAGAAAAAAATTGTAGAATCATGGATATTAAATAAAAATATTTTAAATCCTTTTAAAGATGTTTTCAATGACCTTGCTATTGAAAAAGTATTTAGTAAACGAGCAACTCAACAGGCAAAAAAAGGAACATACATTCATTATTTTAAAAACAAAATCATTGGTGAATTAAAAAAGAGAAATAGTTGTTTAAACCCCTTCTTGCAACATATTTTTTTAGGATATTATATGTCAGCCACTGTTTTTCCATATATAAAAAGCTCTAATAAAATTGATATTGATTATTTAACGGGTACGGTTTATGATGTTCCAAACATTGAATCTTTTGATTTTGTTAGTCTTTCTAACCTTTTTGATTGGGGAGACGATGTGTTTGTTTCTGCGTGTGCGAAACATTTATTTCAGCTAAAGAAGGGTTCTGCTGTTTTATTGCGTCAGTTGAATAATAAAAAAGACTGGTCGGAAAAATTTGAACCGAGTTTTTTTGAAGATACCTCATTTAACTCCTATTGGAAAACCCATGATAGAAGCATGTTTTATGATAAATTTAGACTTTTTATTAAAAAATGAAACTAAATTACAACATCGTTGACATAGAAGGCTTAAAACCCTTTATTTCAGAACTCCGATCCATTGAAGCTGCAATAAAATACCCTATCCAAAATGGAGTTGAAAGCTTTATTATTGATCATGGTCCACAATATACCCCATTTTTTTCACAGCAAGGTTATAAAACGCGCTTTTTAATAATAATGAATAAAAAAACTGTTATTGGTAGTATTGCGGGTATATGGAAAACTGTTTTAATAAATCAAAAACCATATACAGGGCTATATGTTGCAGATCTCAAGCTCAGGCAAGAATTCAGAACACAGGGTATAATAAAAAATTGTTTATGGTATTTGTTTTTTAAGTGGCCCTTTAATCAAGATTTCCAAGGGTGGGATTTTTTATATTTTTGCGCTATGCAAAGATTAGGATCGGGGGTGGATTCAACTTTTATCGGAGCACACCTAGGTAAACTAGCTAGGCTAGATACAGAGTTTAATATTTATATGTTAAATGCAGAGTTATTATATGGCAAAGATATTACCTGTTTAAAACAGGATTATAAAAACCATATTAACCTTAGCCCGAAAAGAAAAGAAGACGTATTGTGGAATGATGGAATAAAAAATATAATATCAACGAACACCCATACATTATTAAAGCTTGGTCATTTAAATCCGGGTTTATTACAAAGTGGGAATAATATAAGATTAAAAAAAGCTCTCAAAGTTATTATGAAACGAAAAAATGGTCTTGTATGTTTTGCGGTTGATTCTCGGGACCAATTCAAAATAAATTGGTTAAAAAGCAATGGTATTGAAACCGAGACGCGATGTAAAATATTTTCTTTTGCTCCATTTTCCCCCCCTATTCGTAAATCAGATGTTTTATTTATTTCAACAGGGGAAATATAGTTGAGAAATTTTATTTTAAATCTCAAAAAAAATTCACCAGTACCGGAACAACCTTTTTTTGTGGATTTAAAAAATGGGACAATGTCAAAAAAGAAGTTTAAAGAAACTCAAATTTGTTTTTTAGGAGCTGTGTTATTTTTTTCCAGACCGATGTTGGTTTTGGCAAGCCGACTAGAGTCTTATATAGATAGAAATATTGTTTTAAAAAACATATTTGATGAACATGGAAATGGACAACTGGAAAGAGCGCACGGAAATACATTTAGAACATATTTATTATCATTGGGTGTTAAAGATGATAAAATAAGAAACCAAAAACCGTTTGGTCCAGCAATGGCTTTTAATGAAACATTGATGCATACAGCAACACACAGACCAAAAACATTAGGGATAGGAATGATAGGAATGATTGAATATCGTTATGCCGAAATCTCTGAATATTTAATAAGACAAGTCTTAGAAAAGAGGTGGATCAACAAGAACAACCTAGCGCATTATCTTTTACACGAAGAACTAGACACCGAACACGCAGAAGGGTTTTTTAAAATAATTGAATCTAGTTGGAATAACCCAGATCAAAAAAAGCAAATAAAAAAAGGCTTGACGCTTGGAAACGACTTAATTATTAATTTATATAATAATCTTTTATAGAATAAAAATAACAATCGTTGTTCTCTGTAATCTGATTAGAATCGGGAAAAAAGTTCTTCAAGGGAGACTTCGTATAATATATACTTTTATTTTTCCATTGTATTCTTTCCAAATTTTTGGGGGTGAAAACCCATCTAAAGAATATAAAGACGAGTAGCCAAATGATTCTAGGTTGTTCCTTCCCTTTCTTGTAATTACAAATATTTTTTTACTACCAAATAAATCATTTTTGTTTTTACCAGCATTATGCCAATGTAGTTGGCTTTCTTGTATTTTGTTTTTTTTCATATAGTATCTTATTGGTCCCGCAAGAGGAGAGGATGTTTCGATTTTATCTTTTAATCCTAACTCTGATTTTAAATCAACTATAATTTCTTCAGCCTTAATAAATGTTTGGCTCCTATGCTTTTCTATTATTCCATTATTTTTTAAGCAGATAAAAGTTGAATAACCAAAAATGACCAATGAGATTATGTTTGTCATTCTTTTTAAATTATAATTGAATCTTTTAGAAAAAAATAAAGATAAAGAAAAAACCCCGGCTGAAACATATGCCCACAATATTGGAGATACAAACAACAATGATCTTTCTGGTGGCAATTGTTTAATTATAAAAAAAACAGTAAACAACATTAATAATATAGAAATCAATATATTCCGATGCTCTGTGTTATAGATGTGTTTTTGTATCCCAAGGGCAAATAAAATTAAAATAAAAACTTTGCCAACCTTTGGATATCCAGCAGTAAAAAACTGCCAATAATTATAAATATAGCTTGGAAGATCTTGAACAATGGTTGATATTGGAGATGCCTGAACATATTGATTTGATATTAGGGAGTCAATTCCACACCTTAAAATCAAAGGGCTATAAAGAACGAATGAAGTGATAGCAGTAACCAGTCCAATAATTAAGGCATTCAATATTCTCCTCGAAAAACTTTCTGAAGAACCTTCTAAACAATACCAAAACAGCATAAATAAAAGTGGAATTATCATTGTAGGAATAGTCCACAACCCGATGGACGACACAACAACAAACAACAATCTAAAAAACAAACTTTCACGATCTTTGTTTTGTCTAATGATAGTAATCAAAAACAAAAAGAGACAGGTTATAATAATATAACCTCGGGCATTTACTGAATAACTAACCAGAGGAATGTTGTTGGCAATTAATGCACATGAAATTATGGCTATGTTTTTGTTAAATAGTATCCTTGAACAAACATATGATAACAACATTGTTATTACACCAAAAATAAAAACAGGCAAGCGAATCACCCATTCTTGGTTTCCGCCAACAAGGTAAGATATTCTTGATAAAATTGAATGAAAAACATGATTATTGGGTACATAATAGTTGGTTATTGTATTAATCCAATCTCTAGATATAAAATCATGAAAGGTTTTAGCCTCATCATGAAAAACAGGTCTATCTATATATAACAATCGGGTGCTAACGCCAATTAAAATTATAATTATAAAAACAACACGATGTAGTTTGTCCTCCGATTGTGTAAAACCGAGAATGTTACGCTGTGTAGCGTTGAAATAAAAAAAAATATCTTGAACTAAAAGCTCTGTCAGGTTTATATAAGATTTCTTTTTATAATTCAAATAAATAAGAACGAGAACCAGACCAGCGGATATTAGACCGCAACACAATTGAAAGTAGAAATGATAATTATTTGTAAAAAATTGATAGGGAACACCAGGGCGAAGACTATTTAAAAATAAAATAATTGCATAATGAGGTAAAAAAATTAAAAAAATAAAAAAAACAAGAATTATAAATACAGCTAATTTAGATAAGGTATGAAAACGTGAATATTTTTGATATGAATTCATGTACATTTATTTTATAAAAAACATCTATTGTAAGAATATCATAAAATCAAAAACAATCATTAGGATCAATTGAAAGTTTTGTGGAACCATAATGATTTAAATATGTTGTTAGTGTTTGAAATCAAAAGATTGGTTTTCATGTAGTTGTGATAAATATATTTGCAATCGCTATGTTCTTATTGATTAATTTATTTATACAAATAGGTTTCACTTATAATGAATATTCTACAAAAATAAAGATTAAGTGACCACATCAAATAAAACTTTATAGAGATCCTTCATTAGGCAATAACATTGTTTGGAATAGAATGCATCAAAAACTTATATTTTTTTAATGTTTTCCGTTGTTTTCGTATTTGTTTTTTCCAATCTTTTTTATATGAAAAAGATAAATAATACGCAGATATATGACAACACTCTCATTCTTAAAAACGAAAAGCAATTTACAAACATACGACAACTTACCTTTTCTGGTGAAAACGCAGAAGCATATTTTTCATCTGATGGAAAAAGATTAATATTTCAGAGTCATGATGGAGGTTCATTTTGTGATCGGATTTATACTCTTAATTTAGAGTCTGGAGATATTACCATGGCGTCTAATGGAGATGGCGTTACTACCTGTAGTTACTTTGTTTATCCAGAATGCAAAAATATTATTTATTCATCAACCCACCTAGGAAGCAAAAACTGCCCTCCAAAACCAGATTATAGTAAGGGTTACGTTTGGAAATTATATCAAGATTATGACATTTTTCTTTCTGACCTAAATAAAACTTTTCTTAAAAGGCTAACAAATGCGCCTGGTTATGATGCTGAAGGCACCGTTGCTTTTGATGGTAGTAAAATTATTTATACATCCATGATGAGCGGAGATCTAGATATTTGGACAATGAATATTGACGGAACCGGAAAAACACAATTAACAAACAGAGTGGGATATGATGGCGGCCCCCTTTTTAGTATAGACGGATCAAAAATTGTTTGGAGGGCATACCACCCCCAAACTGCAAAAGAAATTGCAGAGTATAATTCTCTTTTATCACAAAACATTATTCGTCCAATGGAATTGCAAATTTGGATAATGAACTCCGATGGAACAGAAAAAAAACAAATTACAAATAATAGTTCTGCAAATTTTTGTCCATATTTTTTCCAGAATGGCAATAGAATTAATTTTTCTTCAAATTTACATGATCCTCAAGGACGAAATTTTGATCTTTATGCAATAAACACTGATGGTTCCCAGCTTGAAAGAATCACTTTTTTCAATGGCTTTGATGGCTTCCCAATGTTTAGTCCAGATGGAGACTACATTGTTTTTGCATCTAACCGAAACCAATTAGAGCAAGGAGAAACAAACTTGTTTATAGCGAAATGGAAACAATAATGAAAAAAAGCATAATAATATTAATAGCAGTTTCAGTAGCTGCACAGAACGTCAATGACGATTTGGCATATCAGCTGGTAACGGAAAAACTTTCTGGTGCAATACCAGACGCATTTGTTCGACAAGCATTTTCTCATGATGAATTAAAAATCCATAAAGAAATAGCAAGCCGATTTGCGCGTCCCTATGAAAAAAAATCGTGGCCTGAATACCGAAAAATTTTTGTTAAAAAGTCTAGAATTGCTTCTGGTGTCTCCTTTTATAATGAAAATGAGGAATTAATTTTATCAGTAGCAAAAAAATTTAGCGTTGATCCTTTTATTATTGTAACAATAGCTGGTGTTGAAAGTAATTATGGCGTTCACCATTCTCAATTCTCAGTGTTCAATGCACTATATACACAAATTCATGAAATGCCCAAACGGTCTAAATGGGCAACAAAAGAATTAGCCGAGTTTTTAAAGTATTGTTTTAATGATCATCTTGACCCTCAAGAAATAGGAGGTTCTTACGCGGGTGCATTTGGTTATGGGCAATTTATACCATCTAGTTTTATTCGTTATTCCGTTGATTTTAATGAAAATGGTGTTCGAGAACCCTATAATTGGGATGATGTTTTAGGCAGCATAGCCAACTATCTTAGAATGAACGGTTATATAGCAAATAGTAGTAATTATGAAAAAACTGGCGACATTTACAAATCAATTTATGCATATAATCATGCTGATAATTATGTGATGGCAGTCCTTGAACTAACAGAAAAAATACGCGAAAGAGTCTTGCTGGGTGAGTAAATTAAAAAGCCACATCTAAGGTTATATTTTTTTCACCTCTTTCAATAATGACCGGCACGGTCATTCCTTTATCAAGCTTACTAAGCCTTTCCATATATTCATAGATATCTAAGACGGTTTTTCCATTAATAGACTTAATTATATCACCTTTTTTAATGCCTGCTTTTGCTGCCGGACCATTAACATTTGAAACGCTTTCTACTTCTAGCCCCTTTTTTGTGCTGCCATAGGATGGCATAATTCCAAAAGTTACTTTAAATCTTTTTGGTGCACTCATTGGTCCGGTTGTTGGTCCAGCTTTGGAAAAAACAGGTGTTTTTGGAGTTCTTGCCAAATAGAAAACAACATCATATATAAGGTCTAAAATATTTTTTTCCCCTTCGAGATTAATGAGTTTCCACGTGTCATCTGGTGTATGATATTCGTTGTGAAAACCAGAAAAGAAAAATAATACGGGTATATCTTTTGCATAAAATGCGGCATGGTCACTTGGTCCGAATCCAGGCTGGTTCATTGATAAATGAAATGAATGTTTTGTTTTGAGGCTATCTAAGATATGTTCAAAGGCTGGAGAGGTTCCGACACCACCAACTGTTGCTGTAGAATCTTCCATTCTACCTATCATGTCCATATTAATCATGGTGACAACTTTATTTAGATCAACAGCTGGGTTTTCTATAAAGTTTTTTGCTCCAAGTAGACCTTTTTCTTCTGCATCAAATGCTATGAATAATATACTTCGTTTTAATTTATTTTTTTGAGCTGATAATTTTTGAGACAGCTCTAAAAGCCCAGCAACCCCCGATGCGTTATCATCTGCACCGGGGTGTATTAATTTTTCATTTGGTTTTCTTGATCCAGATCCCTGAGCGCCCCATCCTAAATGATCAAAATGTGCACCGATAATCACATATTCATCTCTATATTTCCTGTTTCCACTTTTTATAGCGCCAATTACGTTAGCAGCTCTGGTTTTAACTGGTTTTAGAGTTACATGTGATTCGATTATGACATTTTTAAGCTCAAAAGTTAAAGGTTGTAATGAATGATTCATTTTTTGTTGAATGGTTTTACGAGACCATCCAAATTTTTTAAGGATTTTATCTGCCTTATCATTAGAGAGATGGATGGCAGGAATTCCAGCGTTATTATAACCCCGTGTATATGCTAAAGGATAAAGACCATCATCTTCAATTTGAGAAATAAATATAATTCCTTTTGCGCCAGCATCTTTAGCAACAATCATTTTTTTATGCAAAGATGAGTGGGGGGTATAAATTGAATGTTGATTTTCTCTTTCAGGGCTATGACGCATTACAATAACCCACTTATCACTCACATTGATATTTGAATAATCGCTCCACCTTAAATTGTTTTCTTTGATGTCAAAGCCATATCCTGCGAAAACAGAAAGACCAGAAAACGATCCATTTGTTGAAAAAGAAAGAGGGGTGTAATCTTGCCCCGCGATCAGAGAGTCATCATTAATTATTAAAATATTTGTGTCACCAAGGGCAACCCCAATTGTTAAATCAAAAGGTTGAGTAAAGGATTTTCCAACTCCAGGTTTTACTCCATATGATTTAAATTGTTTAATTATATAAGAAATAACATCTTTTGATCCTCTTGATCCGGGAGACCTGCCTTCTCTATTTGGGTGTGATAAATATCGAATATGACCCATAATTTCGTCTTGTGTTATTTCAGAAGAAGGGCCCGTGCTTCTACTTATGATTAGAAAGAAGCCAAGTATCAATAAAAATACGAAAGTGTAATTTGATTTCTTGTTTTCGTTCATAGTGAATTAAAATTTATGGAAATTAAATAAAAGGAACATCCTCGATTTCATTATATATATTTCCACCAGAGAGTAATCGGTTAATGCGCTAATTATACTTTAAGAGTAAATAATTGAAATGCTAATAAAACACACCTAAGGTTTTTTCTGTTTTATATGGTTGTTGTCCAAAAACAATGTAATATGTTAAAGAATATCGACAGTTGCTGATTGGAAAGAGATTATTATATCAATTTTATTTGGTATGTGAAGGTGTTTGGGGCCTGTTCTCATTCAAATGGCAAATGTGAGTAATTTAGATATTGGTCTATGTAGAACCTTGTTTAACAAACAAAAGAAAGGAAAATCAAACAGTTAATAAACTTGTTTATTATTTAACGTAAGATTGAAATATCAATAGATGTTTAGGTAATAAAAATGGGAGTTTGGTTCTAAAAAGAGTAATTTTGCTAATTGAATACTGATATAAAAATAATAACAACTCCAACGTATCTTCCAGAGCGGTCTGAGCCATTTAGATCATATTATTTTTTTTCTTATCATATAACTATTACCAATAATTCTACTAGCAAAGTAAAGTTATTAAGTCGTTATTGGCATATAGTAGATGGGCAGGGAAACTCTGAAGATGTTCATGGTCCTGGAGTAATTGGGAAGACACCAACGATATTGCCAGGAGAGTCTTTTGAATATATGAGCTTTTGTCCACTGCCTACTCCGGTTGGATTTATGGAGGGTAGTTATCGCATGATAGATGAATTTGGAGAAGAATTTGAGGTATTAATTGATCAATTTAAACTGATTGCACCACAAGTTTTAAATTAATCATTTTTTTGTTTTTATCTTTTTGATTGATGCAAACAATATTCAAACAAAACAGTTTTAAATTAACTTTTATTTTATTAAACAGTTAAATATTTAAAAGAACTTATGCGAACAAAAATAATTTGCACAATAGGTCCAAGTTGCTCTGATGGTGAACAGCTTCAAAAATTGGTAGATTTGGGGGTTTCTTGTGTTCGTGTCAACTTGTCCCATGGAACCCCTGAAGAAAAAGCAAAATATTTTGAACGAATACGCTCTATTAAATTACCCTCGGGCTTACAACCGTCTGTGTTGGCAGATTTAGCAGGACCCAAAATCCGCGTAAAAAAACTTAAAAAACCTTTTAATATAGAAAAAGGACAAAATATTCAAATTAGTAATGAAATGTCTGGCAACAGCGTAATACAAGTATCTAAGGGAGTAAGGTTTCAAAAAGTTAATAAAGGAGCAAAAATACTTATAGATGATGGGCGAGTCACTTTAGAGGTTGTGAAACATATTTCTAATTCTACTTTATTATGTAAAGTTCTTGAAGGTGGGTTGATTGAAAACAAGAAGGGGGTCAACTTCCCCGGCGTGGCATTAGACCTACCAACCTTAACAGAGCAAGACATAAAAGACCTCAAACTTTCATTAAGAAAAGGAGCAGATTGGATTGCTTTATCATTTGTTCGGTCTCCAGAAGATTATGATTTTGTCAGAAAAAAAATAAATGATTTTGGTTATAATGTGCCAATTATGGCAAAAATAGAAAAATGGGAAGCTGTTGATAAAATGAGTGAAATAATAGATGTTTTTGATGGTGTCATGGTTGCAAGAGGAGATTTAGGCGTAGAGCTCCCATTAGAAAAAGTACCATTAATTCAAAATGATGTTGTTGAAAAAGCTAACCGGTCCGGCAAACCCGTTGTTATTGCCACACAAATTTTAGATTCCATGACACATCGTCCTGTTCCAACCAGAGCAGAAGTAAGCGATATCGCGAATGCTATATTAGACGGCGCAGATGCATTAATGGTTACTGGTGAAACAGCTATTGGTAAGCATCCTCAAAAAGTTATAAAACTATTGGGTCGGGTTATTAAAGAAACAGAATCTTCAATTAATTATAAAAACTTCTTTAATCATATTGATCATGTAAATACAAACACTTCTCAGGCAATCGGTTCTGCTGCGTGTTCGGTTGCTGCAGACCGGGAAATAAAAACCTTGGTTACAATGACTCATTCTGGAAGCACTGCACGGATGATTTCCCGTTACCGTCCTTCAGCAAAAATCATCGCCATGACACCATTCAAAACAATTTGTAGACAGCTTGCAATAGTATGGGGTGTAAATCCTATTTTAGTGAAAGAGTATATTTCATCTGATGAAATTCCTGATATAGTCAATGCTGCGCTTGCTGATAACGCGTTACTGGAGAAAGGTGTAAAATATGTAATTACTGGTGGTATCCCCGTTGGTGTGTCTGGAACAACAAATTATTTATCGGTTCTAAAAAGAGATTAAAAATCTTTTTTTGTTTCAATAATTTTCCCGAGGTTTTCACATATATATTTAGTTCCCCTTCGATCGGGCGGGTGTGTTTCTTCACACTCATCTGTACAAATAAAGTAACTTTCTTCTAATTTCTTTTCACCTTTTTTACTAAAATAATTCCATGTTCCAATTTGAAAACCCTTATAATAACTCCCTTCATATTTTTTTTGTCCATTTCTATAATACCCAGACCACTCTCCATCGGGCTTCCCCTTTTTATATTTACCAACAAACTTTTTCTTTCCGTCTTTATACCACCCTGTCCAAACATCTGACTTCCATCCATTTTTTAAAATTCCTTCTTCCATTTTTTCACCGGTACGATATAATTTAAACCCGGGACCACTATATACTTTCTGATTTTTATAAAACAAACTACTATAATTATCACCGGTTATATAACGACCACTACGCTCATATAGAACATCTTCCATATTAACAGGTGTTCCAGACGAACACCCAGCAACAATAATTAAGGAGAGAATAGACAATGTTTTCATTAGAATCCCTAAAAGTTTGTTAAAATCTAATACGCATTAAGTTTATACACAAAAATGACCAAACTTATATATGTCTTATAGTTTTTTAATATGATTTCAGCTTTAGTCGTGGGTAGTGCAGGACTGGTTGAACATTGTCTTGTAAAAGAATTATTGTTTTCAAACAACTTCATTTCAGTAGTTGCGCTTGTAAGAAAAAAACAATTCACAACATCAGAGAAATTAAAAGAATTAATCGTTGACTTTAATGATCCAATCTCTTTTAACAGCCTTAAACCAGTTAATCGTGTTTTTTGTTGCTTGGGAACAACAATAAAAAAGGCTGGAACAAAGAAAGCGTTTAAATACGTAGATTTCCAATTGCCAATAAAATTTGCTACGTGTGCTCAAAATACAAATGCGAAATCATTTTCAATTGTAACTTCTCTTGGAGCTAATGCAGATTCAAAAAATTTTTATAATAAAATAAAAGGCGAAACAGGAAACAAAATAAAACAATTAAATATACCTATAATTCAAATTTTCAAACCATCATTGATTTTAGGCAAAAGAAAAGAAATTCGAATCGGAGAATTGGCAGGTAAAGTTGTTTTTAGTATAATAAACCCATTGATGATTGGTCTACTAAAAAAATATAGAGCAGCGCAAGCCAGGTCTATAGCTAAAGCTATTGTTTTGAGCCTAAAGAATGCTCCACTAGGCATTCAGACTATAGAATCTTATATGATTAATAAATTTTAAAATGAAATCAGTTATAATAGTTTTTGGAATATTATTTTATATGTCTTGTTCTAAAAAACAAGAACACCCCAATATTGTTTTTATACTAGCAGATGATCTAGGTTATGGAGAAATCGGTGTATATGGTCAACAATTAATTGAGACGCCAAATATTGATTCGCTTGCAAAAAGTGGAATACTTTTTACCCAACATTATTCTGGTTCTCCTGTTTGTGCGCCATCTCGTTCAGTGTTGCTAACAGGTAAACATTCTGGTCACACCTATATTAGAGGGAATGATGAGTTGAAAGATCGAGGCAATGTGTGGAATTATCTTGAAGTGTTTAAAAATGAAAAACTAGAAGGCCAAAGACCTCTTTCTGATTCTGTTTTGACTTTTGCGGAATTGATTCAAAGTAGTGGATATGAAACTGGTTTTATAGGAAAATGGGGATTAGGTGGACCAGGAACAGAAGGTGACCCAAACAATCAGGGTTTTAGTTACTTTTTTGGTTATAATTGCCAAAGACAAGCGCACACATTGTACCCTATGCATCTTTGGGAAAACGATAAAAAAATAATTTTAAATAATAAAGCAATACTTCCGCATTCAGGATTAGATCTAGGATCCGATATATACGATGTGGAAAGTTATTCAAAGTTTTCTTTAAAAGAATATGCTCCAGATGTAATGCATAAAAAAGCCATAGGTTTTATAGAACAAAACACCAACAAACGGTTTTTATTAATCTATGCTTCACCTTTGCCACATGTTCCACTGCAGGCACCCAATAAATGGACAAACTATTATAAAAACAAATTAGGAAATGAATCTCCTTATATAGGTAAAAACTACTTTCCCAATCAGACTCCAAGGGCAACTTATGCTGCTATGATTTCTACGTTGGATGAACAGGTTGGGAATTTGATAGCGGTATTAAAAAAAAACAATCTTTTAGAAAACACTATTATTGTTTTCACTAGCGACAATGGACCAACATATACTGGAGGGGCAGACACAAAATTTTTCAATAGCGCGAAACCATTTAGTGCAGCATATGGATGGGGAAAAGGGTTTTTAAAGGAAGGAGGAATCCGAGTCCCGATGATTGTTAATTGGTCTGGTCGTATAAAACCAGGAAGTAAAACCGACCACCTATCTGCCTTTCAGGATTTTTTACCAACATTTGTTGAATTATGCGGTGCTGGAGAAAATCCAAAGACTGATGGCATCAGTTTTTTAAATGTGCTTCTTGGGAAAAAACAAACAAAAAACCATGAATATTTATATTGGGAAATTCCTGAATATGGTGGTCAACAAGCTGTTAGAATAGACAACTATAAAGGAATACGTAAAGGAATATTTAAAGGGAATCTTGAAATAGAACTTTTTGACCTTTCTAAAGATTTAAAAGAAAAAAATAATATTGCGAAGGATCACCCTCAGATTTTATCCAAAGTCAGGCATATAATGACTAAAGAACACACTCCTTCTCAAATATCCAGTTTTAGATTTGCAGCATTTGGTGAATAATTTTTCTTTATTCAACAATTATTTCATCTGAGAAAATCCAGGCTTTCCCCCCGAACCCTGGGTGCCAATCTGGGCATGTCTCTCTGTTGATTGCCTGTATTTTAATATATCTAGCTGAAATATTTAATTGTTTGCTTTTGAATAGTTTTCTATTTGCTGTGTTATTTTTATACCCATCACCAATCCTAATCCGAGACTCTTCACTGAATAATTTTCTATCATTAGAAAAAGAAATTTTGATAAGAGTTGGGAAAAATATCCATGACTTTTGAGATTCAAGAAAACCAATAGAAACCATTGAAATTAGCTCGTTGTGTTGCAAATCGATAATCACGTCTAGATTTGATTTTTCCCAACCTTGCCAATAGCCATCATTATGTGCAATGGTTCCTGTCATGCCATCTACTAAAGTCAAAGGTCCATTTCCAGAGTATCTTTCACTATAGATATTATTATAGAATATGTTTTTTCCCATTGCTTTACTAAAAAAAACAGTTTTATCAGATATTTTTCCTGCGCGCACATTATCAATAAACAAGGCTGCTTTTATCGTAGTCCTTTTGTTAATTACAATTGGTTTTTTAAAGATAAATGATGTTTGGGCAGGATCCGTTCCATCTAATGTGTACCTGATTTTTTCACCTGGTTTTTCAGAAAATATATTCACTTTATATTTTTGATCTATAGATTGATGATCGGGGTTAATAGAAACAACAAAAGAACCAGGAGCATATGACCAGTTTAGAGTTTCAAACCGCTTTAGTAAGTGTTTTAGTCTAAAATAAAAATCTTCATAGGTATTATTACCCGGTCCTGACCAAAGAATTTCGGATAACGCGGTCATTCTAGGCAAAACACGATATTGTGCACGTTCTGGTGTTTGAACATATTCAGTCCAAAGATTGCCCTGAGCTCCTAAAACAAGATGTTTTTCGTTTTCCAATAATTCGTTAGGTATCGGATTAAATGAATATACCTTTTTTAAAGTTGTGAACCCTCCAATTGCTTCGGGAGATGTTTCTGGGTTGGCCTGATAATAATCAAAGTAACAGTGAGAAGTGGGGCACATTATTACTTCGTGTCCTGATTTTGCAGATTCGATTCCACCCTGCATTCCTCGCCAGCTCATCACGGTTGCTGTTTTTGCCAATCCACCTTCTAGTATTTCATCCCAACCAACTAGTTTTTTATTTTTTTTCAAAATGAATTTTTCTATTTTTTTAATAAACCAACTTTGAAGTTCATGTTCATTTTTTAGTTCTTCGGTTTTTATGCGATTTTGACATTTGGTGCAATTTGCCCAGTTTAATTTATCTGCTTCATCACCACCAATATGTATATATGGCCCCGGGAAAAGTTCTGAAACTTCATCTAAAACATTTTCAAGAAACACAAACACATTATCATTTCCAGCGCAAAAAATATCAACATTTGGCCAGTATGATCCCGGGTTTACGTCTATAAATTCTCCTTTGCAAGACAGCTCTGGATATGCTGCAAAAACTTCAGATGTATGACCAGGCATTTCAATCTCAGGTATTACCATAATATTTCGATCTGCAGCGTATTGAATTACCTCACGGATTTCATTTTGGGTATAAAACCCTCCATATGTAGGCTTTTCGTTTTCTTTTGCAGGAGATTGTTCTTTCCACGGTTCATTTGTTCTGTCAATTCGCCATGCAGATTTTTTTGTTAATAAAGGATATTTTTTTATTTCAATCCTCCAGCCATTGTCGTCTGTAAGGTGCCAGTGAAAAACATTCATTTTATGTAGTGCAATCATGTCTAGATAGGTCTTGATGAACTCAACATCAAAAAAGTGCCTAGAAACATCTAGGTGCATTCCCCGGTATCCAAAAACAGGGGAGTCTTCAATAACACATTTTGGAATAGAGAGGTTTTCGGGTTTAATGTTAGCATCAAGGTTTTTATCACATAATTGACGAAAAGATTGGAAGCCATAAAACAATCCACCAAAAGAGGATGCTTTCAGTTCTATTGATTGATTATTACCGATTGTTAGATGGTAACCCTCTTCTGGAATATTAAGGTTGGGATTCATGCTAATTATAATTTTCCCAATTGTCTCACCTTTTAGTTGTTCTATTTTTAATGTTTTTATGGGTTTTAAATGGTTTTGAAATAAATGAGCTATAGATTTTTCTGAATTAGATCCGTTTTCAATAGAAATTTTATTAATTAGTTCAAGCTTAAAAGGACCATCCCCAGTAATTATAGAATTGGGTTTTGGGATAATATTAATAGTGCTTTTGCCCAAAAGTATGTTTTTTTGGTTGGAACATGTGGTTAAAAATAAGAATAAAATATAAAGAGATAATGTTTGGGCTTTTTTATCTAAGTTGTTAAACAAAACAATTTTATAACTTGTTTCTTTTTTTAAGAGCGATAAGAGATATGAATTCATATATAATGTTTGCAGCTAGCAGACTGGTCATCTGTGTTGGGTCATAATCCGGCATTACTTCAACTAAATCGAAACCCACAAAGTCGATATCTGTCAAGCCTCTGATAAATGAAATTGCATCATATCCAGTAAACCCTCCCGCCTCTGGTGTTCCCGTCCCGGGAGCAAATGCAGGATCTATAAAATCGATATCGAATGTTAAATATGCAGGTCCCTTTCCAACGCGATTTTTTACTATATCTAATGCTTTCTCTATTCCTAGATTGTGCAGTTCTGGACCAGTAATGGCTAGAAGACCAACTTTATTAGACATTTCAAAATCATTTTTGTCGTAAAGCGACCCTCTTAAACCAATCTGGCTTGATAGGCTTGGATCAATTAAATTTTCTTCTACAGCTCTTCGAAATGGTGTTCCATGTGTGTCTTTGTTATCGAAATAACCATGCCATAAATCACTATGGGCATCGAAGTGAATTAATGCGACAGGACCAAATTTTTCTTTAACAGAACGAAGCAGAGGTAAAGAAATAGAGTGGTCCCCGCCTATAAATATGGGCGTTGCTTTTGATTGATAAATGTTTTTGGCACCATTTTCTATTAATTTATGTGACTCTGGTAGATAACCTGGGACAATCGGCAGGTCACCAAAGTCTACACCATTACAATATTTAAATATATCTATTCCTTGTGCCGGATTATATGGCCGAAGTAGCAGAGAATTTTCTCTTATCCCCGATGGCCCGAAACGAGCACCGACACGAAATGTTCCACCCGTATCAAAAGGGACACCTGCAATTAAAAAATCTATATCATTTAGGTGTTCTACATGTGGTAGCCTCATAAATGTACGAATACCCTCAAACCTAGGGTATTTCATTGCGTTTAAAGGTTTATATTTTTTTTTCATTAATTTTTTTAATCTGAACTTTTTCCTAAATATTTCATTACTACTATCTGAGAAGATAAGCCTAATAATAGCAAAATCCACCAGGGAACACCAAAACTAGCCGGTAGAGTTCCTAATAATAATGCCGCGATTCCAGTAGATAAAGCATAGGGCATTTGTGTCCAAACATGGTCCATTAGTTCACAACCAGATGCCATAGATGTTAATATGGTTGTGTCCGATATAGGCGAACAGTGATCTGCCCAAACAGCGCCAGTTAAGACACAAGCTATAGATGAATATAAAATATGATAATTTTCTGGTGTTGCTGCATTATTATTAATCATTACAGCCCAGGTCAACGGAATAACTAACGGCATTAATATTGCCATAACACCCCAGCTGGAACCTGTACCAAACGCTGTTGCTGCCGCAATTAAAAAAACTATAGTTGGCAAAAAAGACATTGGCATTTTATCTCCAAGAGAAGAAACAATATAATCTGCAGTTCGGAGATCTTTGGAAATATCTGCTAATGCCCATGCTAATATTAAAACTAATATCCCCATCATCATGAATTTTACACCGCTGAACCAAGCATTGAGAGTTTCATTTAAATTTAAAATTTTTTGGCTAACGGATAGACCTGCAGCAGTTATGGCGCTTAACAAGGTTGAGTGCATAAGCGCACCATAGGTGTCTGCACTACCTAATATGTCTTGCAGTGTGCTCCCTTCACCAGATGTAAAAATGAAATAGAACATAGAAAGAATTAAAACTCCAATTGGAATGATAGCATTTAAAGCCCTTTTTGGGATATCTTTTTTTACAAATAGATCATCCCTATCTAAATCTGAATTGTTTTCAGAGTTTTGTAGATCGGGCCTGTATTGAATATCCATACGCGCTTGTTTTTCTGCAACTAACATTGGACCAAAGTCCTTTCCAGATAAAACGACAATGCCAACCATTGCAATTGCCAAAAAAGGATAAAAACTGTATGGTATTGAATGAATAAAAAGCATATATGCAGATTCATTGAGGCCATCTAGGCTTGGTAATGCATCGGAAATAATCCCAACCTGAAATCCTATCCATGTTGTCATAATTGCAATTGTTGCAACAGGAGCAGATGTTGAATCCACTAAATATGCAAGTTTCTGCCTAGAAATTTTTAGTTTATCACAAAGTAGGCGAGATGTGTTCCCAACAATGAGCGTGTTTGAATAATCATCAAAAAAAACAAAAATTCCAAAAAGCCAAATAGCTAATTGCCCTTTTTTGGGTGTATCGGCTTTTTTAATCAGATGTTTTATAATTCCATGCATTCCTCCATTGCGATAAACAATTCCAACCATCCCACCAAGCATTAAAGTAAATAAAGTAATAATAGCATGGTCCCGATCAATCATAGTATTTAAAATGTAGAAATGAAAAGAATCAAGGAGCGATGAAATTATTCCCCTGATATTAAAATTAGTCAATGACCATGCCCCAAACCAGACTGCTGCAAACAACGATGGTATAACAGACCTTGAAATAAAAGCCAGTAAAATGGCAATAAGTGGAGGAAGAACCGAAACCCAGCCGGAGATGACTGGTTTTTGAAACTGTATAATGGGCGAAGTGTCTTTAGAGAGAGTTATTGTTGCAGGACCATTTTTATAGACTTTTATCCTTTGAAAAAGAAGGTTTTCTTTGCTTTTTTTTGTTGGATAAAAGGTTTGTTCTCCAATTTTTAGTGTGTAATCATTGACTTGATTAAACTGACCACTAAATTGCAAATCAAAGGACACATTGTTTAATATAATCTTTGGAGTATCTACTGGTTTTGTTTGTCCTGATAAACTATAGAAAAAAAAGGTTAAAACAATAATGGGGACAAATCTGTTCATTTCAAATTGGACAAATTATTTTAAATAGACCAGTTTTCTTACTGAATTAAGATTATTCATTGAAAGAGAAAGAAAGTAAATCCCTGAATGTACACTAAGACCGGATTGCGTTTCACCATTCCATTTAAAACGATAAGTTCCCGGCAATTGATTTTTTTGAAATATATTGATGACAATTTTTCCTAATGAATCAAATATTAAAATGTTAATGTCTCCTTGCATTTTTACATTGTAGAATATAGTTGTTGAAGAGTTAAAAGGGTTTGGAAATATAGATTGAATTATAACTTTTTCTGAAATAATAATATTTTTATGTTTTTTTGAAGAAATAGAATTAACAACTGACGTAAAACGAATTGCATCAAACACAACATTTGATCCAATGGACGAAGTATTAACAATGTCTCTTAGAATTATACTGCAATTAGAACCCGATGGTAGCTCCATTGTTCCGATGGTAGAAAAATTGTTTGGGTTTGAATTCTGATTAAATATAATGTTTGTTTTTGAGCTCGTTCCGTCTTCATTTTTTATGTTTAATTCATAGATCGCTTCTGTTGATGCATCGACACCACTTGGGATAAATACTTCTATGTTATATTCTGTGGTATCATCCAGAAATGGGACCCAAATTGCATAGTGTCGACTGTTTGATGGATCCTCTACTGCTGGGGCAATCCAACAATCATTATTAAATCCTGAATTTAAATAAGACCAATCTGGTCCTTGAAATCGTTGAAAACCGTTATCTCCATCATCAACTAAAAAATCTGAAACCCATAGCCATTCGCTTCGATTGCCACGAAACTCTTCAACGGGATCGGGAGTATCATGCCACCACCCGAAAGGGTCTATTGTATATGGTTCGCTAGTATCAAAGAACCAATTATCCTTGCGAATCTCAAAATGTAAATGTGCATTTATTGCACAGCCGGTGCTACCATTAAAGCCCAGAGTGTCACCTGTTACAACATTATCACCAACAGACACATTTAATGGATCGGCCATATGTAAATAAACACTATAATAACTGTTCCCGTGTGCAATGATAATTGTTCCCTGATCACCATTGGGTGTAATTCCCCCAGGACATGGATCAGCGGGAGGTGAAAACGATGCCCACAAAACATATCCTTCTGCAGGTGCTAAAATTGGATTGTAAAAAGGCATATAGTAATCAACTCCAGAATGTCCATCATAGCAAGACATTCCCGATATACATTCTGGATATAAAAGATTATCTGTAAACTCGATTCCATCAAATCTTAAAAAGATATTATCAGTTTGATTAGTATACGGATAGTGGTGATCAACATTGTGAGAAGCAGGATATTGCTCAAAGCTTGGCACAACATAGGGGCGTATTTCTAGAAATGGTTCATTAGACAATAGTTGAGAATATAATTGAATAAGGACCAAGTTTTTATATGATATAATGGATACTTTTTTCATAGTACTCTAACTTCTATTGAAATATACTATTATCATATTCAGTAATTGAATATTATTAAAGGAATTTATAATGAGAAAAGTCTTTCTATCGGTTTTGTTTTTTTTTACTCTGAGCCTAACCAGTATTGTTGCTACAGAAATAGACAGCAGTTTTGTTTTACAATGGCATGATAGTACCTGGGGTGAAGGTGGTTTAATCCCAGCGGGACCACCCTGGAGTATGGTCGGGCCCTATGATTTTGATAATGACGGTTTTGGTGATTTTGTGGTGGCGAGTGCATACGCAGGTCAGTATTGTAATGGCGTATATCATTATGAAGCAATAAATAATGATTCTATTGCTGTGCAATGGGTATATACATTTTACGATTTAAGCTGTGCCTATGATGCTTATTCAAGTGTCGCTGTGGGCGACATAGATGGAGATAATAACCCAGAGATTTTATCGCTCGTGGATACCAGCCCCGGTGTTTCTGGACAAAATGGTTTGCAAATTTTTGAATGGAACCCAGATTCTATTACTTTTCCATCTGCACCAACATACACATGGGATATGGGGCTAGATAGTGTCTGGGAGGCTGGGCAGCTATTTGTAGAAGATATTGATGGTGACAGTAAGCAAGAAATTATTGTGTCGGTAATGGATGGACCATGGGAAGATCACACCACTGGTGGGAGCAGTAGATTAATGATATTTGAATTAGATACTCTTATAAATGATTCTGCAGTTTTTAATATAGAGTTTGAAGATAATGGATGGACAAATTGGAGCGGTTATAATATATCGGTAGGCGATCTTGATGGTGATGGGCTCAAAGAAATCTATAATGTTGGTTATGAATATTATCATATCATAGTATATGAAAATACTGGACAAGACCAGTATGAATACCAGACTGATTTTTATGGGAGCTCACAATTTTATGAAAGAGCAAATCAGGGGCTGCTTGTACATGATATCAATAATGATGGATCCAATGAACTGTTTATTTTAACGTCTGGAACCAATACTTTAACTGGAACTCTTTTAGAACCAGGAAGGTTCTATGTAGCAGGAAACATAGATGACGTAAGCACTCTTTCTTTCGCTGATTTTAATTATTTTGCTAGTTATAGTGGAGGATTGCGTCAAATAATAATTGGAGATGCTGATAGCGATGGAAATCCCAATCTTTATTTAGCGGGACATTATAATGAGTCTTTGTATGATTGGGAATATAATGGAGGGAATCCATTATTAATCGAAAATTATTCAGAGCGGATTATTTTTATGGATGATACAACAGACAACTATATTCCGGGCAATGACCAAGGAAAATTACGAGTTGCAAAGCTCTTTACTGGGGATATTGATAATGATGATAAAAATGATATTGTTTTTTCATCTGCCAGTTTTGCTCCTGACAAACCACATTTATTTATGATCGAATATGATGGTACGCTTAATATAAAAAATAAAGAAACAACACCACCAAATTCTATTTCCATCTTTCAAAATTTCCCAAATCCCTTTAACCCAGATACAAAAATCACTTATAGTTTAAATAGCGCAGAATATATTTCATTAAAAATATATGATTTATCTGGGAAATTAGTCTATATAGCTTATGAAGGTATTCAAAATGCTGGATTCCATAATGTGTCATGGAAAGGAGTCAATAATAAAAATCAATTGGTTTCTAGCGGCGTTTATTTTTGTCAATTAAAATCAGGGCCGATAACACAAACAAGAAAAATGATACTTAGCAAATAAAATTATATATTCATCTCCTGTATAATGTTTTTTAAATGGATAATTGTTTGTTCATGTTTAAGATATCAAAAAATAAGTTAGACTTAGTTTGTTTTTATGTTTTATCAATTTTATTGGTTTTAATACAACTTTCTTGTACCCAAACGCCATCGAAGGATAATGATACGTTTGTAATTGTAACTTATGATGATGTGAAAGACTGGGATCCGGCAACTGCATTCTCTCTGGAAATTTTGCCGTTGTCTAATATGTACGAGCCTCTTTTGTGGTACGATGGAGAAAGTGGGCATGGAAAATTTTTACCTGGACTTGCGACTTCTTATTCAAAATCCAGCGATGGTCTAACATGGCAGTTTAATTTAAGAAAAAATGTGTCGTTTCATGACGGTACAGATTTTAATGCTAAAGCTGTAAAGTATGTTGTAGAGCGAAATAAAAAATTGAATGGAGGCGCGAGCTATATATGGTCTGCTGTAGATCAAATACTAATAGATTCTCCACATAAGATTACGTTTACCCTTTCTTCATCTGTACCTTTGGATAAAATTGTTAGTTCTCAATATGGTGCGTGGATTTACTCACCTTCTATTGATAATATTTCTAAAGATTCTCTTCGTAATGGGTTTAGTGCTGGTACTGGGCCATATTTCCTTAAAAAATGGGTTAGAAACAAATACATACTATTAGAAAAATTTGATAACTATTGGAAAGGATGGGAGAGATCTAATCATTACAATTCGGTTTTAATTCAAGTAGCATCTGAAGCTTCCACTCGATTACAAATGATTGAAAACGGACTAGCCGACTATGCTATTTTAATTCCTCCACAATTATTAAAAACATTAGATAAAAATCCAAATGTTTCCGTATCTTATATTAATTCCTGGACCAATGAGTTCTATCTATTAAATACCAAAAAACACCCCACAGACAACATTTGGTTTCGAAGAGCGATAGCGTCTTCTCTTGATCGAGAGACGCTTGTGAAGCATATATATAAAAATGCTGCAGTTGAACCAAGGGGATTGATACCTCAAAACATACCGTTGTTTCAGCAGCCAGATAGTCTTGTAAAATTCGATTTAGACATGGCTAGGCATTATCTAAAAAAATCGAAAATAAACCCAGATAATACAAAAACCAATTTTTCTTTTGTCTCTACCTATGAAGAATATCGATTAACTGCTTTTATGTTATTAGATAATCTTAGAAAAATAGGAGTGTCTCTTGATTTGAAACCGGGATTGTGGTCCACGAATTGGGATAAAGCAAAAAATTTAGAAACAGCGCCTAATATTATCTCTATGGCTTGGTGGCCAACAGTTTCATCTCCATCAGACTGGTTTTTTTCATTATACTATAGTCAACAAAACCCACTATTTAATCTTTCTTATTATAGTAACACCCTTGTGGATTCTCTAACAAGAAAAGCATGGAAACTAGAATCTAATGACCCTGAAGCTTCTAAAAAAATATATAAAAAATTGCAAGATATACTTATAAATGATTGTGTTGTTATTCCTGCAGTAGACATAAAGGTTCCATCAGTGCGCAAGAGCAACATAAAGGGCTTTAAAAATAATCCCGCCTATTCCACTGTGTTTATTTATAGTTTAATCAAAAGCTGATGTATAGATACTGTATTCACAGGTTGTTTTCCATGGCTTTAATTATGCTTATTGTCAGTAGTGTAATTTTTTTTATTATTCGTTTGCTTCCTGGAGACCCAGTGTCCTTATGGGTTGGAGAGCATCCCACTAAAGATCAACTTGAAATTGCTAGAGAAAACCTAGGTTTAAATCAACCTGTTCATAAGCAGTATATATCATTTTTAAAAGATGTTGGAACGCTGGATCTTGGTGTTTCATTGCGAACAAGACAACCTGTAATTGTAGAGCTGAAAAATCGTTTTTCTGCAACTTTCGAACTTGTTTTAATTTCAATGTTAATAGCAATTATACTTGGGTTTCCAATGGGTTTAGTGTCGGCATTTAAATCAAACACATTATTTGATTATTTTGCCAGGGGCTTTGGATATCTTGGCTTGTCTATACCCATTTTCTGGCTTGGTATGATTTTACAGTTAATCTTTTTTGGGATTTTACATTGGCTTCCTCTTCATGGACGTTATGCGGGTTTTTCTTCTTTGGACTCTCAATTAATCTATAACAGTGGGTTTTTATTGATGGATAGTTTGCTTTCTGGACAATGGAACTTGTTCCTTGATGGATTACAGCACATGATCCTCCCTAGTTTGACCATGGCGTGTGGTGTGTTGGGGGTTATATTGCGCAATACTCGCGCTGCAATGATTGAAACAATGGAGGAACCATTTTTTAAAACTTTTATTTCTTATGGCTTCAATAATAGTGAAGTCATCAGAAAAACTGCGTATAAGAACACACTGGTTCCTGTCTCTACTGTAGCGGGGTTGAGCGTTGGTCTTATGCTTGGTGGTACTTTTCTTGTAGAATCAATTTTTGATTGGCCAGGCCTTGGTCAGTTTAGCGTTCTTTCGGTTTTAACAAATGATTTTCCTGCCATTATAGGAGTCACGCTTCTTTATACGGCAACATATATAATCATAAATTTTTTAATAGATATTTTTTATGGAATTGTTGATCCCAGAATACACAAATAAAATGAAAATATTTATAAAAAATTTAATTTTAAGAAAATCAGTGGTGCCTGCCCTCGTCTTCCTGGGTAGTCTGTTCTTCTTATCAGTATTGATTCCATTTATCTCACCATATGAACAAGATATATATGGAGCTGTCCATTTTGATATTGCAGGGCAACCACCATCTTTTTCTCACTGGTTTGGTACCGATACAGCGGGTAGAGACATCTTTACCATTACTATTCGTGCCGGATTTTATTCCTTGAAAGTAGCATTTGGGGTTGTTTTTTTTTCTATTTTGATAGGGGTTCCTATTGGAATGTTTTCTGGGATTTCCGGCGCTCGAATTGATGAAGCAATAATGAGAATCACCGATGGTTTTCTAGCATTTCCTCCTTTAATAATGCCGCTTGCTATAGCCGCTGCACTTGGTCCATCATTAAATAGCGTTATACTTGGAATCTCAATTTCTTGGTTCCCATGGTACGTTAGAATAGCACGATCTCAGGCTTTAATTATTTCTTCTTTGGACTATGTTTCTATATCCAGAAGCATGGGTGCGGGCAAGTTTCATATTATTAAAACCCACATAATACCAAACAGTTTTAGCTCAATTTTAACACAAGCCACTATTGATGCGGGCTATGCAATATTAACTGTAGCGGGACTTTCTTTTATAGGTTTAGGAGCACAACATCCAGATGTGGAATGGGGGTTGCTGATTACACAGTCACGTGCACAATTTATAAATCATTGGTGGGAAGTGTTTTTCCCGGGAATTTTCATAGTATTAACAGTTACCTCATTTAACATTATAGGCGATGAATTACGTGCTACTTCTAACGAAAAGAATTTAAACAATGAATAATAATCTTTATGAGATTAGAGATTTGGAAATTAAATCACTTTCCAAAATTAAGCCGATAGTCATACTGGATAAAATAAACCTAAATATTAAAAAAGGTGAAAAACTGGGCCTTGTCGGTCAGACTGGAAGTGGAAAAAGCATGCTTGGTTTTGCCTTGATTGACTTGGTACCAAAGGGATGCTTGATTTCTGGTGGACACATTGCACATTTTTTTGATTCATTTACAAGTCTTTCAAGACTGCGAGGAATAAAAGTAACAATGATACCCCAGGATCCAATGCAATCATTGAATCCTTTACAAACAATCGCAACACAGTTCTCTATCATTCTTATCAAAAGATTTGGCTATGATAAAACTGAAGCAAAAAAACATATTCTAGAATGGATTCAAAAGGTGCGCCTTCATGATGTCTCGGGTATATTAGACCGGTATCCGCATCAACTATCAGGTGGCCAAATGCAAAGAATTATGATTGCTTTAGCTATGTCGGTTGATCCTGATTTTATTATTGCTGATGAGATAACAACAGGCTTAGATACTAATATCAAAATAGAGATTTTGAATCTATTATTCACTCTCCAAAAAGATCTTCAGGTTGCAGTGCTGATTATTTCGCATGATTTAATTAGTGTCCAAAAATATTGTGATAGAATTGCAGTTTTACAATCAGGAAGAATAGTAGATATAGATGATAGAAAAACAGTTGGTAAGTCTAGTGATATATATATAAAAAATCTTAAAAAGATTCCAGATAAAATATCAAAACCAAAATATCAAAACCGTTCAGAGCCGATATTACATTTAAAAAACCTAAGTAAAACGTATGGCAAAAACATAAAAACAGTTTCAGCGTTAAACGGTGTAACATTTGAAATTTATAAAGGGGAAACATTGGGTATAATAGGAGAATCTGGAAGCGGAAAAACAACATTAGTAAAAGCAATATTAAATATAATAGAGCGAGATTCTGGAGATGTGATTTTCTCTGAACACCAAAATGAAGATAGTACAACTAGGTCAGATAAAATAATTGGAGCAGTGTTTCAAGATAGCTTTGGGTCTTTAAACCCCCGAATGACTATCTATGATATATTAGCAGAACCATTAATTTTAAGTGGACTTAAAGAACCGAAAAGTATGAAAACTAAAATAATGGATATGCTTAATAAAATTCATTTGGATCATAATCTACTACAGTTATTTCCATATCAAACATCAGGAGGACAACGACAACGGGTTTCTATCGCTAGAGCTTTAATGCTAAACCCATCAATATTAATATTAGATGAACCCACATCAGCGCTTGATATACATACTCAAGACAAGATATTGGAACTGTTAAAAGCAATTCAAATCCAAAACCAGATATCATATATTTTCATATCCCATGATTTGGAAGTAGTTTCAGAAATATCTGATCGTATTGCAGTACTATATAAAGGAAAAATTATTGAGTTGGGAGATAAAGATGATGTATTATTTAACCCATCGCACGATTATACAAAAAAATTAATAGATTCTAACGCGTGGATGGCCCATAAAAATGATATATAATTTTGGAGGAAATTTCAAATGAACAACCCTATTACTATTGCCTCGCTTCAGATGTTTGTTCATAAAGAACAAAAGAAAAATTTATTAGAAGCTGAGAAACAATTGATTCATATTAATAAATTATTTCCACAAATTAATATGGTTGTTTTTCCAGAGCTGTCACTTATTGATTTGACTCTGGATATGCATGAGCAAGCTGAAGAAATACCTGGAAACTTAACAATGTCATTTTCAACATTAGCTAAACGTTATGGCGTGTGGTTAATCCCAGGTAGTATTTATGAAAGGTCAGGAGATGATATTTTTAACACCACTCCTGTTTTTTCACCTCAAGGAGATTTAGTGGGGAAATATCGTAAAAGATATCCCTGGTGTCCTTATGAACAAACAAAACCAGGTAAAGAACCATTTGTTTTTTCTATTGAAGGTGTTGGTGCCATTGGGATTATGATTTGTTATGATTTGTGGTTTCCTGAAGTTGCTAGAGATTTAACCAGCATTGGGGCTGAACTGATAGTAGTTCCAACAATGACAACAACAGGAGACAGATATCAAGAGCAGGTAATAGCAAGGGCAGCTGCAATTACACAACAGTGTTATATCGTTTCATGTAATGGAGTAGGATTTGGAGGAGTAGGAGGTTCTATGATTATTGATCCAGAAGGATTTGTACTACAGGAAAGCGGAGAAGGAGCGTATATGCAAACAGCCGTTATTGATTTTGAACGGGTTAGATATCTTAGGAAATCTGGTATTGCGGGTGTAAGCACACCAATCAAAGCATTTAAAGAAAACCCTCAATTGTTCCAAGCATATAAAAAATAAAACCAAGGATCAACAATTTTTGCTTTGTAAAATTAATTTTTACTTAAAAAGCAAACATTAATTATTTATAATTAGGAGTCATATGACTGAACTTAGCAAATATTATAATATAGTCTTTTCTAATCCTGCGTTGAAAGGCGTTGCATTAATTTTGATTTCCATTATATCTGCTAAATTAATAGACGTTGTATTTACAATAATTTTTAAACGGGTAGTTGATAAAACAAAAACATCTTTAGATGACCGGATTCTCCAACTGCTTCATAGGCCGATTTTTTATTCAATACTATTTATTGGTTTTATTATTTCAATTAAAACGGCAAAGCTCCCAGCATATATTGAGTTTGCCTTTGTAGGCGTTTTTAAAACCATTACTATTATTATTTGGCTTTTTGTGGTGTCAAAAATATTAGTTTTATCCATGGAATGGGCATCTAGGCAAAAAGCCACATCATTTTTAAAGAAGAATACTCTTCCGCTTTTTAATAATCTAGGAAAAATAGCCATTGGTTTATTTGGTGTTTATTTTGTTTTTCTAAGTTGGGATATAAATATTAATGGAATACTAGCTTCAGCGGGTGTGTTGGGAGTTGTGTTGGGTTTAGCAGCGAAGGATACTGTTTCCAATTTTTTTGCTGGAGTTTTTTTAATGGCAGATGCTCCTTTTAAAGAGGGTGATTATATTTTATTAGAGACAGGAGAAAGAGGATATGTTAAACAAATGGGAATAAGGTCAACGCGCTTCATGACCCGAGATGACATTGAAATAACAATTCCAAATTCAGTTATAGCCACATCTAAAATAGTAAATGAAAGTGGAGGCCCTGAAGAAATTGAACGCGTGCGAATAACTCTTCTAATTTCCTATAATTCCAATATTGATGATGCAAAAAGAGTATTAATTGACATTGCTAAAAACAATGAAAATGTTTTATCTGACCCAGAGCCCAGAGTTCGTTTTAGGGAATTTGCCGATCATGGGTTACGTCTGCAGTTGCTTTTTTGGATTCAAAAACCAGAAAAGCGAGGTAGAACAGTTGATGCAGTTAATACAGAAATATATAAACAGTTTTCCCAACATCAAATCACAATCCCTTATCCTACAATGGAAGTGTTGCTTCCTCAGAAATAGAGGCGTCTCTTCAATGTCATACGATATTTAAAATTATGACAATAAAACTATTTGTATTGTTCGTTTATTTTTCAATACTTATTAGTATAGGATATTTTGCTTCTCGAAAAGTAACAAATATTTCTGATTATTATGTTGGTGGTAAAAAACTAGGTTATTGGATCGCGGCATTATCTGCTCGAGCCACAGGTGAATCAGGTTGGTTATTGATTGGCGTTACTGGTATGGGGGCATTAATGGGCGTTAGTGCTTTTTGGGTGGTTGCCGGTGAAGTTTTAGGAGTTTGGATATCTTGGCAATTTATGGCAAAAAAATTTAAACGAATGACTGACGAGTATAATTCCATAACAATAACAGATTTTCTTGTTAGTCATTTTAAATCAGAAAACAACCATTTACGACTAGTTTCAGCAACAGCACTGTCATTATTTGTTATAGTTTATGTGAGTGCCCAAATAGATATAACGGGGAAAACATTTGAATCTTTTTTGGGCTTAAACTATTATACTGGAATCAGTCTGGGTTTTGGTATCGTAGTGTTATATATTGTATTTGGAGGTTTTGTTGCTGTAGCGTGGTCGGATTTTTTTCAAGGCATATTAATGTTTGTTGGGCTTGTGATTTTACCACTGGTTACTTATTTAAGTCTCGAAAACTATGAATCTATTATTCATGGTTTAATATTAATTGATCCAAGCTTATTAAATATATGGGGCACAGATGGCTTTACTCTAATAAATCTAGCTACAATTTTAGGACTTTTATCAATTGGTATTGGGTTTATGGGCTCTCCACAGGTTTATGTGCGTTTTATAGCAATCAAAAATGAAAATGAAATAGAAAAAGGGAAGTGGGTTGCAATTGGATATACGCTATTAACTGATTCATCAGCAGTAATTATTGGGATTTTAGGAAGATTTATGTTTACAAAGTCTGGATATAACCCAGAAGTAATTCTAGGAAATGGAGGTGAAGATGTTTTGGCATTGTTAATTGGTCAAGTTATGCCGATAGTTGTTGTAGGGGTTTATATTGCTGCTGTTTTATCTGCAGTTATGTCAACAGTTGATTCATTATTAGTAGTGGCATCTAGTGCAGTAACTAGAGATTTTTATCAAAAATTAATCAACCCTAGTGCAAGCGAACCTTTATTGGTGTTGCTTTCTAAGATCACCACTTTGGTGCTTGCTGTTTTGGCATTATCTGTTGCATTGGTTGTATCTGTTTTATCACCTACAAGAACAGTTTTTTGGTTTGTTATTTTTGGATGGTCTGGTATTGCTGCTACATTTTGCCCAGCAATTATTCTTTCAATTTTTTGGAAAAATTTTACAGAAAAAGGTGCAATTGTATCAATGGTTTCAGGATTTTTCTGTGTCCCGTTTTTTAAATTTATGGCACCAAATATCAATTATATTGGACCATATTTTGATAAGATTGATGTTATGCTACCATCTGTTGTAATCGCCATGTTTATGGGTTGGATATTTAGTAAATATCTAAATAATTAAGTCTTAATACTTCCAACGCTTTCTCTTGTAGCATTGTAATTCCAACCACGTAATACAAGTTGAATATTTGTGTGTTTGCTTTCGCTCAGTATTTTATCATTTCCTGAATATAATTGTATAAGAATGGTTTTTCTTGGAGATTGTGATTTGTTTGGCATAGAACCATGAAAAGTGCAACAATGAAAAAACAACACATCACTTTTTTTTGCTATAATTGGAGTTGACTTATTCAATGAATATTTTCCATGTATATCATTAATATAACTATGCCCATCTGATTTGTTTATTTTTCCTAATTTATTTGAACCGGGAATTAGCCTGATACAGCCCATTTTTTCTGTAGAATCAGATAAATGGATAACCACAGCTATCATTGAGTTGTTTTTCGTTGGGAAATATGACCAATCTTGATGCAAGGGGAATGCGCTCCCTATTATAGGTGGTTTTAAAAATAATTTAGTGTGATGTAAAACAATATCGGGTCCAATAAACAATTCCGCAAGATCTAGCAATTTTTTATTTTGAATCATATCAAGCATAATTGAAGAATAACTTTGAACATTGTGTGAGTGAACAACTTTTGCATTAACATGATCAATGTTTTTTGTTAAAACACTATTCCAATGTGCATTAATATTTTCTCTGCTATTATTTAATTGTTTTATTATTTTATCAAATTCTTTTTCTAATCTTTTAATTTTTTCTATTGTAAATAAATTTTTAGCTAAAAAATAACCATTATTCTTAAATTGCTTTTTAGGATTTTTCATCAATGTTTGCTTTGATAGATTACAGGAGCGATAGCTGGATCATTGATTTGATTTAAATACTTTTCATTTTTCCCATCCATTTCAATTCTTTTTGCTTCATTAGTGCAAAAATGAACAACCATTCCAACTCGTGGTTTTTGAAGTTTGTTTGCCATTGATGAATGATAGGTGAGAGATGAATGTATGCTAACTTCACCAATTTTTAATATTGCATCAACTATTTTTCTGTTTTTATGGTATTGATCTAAAATACGGTTTTGGTAGTTTAGGTTTTGATCAAAAAAATCCATGCCTTTTATCTCATCCCAATGGTTGGATCCCGCAATAAACCTTACTGGTCCAGATTTTAAACATACGTTGGATAGGGCTATCCAGGCTGTGTACAATCCATTCAAGCTCCAAAAGGGCCAGTATTGTGCGTCTCTATGCCAACCCGCATTCCCCTTGTTTTTTACACTTTTGGGTTTCCAAACCACTTGCGAATGCCACACTTGGATTTTTTTTGCATTAGTTGCTTTTGCCAATGCTTTTCCGAACTCACGATTAGTAACCAAATTCCAAACATATTTATTACATAAATGAGGTTTGTCAATTTTTATTATTGCTGCAGGATCATCTCCTAAGTTCCAAAACCTTCTTTCAGGTGTTCTTCCAGTGGAATAATTGCCATTAATTATTTCCCAAAGTGCATCACGAGCAATTAACGCTCTTTTTTGGGAAAAAATTTTAGGTAAAAAGCAGAATCCAATGTTTGAAAGCTGTTTGTGATTTTGGTTATAAGGAGGAGACATAAAACAGACTAAAGGTTTTTATATATTGATTTGACCCACCTACTATCATCTTCAGAAAGTAGTTCGCCTAAGGATGCTGCTGTCTCTACTTGATAAATATTTCTCTGACCAATTAAAACACATCCGGTAGGAGCATCATAAAATAACGCATTTATGACACCATATATTGTTGGATTTGGGTGATTAGAAAATTTTTTTTCTAATTTTATCCGATTAATTTTTAGTTTTTTTATAACACCTTTATCTGAAAATGCTTTAACTCGAGACCGATGGTCTCCAATATCAAACGTGGCAGGTTTTTGATATTTACCTGTAAGGAGTCCATGCTTAAGAGGGGAAAAAAAACAAACTCCTAAGTTTTTTTGATCTATAACACCTTTTAAACCTGATGATTCATAATCATCATCCATTATATTTCTATATACTTGTATTATATCAGGTTTGCACCTACCAATAAATTGCATTATTCTATCAGAAGACCAGTCTGATAAGCCGATAAAGCGTGTCTTGCCTTCTTTTTGAAATCGTTTTAAGGTTTCTAATGCATCATCAAAATATTGATCATCTTTACCAAAGTTACAGTGGTGTAAATAGATTACGTCTATATAATCACTTTTTAAATTAATCAAAGAACGTTCCATGTTAATTTTCATTTGTTTGGGGTTATACCAATGATCGTAAGGCCCTTTATCCCAACCCACTTTAGTTGCTAGAAAAATTTTATCTCGTGGTATTATATTCCACATGCCTCCAATAATTTTTTCAGAATTTCCTTCGCCATAAACATCTGCAGTGTCCCAATGATTGATATCTAATTCCCAGGCTCTAATTAGAGCGTCTTTGGAATCCCAATCATTTTGTCCACTCCACCCAACTGGGATTTTCCCGCTCATGTTAGCTCCGCCAAATGCCCAGGTACCTAAACTAATAGCTGATATGGAGGCATTGGTTCTTCCTAAAACAATTTTTCTCATCTTGTTCCTTTTTTATCAGATTATAAAATTATTAAAAAGACAGGTAATTTCATGAGATAATATGAGCAAAGAAAAAATAAAAATTATAGATATTGGACATTCTAATTTAAGTTTAGAAAAAGCTATTTTAGTATTGGAAACAACTGTGAGCAAATTCGCCTTTGATGGAACCGTTAAAGTGATTAAAGTTATCACTGGACACGGAACTGGAAAACTGAGAGAAGCTGTCCGCCGATGGTGCAAAGAACAGGAGGGCCGTTTCCAGGATGTTATATATGGAGAAAATTATCACATGTTCAATATCAAAGCTTCCGATATGAGATCAGAATGTGTTATCGAATTCGACCCTGATTTTGGTCAAAATAATTCCGCCGTGACCTATATATGGCTTCGGTAGGATCATATATGTAAAAACTATTAATTTTATGATATAAACAGATACTTAATGGTTTCTAAATCGACAAAATACAATCACCTTTTTAAGAATATAATACCTAATAGTATAGATGGGATTAAAATATTTGGAATAAATGACTCATATATTAAAAGGCAGAGATATGATGAGATCACCAATTTAGAAAATAAAATCTGGGCAGAGCTATTCCAAAAACTGGAGTTTTATTTAGATCAATATGCATCAAAAGAGTATTTAATGGGTTTGCGCACCTTACCGATCCCCAATAATATGTTCCCGGAATTTGAAGCTATTTCACCGTTAATAGAAAATTCAACAGGTTGGACTTTGTTACCTGTGGCGGGCTTTTTAGATGAGGAGTTATTTTTTGAAATCAACACAAAGCGGCAATTTCCTGTAACGGATATAATTAGGAAATCACCAAGGTTTGCAGAAAAATATTCGGATGTAGACATCCAAAACGATTCAGGATATACGCCTGAGCCAGATATTTTTCATGATGTTCAAGCGCATGTACCCTTTTTAATGAATAAAGATTATGCGCAATTCATGTGGGAAATTGGTGTTTTAGGAAATAAAATTCTTAAAGATGATCGAGGATTGGGAAAAGATCTCGTATCGCATAATTTAAAACGATTACAAAATTTTGCATGGTGGACATATGAATATGGATTGCTTAAAAACAACAGCACAGCAGATCAATTACGAAGAGTAGCTAATGATATAGATTATGAAATATATGGTGCCGGTATTATTTCTTCATACGATGAAGTAAATAATGTTATCAATTGCGCAAAGGGATTATCACATCGATCTAAATTTAAAAATTTTGATATCGAAGAAATCGTAATGACCTGTTTTGATTATAGCGATATACAAGATCGTTATTATGTGATTGAATCAATGGATCTCCTGTATCAATCTTTTAAAGATCGTGAGGATCTGTTTTGGTATGAAGGATAATGTAATATTTTGGTTTAGTTTTTTATCAATTATTATGATAAGTAATTGGAGATGCTCCAATGTAAAATACCAAATTATTGCGGAAGAAAATCCAGATGCTCTGATAATAATGGAAGATTCATTATTAAATAACAACCCCACGAAAAAAATTAAAAATGCATTGATAACATCACACAATACAATTGGGAAATTTGCACTGAACGATCATGATTATAAAAAAGCCATAGGCCATTTTTCGCGCGCGGTAGAGCTATGTGGAGAAGACACATTGTCTCTATATAATCTTTTTATTGCTCAAGGTCATGCGTTACTTGATAAGGGTAATAAAGATGGTTTGTGGGAAGCAATACTGAAATATTATAAAGCATCTCAACTACAACCTCAATTAGGAGAGCCACATTATTATATAGGTCAGTGCTATCAAAAAATAGGTGATACCGATTTTGATCTTATTAGTGAATCGTACGAAATGGCGCTGGAGTTAGTTCTGCCCAGCCATTTAAGAAAGGCCACTGAAGCAGAATATTCTCTAATTATGAAAAGAGAAAAACAATTGAAAGAATTTTGGAAATGACATTTTATTTGCAAAATATTATCTTTTTATATAATTCTATAATTTCTTGACACATTGCCCAATTTGCATTAAAATCTTTTAGCTTTAGCGCATTTAGTTGCTAAAAGTGTTCATAATCCGAGGTAAAACATGACACTATCAAAAAGCATGCAGAAGCGATATATATTCGCTACTATTGCCTTTACGCTTATGGGAAGTCTCATATTTGCGAAAGGGAAAATTAAATTATCAGGTAGAATTATTGATTCAGATGGAGAGAAAGTTAAGAAGGCCACGGTTACTCTTCTTTCTGGAACTGATGAAGTTGCAGATGAAAAAACAGGACGGAAGGGAACCTTTGAGTTTAAAAAACTTGAAGAAGGTGAATATATGTTGAAGGTGACCCATGATGATTTAGGTTCAATAGAACAAATTATAACTTTAACTGATGATAAAGATTTAGGTGATCTTGTGTTATCAACTGAAAACCCTAGCGCAATTGTTTCTGATCAACAAATTGGAGATGAGGAATCTAAACCTAATCAAGACAAGCAACCTAAAAATGTATCAATATCAGTACCTCAAACGATGGAGGCAATGGGTGCCCCGAGTAAAGATTTTATTATAAATGAACTAAATTTTGAAATAAAAAAACTTAACGCTGAACTAAAACATTTAACGCAAGATCTAGATGATCTAAAAGCTTTAAGTAAAATGTGGGTAAACCCGCTTACTATTTATTCCAAAGAAATTATTTTGAAAAATGGCAGTACTGTTTTTGGTAAAATTATTTATCAAGATGACAAATCACTTAAAGTAGAAACCTTAGTGGGCTATTTAATCGTTGATCGGACACAGGTTGTTCGGATTGTTGATAATGTCATAACTGAAGATACTCAGGAATATGTTCCTGAACAGATTCGTGAGAGCTATACTCCTCCGCCAATGCCTAAGTTAGCGCAACCGAGATATACATCATCAAATAATTCTGCAAGGCTCGCCAGCGCTAAACTATCTGCTAATTGTGTATTGGTTGGAAATATAGCGGAGAAAAAAGACAGTCAAGGGAATATAATTTTTGATGGAGAAATTAAAAATATTGGTGGTCGTAGAGCTGACTTTGTAAAAGTAGATTTTGTTTTTCGAAAAAACTGGAGTGGGGAAACCAGAACTTTAACAACTTTTGTTAAAGGTTCATACAATACATTTGACACAGGAATTGTTTCTGATGCCAGTTTGCTTCCTGGCGCTAATGGGAAATTTGATCTTTATGTTCCCCAAGACTTTGGTACGTTTATTGGTTATTCTTATGTCATTGATTGGGAAGAATATCAGTAAGTTAATTTTATGGTTAATTTAAATATTTCATGAAAATTAAATTTCTAATAACTGTTTTTTTCATTACGTCTACCGCATTATCAGGTACGCGCGTTGCATATTCTAGACCTGGAATGATGATGCGCATCCCAACATCAAGTAATACAGTATCACCCTATTTATTTCGTACTGGATTTGGGACTGAGATTCATAATCTTAATCCTTTTAATACTGCAGGGGGTCTTTTTTTTGATATGGAAATAAGCAGGGGTTTTAGTTTTGGTTTTTCTGCTGTTATACCTGGCGATACAACACGTATAAACCCATGGCAAAGTGGTTATTCATTGGAAAACTCTACATATAACCCACCCGTTGAGTTCGGGTTTCATTTTCAACAACGAGTTTACACTTATAATGATATTTCTCTATCGGTCGGCTTACAAGATGTTGTGTTCGAGAGTGAACAGACCTCAGATCAGATACTCAGTCTGAATACTTCTCTTTTATCTTTCTTTACTGTGCTTGGCAGTGAAAAAGATTTAGGCGAATATAAAATGAATACTTTTATGGGTTTCGGAACAGGAGGATTAGCTCCTCCTGCATTAGTTCCAGAGATAGGTGGCGGTCTTGCGCATCCTGATACAGCACGATTTGTTTCAGATTCATTAAGATCAAATACTGAAACAAGCTCTGGAGTATTTGTTGGTTTTTTATTGAAAACCCCATTTTTTGGACAATGGGGTGGAATGGATATTGTGGGTGAATTCGATGGGACAGGTGTCAATGTGGGACTCCGCATCCCCCTTACCTCGGATTACCGCCTGAACTTAGGGTTCACCCACTTAGATCAACTTCCAGGATGGAAAAATCGATATTGGGCAGGGCACCCTGGTCTTTCGTTGGGTTTGACTATGATGGTACCAAGAGATCCTTTACGTAGAATACGTAGTGGCCCATCCAGCCCCACAAATATTTATGGACCTTCTGATGATGGAACTGACTACCCAGAAACAATTTCTTTGCATAGAGATTCTACAATTGTAATGGCTAATGTAGCAGTAGAGACGTTAAGGGATTCAATGGCATTAATGAATAATGAAATGCGCAATCTTTTAGTGCGTCTAAATGCTATGGAGCAGAATAGTAGATTCCTATCTGATTCGTTGAGTTCTTTAAAGCTTGAAACCAATGTATCTGAAAAGAATATGAATGAGGCTATGAGACATCTTTCCCGCTCACTAAGGTATTTTTATGCCGGTGATTATCGAGAAGCTTTGAAAGAAGTTGATCTATCCTTAGAATTAAATCCTAATTTAGCATTAGCTTATGCCAGAAGAGGTTCTATCTATTATAAATTAGGTGATGTGCAAAGAGCTACAATAAACTGGAATCTTGCTTTACGTTTGGATCCTGAGTATACTGATGTAAGAAATATTCTTAAAGCTCTTAATGAAAATAAATTACAATCTGCAAATTTGATCGAGGAGTGACCTTATGGATATTGCTCTAATTATTGGTGTTGTTTTAGGAATGGCATTTATGGTAGGTAGTATTGCCTACGCTTTATTTGTTGAAGGTGCAGCCGGTGGATTTGGCAACTTCATTTCGATTCCAAGTTTTGGAATTGTGTTTGGGGGCATGCTTGCATCTGTTATGGTAGCGTTCCCAATGTATCATGTTGCGGCCTTAGGAAAGGCTATAGGTGCTGTTTTAAAACCAGCAGATGATAAAATGGGTCCTTTGGTAGATATGGCAGTGGATACTGCGGAGGCATATAGGAAGGCGCCAACAGATTTAGAAAATACAGCCGGCGGGATTCAAAATTTTTTCTTCAGAGATGGCGTCCAAATGGTGGCTGATGGATACTCTCTTGAGGAAGTAACAGAAATTTTAGAAACAAGAATTGAATATAGAGAGAAGCGTGAAAAGGTTCAAACAGATATGTTAAAATCCATGGGTGATTTATCGCCCGCTTGGGGTATGGTTGGGACTTTGATTGGTCTCGTTCTTATGTTAGCGGGTTTTGGTGGTGAAGGTGGAGCTGATAATCTTGGAGGAGGTATGGCCGCTGCTTTGATCACAACCCTTTATGGTGCAGTATTCGCAAATTTGTTTTTTCTACCCATGGCTCAAAAAATGGGAAATAAAACTACACAGACATCTATGTCTGCTAATTTACTTGTAGAGGCTTCTCGCCTAATTCATCAAAAGAAACATCCAATTATTGTTAGAGAAAAACTCAACTCATTTATACCTCCAGCAGAATGGAAACGGGATTAAATTAAATGGCGATGACACCTGGCGAAAAAAAAGCCTTTAACAAGGGTTTTGAAGAAGGCGCTAATTCTATTGAGGAGGGTCTTCCAGGATGGTTTGGTACTTTTGCTGATATGATGACACTACTTTTCGCCTTTTTTGTTCTATTAGCAGCAATCTCCACAATGGACCCTGTTAAGCTTCAAGAGATGGCAAATTCTCAAGGTAAATCACTTGGTAGTAAAATTAAGGCTGAGGGAAAAGCTGAAGAAGAAGGTGAGTTTGAACCGATAGAAAATTTAGCTCAGATGAAAAAAGAGATGAAAGAAGCTATTGAAGAAATGAAAAAAGAAAATCCCGCTGTTCAAACTAGTTCGAAAGGTTTGATCGTAAATATAAAGGGTGATTTTGCTTTTCCTTCAGGTAAAGCAGATATGAAAGGTGAACTTAAAAAGTTGTTAGATGAAGAAATTATACCTAGAATTTTGGCAAGTCCATTTCAAGTAGAAGTAGCAGGGCATTCAGACAGTGACCCTATGCCTAAAAAGTGGCAAAAATTTTACAAAAGTAATTGGGAACTTTCAGCTGCAAGAGGTGCAACGTGTGTGCGATATATGATTGATAAAGGCGTACCGGCCCCAAGATTACTAGCAGCAGGTTATGGGGATTGGTATCCAAGGGGTATTGATAGTATAAAGAGTGTTAACCCAATGTATAATCCACTAACCTTAACTTGGGGTGATAAAGGCATATCTACAGATTCAAAAGGCAATCCTATTCCTACCGTTTTGGAACTTAATAAGACAAAAAAACAAAAATCGGGCAATAGAAGAATTCAAATTACTTTTATTAATCCTCCACATCATGGTAAAGGGCGATCAGGGACATCATACCAAGAGGAGGAAAGTTAATTTAAAATGCGGAGTTTTAAACACATACCAAGGAGTTCCAAATGAAACAGGGTAAAAATTTTTTAATACCCATCATTAGTGCCGCGATGGTAATCACATTGCTTGTTGCGCAGGGAGGTGGGTATCTTTCCCAAAAATTAATGGTGGAAAACAATATTCGTGAGCGAATAAAAGATGCCTTATCAAAACTTATTGAGTCGCATAAATATGTTATCAATGTTGATGTGGAATTAGAAGTACTAAATGAAGTGAATGAACAGTTTACTTATTATGCACCAAGAGCATTAGAAAAAAAACAAAATAATACCCTTTCGCCAGCCGAAAAAACAGCAGATGCATTGGTTAAAATACAAGAAAAAATGGTTAATGAAAACGAACAGAATAAAAATAACAGTTATTCTATTGGATTGCCTATACCTGGATTTGAAGTTGATGTGACGACACCTAAATCCAGCGACCCTGGTCCTTTAACAAAATCAATGCCCATTTCACCTAAGACACTTGAATCAACCGTTGATATAGATAGGGATGGGTCCGAAGTTCAAAAAGAAATTGTTGATAAAGTTCTTTCAACAAAACGCCCATCAAAAACTGTTGTGAAGCGAATGGAGTTGTCTCTTATTCTCCAAGAAGGAGCAGCGCCAGAATTGATTGAAAATATTCGTCAATTGACAATGGCTGCTGCAAAATTTGATCGAGAAAGAGGTGATAAATTAACAATTATGACAGCAAGTTTTAAAGAAAGGCGCGATCAGCGCACTGCTGAACAAGTAATGTTAAAAAACATAGCTGAAAAAATAGACATGATGGAACAAAAGAGATTAAACGAATCAAGTAATTGGAGAGATGACATTGCTAATTATAAAAAAGAAGCTGATGCTCAACGAATTGAAAATTTGGAAAGCTTTGAAGAGCAACTTTCAAATTTAGAAAAAGCGCGATTAGAAGCAGCCGCAGAGTATGAGAAGAAAGAATTAGCGAGAAAAGATTCTGTTAGAAATTCAAAACTAGAAGCAGAAATTCAAGCTTTAAAAGATATGCTGTCTATGAATGAATCCGAAGACGAAGTCAAAGAGAAGAGACTTGATTCAACACGGTTTGCCATGCTTGATAACGAAATGCAGAGTTTAAGAACAATGTTGTTAGAAGCAATTTTACAAGATTCACTTGAGGCTCAACAGAAGGCACAGGCAAAAATTCAGGAAGAACTGACATCACGTGAAAAAGAAAAAGCTTCTAGGGACTCAATTATTGCTGAAAAAATAGCGGCACTTGATGCAGTTCAGGCAGACCTTGCTGCTTTAGAAGCCGAAGCGACCCAAGGTTTTGATACTAAGATGATAATGATAATAGCTTTAGGAGTCGTAAGTGTAGGTTTGTTGCTCATGGTATTCTTGCAAAAAGGTAAAAATACACAACAGCAGTATCCACCGCCGATGCCACCATATCCTTATCCGCCACCAAGACGAAGGAAAAGAAAAAGAAAAACTGAAAAAAAAGAAGAAAAAAAAGGGGAAAGTAAACTAACCGATGAAAAATCTCCTGGTGAACCAACTGCTGCGCAGATAGCAGCAATGGAAGCTCAAGCTGCATCACCTAATGGTAATAATGAATTAGATAGTACAAGTCCAGATATAGATCCAAATGTCTTAAAAAGTGAAATTGATGATATTCGAAAATCTATTGTTTCAATGAGCGTGGGACAGCCGATGAAAACGTCTACAATTGTTAAAGAGTGGCTAGAGCAACCCGCCCCAGAGATTGCGACTCCTTCAGAAGAAAAATCTGATGCTAGTGATAGCGATGAAGAAGAAAGCGGCGATGAATAAAAGGCGAGGTAAAGAATTATGATTAATGATTATAATAGGCTTTCAGGTCTTCAAAAAGTAGCAGTGCTTTTCTCAGTAGTTGGAGAAGGCCTAGCAATGTCTTTGATTAAAGGCCTATCAAAAACTGAAGTAAGAAAAATCCGTTCAACATTACGTGGAATGGATTCTGTATCTTTTTCTGTAAAGAAACGCGTTATGGAAGAGTTCTATTTTGGGTTTTTGAGTGAAGAATTTGGTGGTGATGATAAAAATGGGAAACCAATTCAACCATTCGAGTTTTTAAATGAATTAACTGACGAACAATTATTTGCATTGGTTGACAAAGAAGACACTCCTGTTATTGCTATGACCTTGGCTCAACTTGATCCAGAGAAAAAAATGTTTGTTCTTAATAAGTTAGACCCGGCATTAAAAGGAGAAGTCCTAATAGAATTAGGATCTTTAGATGATGTTCCATTAGAGGGAGTAATAGAAGTTGGTGCGAGGTTAAAAGAAAAGTCCACATATCTTCCTCGTACAACAGAGTTTTCAAGGGGAGGCGCAAAGGACATCGCTGATGCACTTAGTGGTATGGATTCTAATGATCAAGAAAGATATATGCAGACTCTCCAAAATGAAAATCCAGAACTCTATGCTAGCGTAAAAATGTATTTTCTTACCTTTGATGATATTATAGAAAAATTTCCAGAGAATTTAAAGAGAGGATTGTTTGTTCAAACTGATCTGACAGATTTAGCTTATGCTGTAAAAGGATTGGACCAAGAAATTGTAGATGAAATTATTGCAGGGCAACCTCAAAAGCGTCAAGCTATGTACGAACCAGTTGAAGGTGCTGTTTCAAAGAAAGAAGTAGATAATGCTCGGAAAAAAATTGTTGATGCAGCAAAAAAAATGGAAAAGGATGGTGAATTTAATTTAGAGGATATTCTTTCTGGTGGGGAAATGGTAGAATAACGTTTTATTAAAAAACTTTTTCATTTAAAATGCCTCCTTGTGGAGGCATTTTAATTTATAACAGACCATTATTAAAACAATAACATAGGTTTTTAATCATTAATTAAATTAATTATATCAATGAATTATATAGGTCTTAAACTATTAATAAAATATTTTTTTCGAATCTTTAATCCATTCGTTAATAATCAAATGAAATTTTCTGTAATTCGTTCTTTGAAAATAATGATTTTTATTCTTTTTTTTGGAATACTCCAAATAGTTAATCGTCTATTTCTTTTGTTAGATAATTTATTTTTTCCATCTTTTAAAAAAATAAACATAATCAAACCGCTCTTTATTGTTGGGGTACCTCGGAGTGGTACAACTTTTCTTCATTCAATTTTATCACAAGACAAAACAAACTTTACTACATGTACATTAGGAGAAATGATATTTGCACCTGCAATTACACAAAAAATTATCTTAAAATATTTTTTTTTTATTGATCGTGCAATTGGATATCCTATAAAAAAATTATTTCAATCAATTGAGTCAGGTGTTTTAAGTATGTTACATGAGACACATAAAACGGGTTTAGAATCTCCAGAAGAAGATTTTATCCTTTTAATGCCTTATATGGCTTGTTTTCTTTTGATTTTCCCTTTTCCGTACAAAGAAATTTGGGATCTTGCATTTTTTGATCAAGAGTTTAATATGGTAAAAAGAAGAGAAATAATGATAATATATAAAAAATTAATCCAAAGACATATGTATGTTTATGGATATAATCGAAGATATTTATCAAAAAACGCGTCTTTCTCAGGTTGGATAAATGATCTGAAAAAAACGTTCCCTGATTTGAATCTTGTTTGTTGTATTAGAAAACCTGAGAAAGCTGTACCATCAATATTAAGCGTTATGAGAAAAGGTTGGTTATCTTTCAATAATGATTTAGGTATTGAATATACAAGAAAAAAAATAATTGATATGATGGATTATTATTATAATTGTATTTCGAAATATCATTTTTCTAAAGAAAAAACACATTGGATTGTTTTTTCTATGCCGGATATTCAAGATGAATTAGAAAATACTATAAAATTGATTTATAATAAATTTTCTTTAAGGACCAGTAGAGATTACGAAAAGAGCGTTAATGATTCAGCTGTTTACTCACGAAAATACAAAAGTAAACATCGTTACAATAAAAATGAATTCGATTTAAAAACACAGAATATAATGAACCGATTAAAAAATATTTATTTATTTTTAGATTCAGAAAAATAAAATTTTATATTTTAACAAATCATTCCACAAATGATAAAAACCAAAAAAATCAAATTAAACGTTCTAATAATTTTAGATGTCCTTTCAGAGCGCAATGGAGTAGGAAGTTTTTATCGAGACTTATGTGAGCATTTAAAAGATTATATAAGCCATATCGAAATTATTGGACCAAAGCGTTTAGACGATTCATATACCTTTTTTTCCATATCTATGCCTGGAGATGCTACCCAGCGTTTATATTTTCCAAAAATGTTTAAGTTGGCCAATATAATTAAAGAAAAATCTCCTGATGTAATTATTTTTCCTACTCCGGGATTTTATGGTTTAGTAGCATTAGGAAAAGCTAAAAAATTAAATATTTCAATTTGTCCAGTATTGCATAATGATTATGACGAAATGGCAAAATTGTATTGGAAAGGTGTGAAAGCTTACCTAGTGAATAATATTGGAACCTTTGTAAATAAATTCTTTTTTAAATCTTCACCTATATCTTTAATTGTAAATAAAGATATGGAAAACATAGCTAAAAAATTGGGCAGTAAAAAAGTGGAAATTATTGGAACACCTCTTGCTAAAATATTCTCTGATCGTCCTTTATCTCCTATAAATAAAAAAATAAATAAAATATTATTTGCAGGGCGATTAGCTCCAGAGAAGGGTGTTGATAAAATTATAAATGCTGCTAAAGATCATAAGAATGTAGAATTTATTTTTGCTGGTGAAGGGCCACTGAAATCAACAATAATTGATTATACTTATCAGTTGAACAATATTTCCTATCTTGGATGGCTCTCTAGAAGTGAATTAATTGATGTAATCGATCAGAGTCAAATATTCGTATTACCTTCATTCATAGAAACATTTGGAACAGCAGCTTTCGAAGGCATGGCTCGTGGACGTATCGTTATAGTGTCGGGTCAATCTGGCATAAACAAATGGCCCCTTTTAGCAAAAAATTTAATTAATATGGATGATTTTGATTCTCTATCAGAATCTATAGACTTTGTAATGAATATGTCTGAAAAAGAACGTGACACTATAGTCAAAAAAGCATATTTTTCAGCCCATACACTTAATAAAGAAAACATTGCAACTTGGATAGATATATTAAAAGAACTTTCTAAAAAAACTTTTCAAAGTGCGCTTAGTAATGAATAAGTCAAATCATTCAATTATTCTATCCATTCATGATATTATGCCAGATACTCTTGATGATGTTATCAAATTAATAGATTTGTTGGCTAATAAAAAAATTGTTTCAGCAACTTGTCTTATAGTCCCTGGTCGTTCCTGGAATAAAAAACAAATAGAACAATTGCATTATCTTCAGAATTGTGGTTTTGATTTAGCCGGGCACGGATGGAATCATAGAGCTCGTTCTAAAAAGAATGCATATCATTATTTTCATAGTTTAATAATGTCTAGAAATGTAGCAGAACACTTGAGCTTATCATCAAAAGAAATTATACAATTGATGTTTAAATGTGCAAAATGGTTTGACGAGAATGATCTGAACGCACCCTATGTTTATATCCCGCCTGCTTGGGCCCTTGGTAACGTTACTTGGGAAGACTTATCTGTGTTACCATATAAATTATATGAAACCCTTTCAGGTGTTTATCATAATGGGGAATTCCATACTTTACCCTTGGTGGGTTATGAAGCTGATAACTTAATTAGAATAATAGCAGTGAAAGGATTAAATAAAATGAATAGGATTTATTCCAAAATAAAAAATACGCCATTACGGGTTTCTATACATCCAAATGATTTAGAATTGGGTTTAGGAAACGATCTAAATAGGATATTATCAATGAATCCAAAAATATTTAGCTATAGAGATTATTTCGAAAAGGTAAAATAAATACTATTTTATTTCTGCTTGGGCTGCTGCAAGGCGAGCAATAGGCACCCTAAAAGGAGAGCAGCTAACATAATCCAATCCATTTTGTTTGCAAAAAAATATTGAAGCTGGATCCCCTCCATGCTCTCCACAAATTCCAATCTTAATATTTTCATTAATTTTACGTCCATATTGAACTGCCATAGAGACCAACTTACCGACACCATTTATATCAAGGCTTTGAAATGGATCTTCTGGTAATATGTTTTTATCAAGATAATCAGGTAAGAAAGAACCTATATCATCTCTGCTAAAACCAAATGTAGTTTGAGTAAGATCATTTGTACCAAAACTGAAAAACTCTGCATGTTTTGCTATTTCATCTGCTGTTAAGCACGCTCTTGGTAGTTCAATCATTGTACCAACAAGGTATTTTAATTCTATAGAATATTTTTCGTTTATCTGTTGTCCCACATTACGAATAATTCTTTCTTGATCTTTATATTCTGAAACTGTGCCGACAAGTGGAATCATGATTTCAGGGAAAACGGATTTCCCTTTTTGTGTTAATTCTGCTGCTGCCTCTAGAATTGCGGTAGATTGCATTTCAGTTATTTCTGGATAAGCAATACCTAATCGGCAACCTCGATGTCCAAGCATAGGATTAAGCTCATGGAGCGTGGATATTCTATTCTTCACGACGCTTACATTAACATTTAAACTGGCGGCCAGGTCATGTTTTTGTTCATCTGTCAAAGTCATAAATTCATGTAGTGGAGGGTCTAGAAGCCGGATCGTCACGGGTTTATCCTCCATAGCTTCAAGGATACCGATAAAATCATCTTTTTGAAATGGTAGTAGCTCCATTACAGCCTCACGACGATTATGTTCATTATCTGCAAAAATCATTTTTCGCATTGCTAAAATACGTGATTCATCAAAAAACATATGTTCTGTTCTACATAGTCCTATTCCTTCAGCCCCAAAGCGTATTGCTTGGGCTGCGTCTTCAGGACTCTCAACATTAGTACGAATTTTCATTTTTCTTGTATCATCTGCCCAGATCATTAATTCTTTATACTCTGGATGCGTGTCGGGATCTGCAGGAATAAGGTCAAGCTGACCATTGTATATTTTTCCTGATGTTCCATTCATTGTAATCCAATCACCTTCTTTTAGTATTCTTCCACCAATTTGGACCTTTTTATTTTCTACATTGATCTGCATTTCACTACAACCTACTATACAACATTTTCCCCAACCTCTAGCAACTAGCGCAGCATGCGATGTCATTCCACCTTTTGCGGTTAAGATAGCCTCTGCTGCATGCATTCCATGTACATCTTCAGGAGATGTTTCATCTCTGATTAAAATTATTTTATCCTCATTATTGTGCCATCTTTCTGCATCATCAGCGGTAAACACAATTCGACCAGTTGCTCCACCGGGACCCGCTGGTAATCCCTTACCTAATAATTCGGCTTTTTTTTCTGATTCTATATTAAGCATTGGATGTAGTAGCTCATCCAATTGTTCTGGTTTCACCCTCAATAATGCTGTTTTTTTATTGATCATACCTTCCTTTACCATTTCAACTGCCATTTTTATTGCCGCTGATCCATTACGTTTTCCCACTCTGGTTTGCAACATCCAAAGCTTATCTTCTTGAATGGTAAATTCGATATCTTGCATGTCAGAATAATGATTTTCTAAAATATCACGAATCTTATATAATTGAGAATAAATTTCTGGCATTCTTGATTCAAGTGAATGGAGAGTTTGTGTATCGTCAGTTTTTGTATCCTCATTAAGAGGATTAGGTGTTCTAAGCCCAGCGACTACATCTTCCCCTTGAGCATTAACAAGCCATTCTCCAAAAAATTTATTTTCTCCAGTAGCAGGATTTCGGGTAAAAGCAACACCAGTAGCGGAACTCTCACCCATATTTCCAAAGACCATTGTTTGAATATTAACAGCAGTTCCCCATTCATGGGGTATATTTTCAATACGTCTATAATTTATTGCTCGGGATCCATTCCAGCTCTCAAATACAGCTTTTACACCACCCCATAATTGCTCCATGGGATCATCGGGAAATTCTTTTCCAAGTTTTTGTTTAATCTTACTTTTAAAATTTTCAGATAATAATTTCCAATCATCTGCAGTTAGATCAGTATCGTTTTTATATTGGTTTTTTTCTTTGTGAACCTCTATTAAAGATTCCAGCTGGTGCCTTATTCCTTGATTATTTTCAGGCTCTATTCCAGCTGCTTTTTCCATAACTACATCAGCAAACATCATAATTAAACGTCTGTAAGCATCATAAACGAATCGCTCATTACCAGTTTTTTTTATTAGTCCAGGAATTGTTGTAGATGTCAACCCGACATTTAATACTGTCTCCATCATTCCCGGCATAGATTGTCTTGCACCGGATCGTATTGATACTAAAAGTGGATCTTTAGGATCACCAAACTTAGAGCCCATTATTTCTTCAGTTTCTGTGAGAGCAGATTTAACCTCAGCGTCCAATGAATCAGGAAAATTCTTTTTATTTTCATAATAATGGCTACAAACATCTGTCGTTATGGTAAACCCAGGAGGAACTGGAATGCCAAGGTGATTCATTTCTGCAAGATTTGCCCCCTTACCACCTAGGGTGTTTTTCATTTCAGCAGTCCCATCTGCTGATCCATTGCCAAATAGATATACGTATTTCACGAATTAATTCCTTTATATTATATTAAAATGATAGGTGCGAAATTATCTAAAAATCTGGAGAGAAATATCTAATCTCTTTTAAGTTTCCATTTTTATCATAAAAAAACCATTTGTCAACCATTTTACCATTTTTATATGCACCTTGCATTTCTTTTCTGGTTCTATTATGATCCCACCAACTCGTCCAGGTTGCATCTTTTTTACCATTAGAATAGAACCCTTCTGTCATGCGTCCATCTTCAAACCATGCAGTCCATTGTCCTTCTTTGGTACCATTTGTGAATGATCCTTCTTGGGATTTGTTTGATTCATCATCATAAAAAACCCAAAGACCATCAGCATTTCCATCTTTTAGAATTCCCTCTTTTTCTTTAATTCCGTTTTTATAATAGAAAGTCCAATGGCCGCTCATTATGCCTGAATTATAATTACCATGAGATTTAATATGTTCATTATCGTACCATTCCGTCCATAAGCCATGTTTTGCTCCATTTTTATAAGCGCCTTGCTCTTGCTTCCCTCCACTCCATGGAAGAACTGGTTCAGGAGTGGGAACATCAACAATAATAATTTCTGGGACATCTTTTCCACTTGGGAACCATTTGACCCAATTTCCATCTTTTTTACCATTATTTGTTTTTCCTAAAAACAGATAATCAGCATCTTTATTTTCTTGTGTTATTATGCCCGTAAAGGGTGTGTCTTCATTGATTTTGAAAAACAAAGACTCACGTTCAACTAAATCTTCAAGGTCAATATGTTCTAATCCGGTACCAAAATCAAAGTCAAAATCTTTTTCCCCTTTGGCATTCCAATATGTCCAAATACCATCGGGTAGACCCTCTTTGAAAAAACCTTCTCGTTGCATTGTCCCATTTTCGTAATAATAGGTAGTTAAACCTTCTTTTATACCATCTTGATGAAAACCTTGTTCTTTAATTTGATCACTGTTTGGATACCAAATTACCCAAGGTCCACCAGGGGAATCATTTTTATAAGTTGTCATAGTACTTCGATGGCCATTTTCCCAATATGTACTTGGCCCATCTAATTTACCATTCCTATAAAATTTTTCTTCTTGTTTTTCTTCAGGAGTAAGCCATAATGTTGATCTACCATCTCTTTTTCCTCCAGAAAAATTTATTTCCTCATCAATAGAGCCATCAGGAGCAAAATAAGACCATAAACCGTCTTGCTCATTTTCTATATAATTACCTTCGGATTGTTTTACCCCTGTATCATACCACCAAGTCCAAATACCATTTTTCCGACCATCCATATAATATCCTTCCATTTCTTTATTATCATTTAAATACCACCACCAATTCCATAACTCATCATTGTTTTCTGCAACATATGTCACACCATTATAAGACCACTTACCATCTGTAAAACTTAGGTTGTGATCATGTTCAAACCACCAAGTCCAACGACCATTAGGCTTGCCTTTCTGGTAGGTTTGTTCCATTTGTAAATGTCCATTAGGATACCAATACTTATATATTCCATCAATTTCATCCAAATCAAACTGCCCTTGTTCTTTTAAAGTTCCATCTTCATACCAAAGAGTCCATTCTCCATTTTTTTTCCCTTTATAATACACTCCTTCAACTTCTTTTTCTCCATTCCTGTACCACTGGACCCATTGTCCGTCTCGCCTACCAGATTGAAATCTTCCTAATAATAAATAATCTTTTATGCCTCCAGATTCAACAACTATTCCTGTATATGGTTTATTTTTACCTACTTTAAGAAAAATACCGTCCCGCTCTTCAAGCTCTACAATTCTAACCCGATCTAATCCTGTACCATAATCAAATTTAAAATCAGTAGTTCCATCTCCATTATAATAAGTCCAATTTCCTTCTAATTCGTTACCTCGAATGATTCCCTCACGATCTTTATTTCCGTTTTCATGCCAGATTACTACTAATCCATCTAGAATACCATTTACATATGTTTCTTCACTTTTTTTATGATCAGCATTATTCCAAGATGTCCAGAGTCCGTGTTTGAGACCATTTTTATAATTTCCTTCACGGAATTTAAGTCCATCAGATCTATACCATTTCCAAGCGCCATCCATTTTGCCATTTGAATAACTTTCTTCAGTTTTTATTGTGCCATTATCATATTGTAAGATCCAGATACCGTGTTTTTTTCCATCAAGATAACTACCCGTTATTATCTTGATATTATCAGTGTTCCAGAATGTATAAGGACCGTTTTTAATTCCTTTATCAAATGATACCTCTTCTGCTTTACGACCATTTTCTTCCCAAAAGGTCCATTTTTTATCTTTTTTATTGTTAAAGTATTCTCCTGTTTTTTCTTTTACTATACCACCATCATACCAGGATGTCCAACTCCCATTTAATTTTCCATTAGAATATGTAGCCTGAAATTTTTTGTTTCCGTTTTCATACCAAGATGTCCAGATGTTGTCTCGTTCTCCATTGGTAAAATTTCTTTCGGATTTTTTTGTTCCATCTGGAAACCATTGAGTCCAAAGACCTTCCTGTTGCCCATCTAAAAAAGAAGTTTGTTCTTTTTTTATTCCGGTTTCATAATACCAAATCCAATTACCGTTTTGTTTACCAGCGTGGTAAATACCATCTTCTGATTTTGTCCCATTTTCGAACCATTTGATAATGGCGCCATCAAGCCGACCAGCTGTATAATTAGATTCTTCCTTACGCATTGCATTTAAATACCAGATTGTCCATAGTCCTTCCTTATTGCCTTCGGAATAAGAACCCTCCATTTTTTTATTTGGAGGATCATAAATACTATCGCCATCAAAATCTATGAGAACTAATTCTGATGTCCCTGCTGCTGTATCTATATCCCAAATCCCATTTCCTTCTCCAGGGTCATTAGTTTCAGGTAATCGGTCTGCACCGTAATCTTGAAATAATTCTCCTTCATACCAAAATGTCCAGAGTCCATCTCGAACACCGTTGGTATAGTTCCCTTCTGTTTTCAGCGCTTTGCTGGGATAATATGTTTTTACCAAACCATCATTCTGAGCAAACAAAACCCATAAAAGACTAGTTGGAATAACCAATATTTTCCGCATGGTCAAGTCCTTCTTATCTGAGTATGAAAAATATGAGGTTTAACGGATGAAGCCATGTTTCATCCCCCTCTCGGATACCTTTTGTTCTAAAAGTTAATAAATTAAGAGCTTAAAGTCAAAAAATTGTATAAAAAATCAATCACCCTTATTTAGACGTATCCAAAAACTTTGACCAAATTTGTCATTAAGATTTATTAGGCCTTCATTTGAATTGTTTGTACCAAGAAAAGCAGTTTCAGTTTCAAACTTATTATTTGTTCTTAAATAACCACCTCCATCTCTTCCATTCCCAAGATAGGTTGTCATTTTTCCAAACTGATTATAAGTTCTAAAATAACCGCTACCTAAAAATGTTCCTGTTTCTCCTGCAAAATCATATACACGCAATTGACCTGAGCTGTCAGCACCGGTTCCCAGATATACTGTTTCTTGGCCATCAAAATTATAAGTTCTTAAATAACCACCTCCACTAATACCAGTTCCTAAAAAGAGAGTTCTTTCACCAAATTGATTGTATGCTTGGTAGTATCCTTCACCTAGATAAGAAGAAGTTGCACCATCTTTATTATAAATTCTAAGCTGCCCGGCATGATCTGAACCAGTGCCAAGATATGAAGTTTCTTTTTGAGAATTATTATATGTTCTAATATATCCTCCTCCCATTCGCCCTGTACCCACATATGCTGATTCATCACCATTTCCATTATATGCTCTCATGTAGCCACCACCATCTTTACCAGTGCCAATAAATAATGTGGGTTCACCATATTGATTATATGTTTGCATATACCCATTGCCAAGATAACCCATTATAACACCACGATCATCTTCTATAGTTAAACTACGGACAACCAAATGACCTAGTTCATCAGTTTTTGGTCTTAATCCTAAAAAAATAAAAATTAATAGAGTGGCCAACGCACCAATAATTACACTTTTTGGATCAATGACTTTCATAATTGCCTCCTGAATCTATTGTCACTGAGAATTCACTATATAATTTACTCATATTCATAGGTATGAACCTTAATTGGAATTTCCTTATCTTCCAAGCGACCTCTTCTTATCATATCAAATTTTTTTATTTCTATTATTCGACCCTTATTATCATAATAATATACGTTTTTAGCTAATAATCGTTCTTCTCCATCCAATATTGCTTCAACATAAGGTCTACCATTATTATCTAGAAGTGTTTCTCTTACTGATGAAAGTGTAACAAGAGAGTCCGAATAATAATCATAAGAGATAAAACTATCATCATCAAAAACAGTAGTAAAAATTTCTTCTATTATACCATTTTCATTATAAGAAAGAGTTTTAATTTTTCTACCTAGACTATCGTATTCATATGTTTTAGAACCTATAGATTGACCTAAGCGACCAGAAGAAACTTCATGTGTGCGTTTACCTTTTTCATTGTGAAAAAATATGGTTTGGAATATTACCGAAGGGTCAAAGTACTCTGCCGTTTTTATTGGTGTTTTATTACTGTCCAAATTATATGTTGAAATAACTAAACAATAATTGTCATATAGTTCTTTGTGTTCAAATGAAGATTCGGTATTATTATATTCATATGCTTCTGCCCAAATTATTTCTCCAGGGTCTGTTTGGTTTCCAAACATTTCTGGATTAATAGCTTTTTTTGGATTGTATCGAATCCGTTTAAAAAGGTTTCCGTTATCATCATATTTTTGAAATTCTTTCCAATATAAACTATCTTTTGTACCATGAAGAGTGGTGCCAGTTCTTCTTCCTAAATTATCATATTCAAAATGATAAGATAGAATTGTTTCTTTATCATAACTATGCTTTAGCTTAAGACCTTCATTATCACCTTCAACATATACATATTTTTTACTTAAAGGCACTGTGTGACTGTAAATAGTGCTATCAATAAGAACACCATTACTGTCGTAATTCATTACTATAGAGTTTTTTAATTCTTCTGTTTTAGTTCCAAAGCTTTCAAGCACATGGAAAATTTTCACAGTGATGGTTTTTGAGCCAGTTACGTTTGAAAACATTAAACATCCAATCGAAATAAAACATACTAAGCTGTTCCGCATGATCAAATTTTATTTACTAAACAATTGATATCAAGTGATCAATTGAATAATTAATTAATAGCGTTAAAAACAACACGGTTTTAATGTAATGTAATGAGAAATATGATAAACGCCCCTTTCAAACTCACCATAAAAACTTAATAACCTACTATATAATAGAGCTTAAACCTTTTTAGTTATCTCTTGCTTTAATTCTACTCTGATGATTAAAATTCATGAAGTCAATTTTGGCTTACATTTGCGGAGTTCTACTTGAATCACAGATTCAAAATATATTTATTGGTGTATTGCGCCTCATTACTAATGGGTACAACCCTTGAAGATGTCAGTTATAGCATTAAGCAAAATGGTATAATGATTAATTTAGATTATGTAGAACCAATTGATGATGATGATATCATAGGGTGGAAATCTGATCGTGGTTGGGTTTATTTAACTTTGTTAGGTGTTCGTGCTCCAAAAAATAAAATACCTCAACAGAATTTTAATGGAGCTGTAAGAAAAATAGTCATAGATGACTTTGATGAATCAACTCAACTTGCAATATTAATTAACAAACCTGTCTTGGGGTATGATATAATAAACTCTAAAACGTCTCCTAGTACTATTGTGTTCATACATACTGAAATGAAACAATCTGAAGTAGTCAGCCTTAAACAACACATAGAAAAAGAAGGGAAGTCTGTTTTCAACGTTGCAAAGTCCTCAGGTTTCCCAAAGTTTAATACAAACTTTAGAAATGCATTTGATCAAGCACGTAAAGAACTAGGTCCGAATGCAATTTTTGAATACCATGGGAAATTGTATACAACAAACCATCCTGGTGAAAAAGAAGCAAAGTCCAAATCGATTCTTATGATCAATGAAAGAAATACTAAAAAAAATAAAAAAGAAGGAAATTACAATACACCTAAAGTTTACAGTAGCACAATAACAGAAAAAAACTTTGAAGAATTATATATTGATAAAAACTCTGGAGAAATACTAACAGAATTAATTGAAGATTCGTTGATTGCCAACAATTTGCCAAGAGAACAAGCTTTATATCCAAAACAAATTATAAAAAATGACTCAATAGAATTTGTTGATGAAAAATCATTAATCAATAGCACAGAGTTCATTACACAAAACACAATCAATAATAAAAAGAAAAAAGAAAAGGTCTGGAAAAAACTTTTTGGAATTTTTTCTAATACCCGTCTTGATCAAAATAATAAGCAAGATGGAATCAAAAAAAACAACATAGAAATATTGAGTAATGAAAATTTTAATAAATTGGTAAAAGACTCTATGATATCTAACCTACCAGCGGATATTACAAAACTTCAAAAAACGCATGTTCCAACAAAATTACAAAATATAGATGTCAAATTAACCGACAAAGAATTTAATAATATATCACAAACGCAATTATCTGATTCAACTAAAGTTCAGGAATTGCAATTAACAGACTTACCCCCACTTGAAACAGATATTTATAAACAATTGCAAAAACAATATGTTCCATCAGATGCTCAAAATATTCTTGGTGATACTTTACGACCCTCTTATCGAACGACATCATTAACCCAGTTACCTGATACTAATATAGTAAAGGCATGGTTCACTGATGAAAGTGTAATTTCGGATGAGTACGATCCTCCTTATCTACAGAAACAACATATTCCATCAAATGCTCAAAATATTCTTGGTGATACTTTACGACCCTCTTATCGAACGACATCATTAACCCAGTTACCTGATACTAATATAGTAAAGGCATGGTTCACTGATGAAAGTGTAATTTCGGATGAGTATGATCCTCGTCATCTACAGCAACAATATATACCCTCTGAAAATAACAATTTAGGTTTTAACCCATCTTCAGATTCCTCTTGGGACCACTCTTTACCACAAAACCCTGAATTCACATCCCCTTCTGTTTTAGAAAATAGATTTAAAACTCAATATAAAAGTAAAAATCGATTTGACAGATCAAAACGTGAGATTGAAAAAAAGTTTGAACCAAATAAAAAAGAAAATAATACTTGGCTTAGTTTTTTCCCTTTACAAAGTGACTCAATAAAGAAATCATTGAAATGGGATTTTAATGAGGAATATAAAATTCCTTTATTTTTGCAACGTGAAAAAGAAAGTCTTGATTATTCTTCTCGAGACAATTTGGACTATACTTGGAAAAAAGAACTGTCAAATGCCCGACCAAAATCTTTTCCTCCACGATATTCAGACCCTGGTTTTCGTTATTATCATGAAGGGGGAATAAGAGTAGAATCAAATATAGATGGTATCCCTATATATATAGATGGGAAATATGTGGGAGAGACACCATTGAAACGACCCATACAGGTAGAACCTGGGTGGCACCAGGTCAGTGGTTTTTCACCTGTATATACTCACTTAGCATCGAAAAAAGGATTACAGTTTGTTGGTTATGATTCTATTATCAACAATAATGAACTATATGGATCTACTACTGTTTATGCGGAAGCTGGTAAATTAGAAACTGTATCGCTTAAATTTAATCATATGGGAGACACCCCCAAAAAATGGAGAGAAATTAGCGGGGGAATGAACCTAAGTTTTCCAATGTTTTCACTGTTAATTGGATTAATTGCCTGGGCAATGTAAAAATTATTATATAATAAAATTTTTTATTAGGATCTCTTTTGAAATGAATATCCATAAACAAATTCGGGAAAGAATCTTATCAAAGCTTGTAAAGCATGAAAGTCGAACTATTGGGATTGAAATAGAATGTATTCTTTATACCAAAGAAAATAAGCGCATGCCTGTAAATCCCGGTAAGCATTTTGCAGCCATAGACTTGCAAAACATAATGAATAACCTAATAGGCGATAATGGAAAATACACATTAGAACCCGGCGGACAATTAGAATGGTCAAGCAAACCTTATAAAGATTTAAATAATTTGCAAGATGCAATTCACGGACATCATAATATACTTAAAGATATTACTAGTAAAAACAATCTCAAAATGATTACATATGGGGTCGACCCCTTGTATGGTCCTGATGAAGTTGATCTTATTGATTTGCTAAAATATCAATTGATGAATAAAAGCATGGAGGAGAATGGAACCATGGGTAAATGGATGATGCGTTGTACATCGAGTATTCAAGTTAATTTTGATGTAATAAATGCTGAAGAAATGGAAGAAATGGTTTTTGTTGCAGATTGCCTCAATCCCATTGCTTCGTATTTATTTGCAAACAGTCCTTTTAAAAATAAAGAATTAACAGGAAATAAAAATATAAGAAATATAATTTGGGAAAATACGGATAACATGCGGTGTAAAAACTTATTTGATCATGGGATATTTTCATCAAAAGATCTAATTAATCAATATATTAATTATATTCTTACAGTACCTTCTATATTCCAATTGAATCGATCGAGGTCAATATCAGATTGTAAACAGACTATTGGGAAAAGATTGCAAGATCTTCATCAAGCGGGGAGTATAACAAAACAAGACATTGATGCTGCATTACATCAAATTTTTACTAATGTACGTATTAAAAACCTAGTAGAAATTAGAGGTGCAGATCGCACACCGGAGGGATATGAAATAGCACCTGCTGCATTTTGGACGGGCCTATTAATTGAAAAATCAATCAGAGATAAAATTTTACAAGTTGTTAGCAAATGGAATAATAATGACAGACAATTATTAAATCATTCTGCTCTAACATTGAATATTTCGCAGACAGGTCCGGATAACAAATCATATGGTTACTGGATTCAGCACTTTAGCGATTTAGCATTAAATGGATTAAGAAGACGTAATTTAAATGAAGAAAAATTATTAGATCGGTTTATTGATATTGTAATACAAAAAGGTCCTTTTAGTCTTCAAGTTCAAGAATATGGATAAACGCTTAATTCATAATTTAATTTGGATTCCAATTGTATTAATAGGGTTGATAGCTCTGGTTATGGGTTTATTTTGGTATTTACATCCAGAGCCTTGGTTATTAGACCAGCTTCCGAATGAGAAATTATTAAAAACAGCATTTAAGAATTTATTTTCAGCAAAGATTAATACACACTTGCCATCTTATCTAAGAGTTATATACAAATTTTTTGGATTGTGGTTAATTTCTGTCGGACTATTGATCATTGCTTATACTTATGTAACACGATTAGGTACACAATTGGCTCGAAACACTATTCAAGTAGTTTTGTTTATTATGTTAATTGGTGTTTATTATTTAGTGTTCACCTTTTTACCCTCATCTCCATTTTTGCCCATAATATATATATTAACTATATTATTTGTTTGTAGTTTTTATTTTTCGAATAAATTGGGTGAATAAATTGGATCAATTCTATGTGCGTATAGCAATATACCCTTAATTTTACTTTATAGTTATTTACAATATTCCGAATGAAAAGCTATTTTAGGTCAACAATTTTTAGAAAAGTCTTGACAGCAATGTCTGGTTTGTTTTTAGTCGCTTTTTTATTAGGTCATCTAGTTGGAAATTTGCAACTATTTATTCCAGGCATAAAAGGACAGACTCAGTTTAATGAATATGCGTTATTCATGACTACTAATCCATTTATTAAAACAATGTCAATTCTTACATATCTATCAATTCTATTACATGCCCTATTAACTTTATACTTAGGAATCCAATCTAGGAAAGCCCGCCCAATACCATATGATGTTTCGAGCGGTGATTCAAATAGTGGATGGGCGTCAAAAAACATGTCATTGCTTGGAATAATAATTTTGTTTTTTATCATTATACACATGAAAAGTTTCTGGTATGAGATGCATTTTGGTAATATTCCATATCAATACTTAGATGATGGTGCAAAAATAAAAGATTTATATTTGATAACAGTTAACGCTTTTCAAAATCCATTGTATACAGCTTTTTACGTTTTCAGCATGGTTGCTTTAGGATTCCATCTTCAACATGGTGTGGAATCAGCTGTACAAACAATTGGTCTGAAATTACCAAATTATAAAAAAATATTTAGATATTCTGCCAATTTTATTGCAGTTATTATTCCTGCAGTTTTCGCTTCAATTCCAATTTATTTATTTATTAAGAACTTATGATACTTGACAGTAAGATTCCAGAAGGACCACTTGAAACTAAATGGACAAACTATAAATCAAAAGTTCCACTAGTTAGTCCAGCGAATAAGAGAAGGTTGGAAATTATAGTAGTGGGAACTGGTTTGGCAGGTGCTTCTGCTGCAGCTTCTTTAGCAGAAATGGGTTACCGGGTAAAATCCTTTTGTTTTCAGGATAGCCCTAGAAGAGCACACTCAATAGCTGCGCAAGGCGGTATCAATGCAGCAAAAAATTACCAAAACGATGGGGATTCTGTTTATCGCTTGTTTTATGATACTATAAAGGGTGGAGACTATAGATCAAGAGAAGCAAATGTTTACAGACTTGCAGAAGTAAGTTCTAGTATTATTGATCAATGCGTTGCTCAAGGCGTTCCTTTTGCTAGAGAATATGGGGGGACATTAGATAACAGGTCTTTTGGTGGTGTGCAAGTATCTAGGACTTTTTATGCTAGAGGACAAACAGGTCAACAGCTCTTACTAGGGGCATATAGTGCCTTGAGCAGGCAAATTCACAAAGGCAATGTTCAGATGTTTAATCGCCATGAGATGATTGATATTGTTAAAATTGACGGTAAAGCACGAGGAGTAATAGTAAGAAATCTTTTGACAGGCCAATTTACTAGGCATTTTGGTCATGCTGTTATACTTGCAACAGGAGGGTATGGCAATGTTTATTATTTATCGACAAACGCAATGGGAAGTAATGTTACGGCAGCTTGGAAAGCTTATAAAAAAGGAGCCGCCTTTTCTAATCCTTGTTTTACGCAAATTCATCCAACTTGTATACCTGTTTCAGGAGAATATCAATCCAAATTAACTTTGATGTCTGAATCATTGCGGAATGATGGACGAATTTGGGTTCCTAAGAAAAAGGGTGATAACCGTCCCCCAAATCAAATCCCGGAAGAAGAAAGAGATTATTATCTAGAGAGAAAATATCCTGCATTTGGGAATTTAGTTCCTAGAGATGTTGCTTCTAGAGCCGCAAAAGAAAGATGCGATGAGGGCTATGGTGTAGGAAAAACTGGCTTAGCTGTTTACCTAGATTTTGAAGATGCAATAAATAGATTAGGTAAAGATATTGTTTCAGCAAGATATGGTAACTTGTTCGCTATGTATGATAAAATTACAGGAGATAATCCTTATTCAACCCCTATGAGAATATTTCCTGCTGTACATTACACTATGGGTGGATTATGGGTAGACTATGATCTCATGACTACCATACCAGGGCTATATGCAATAGGAGAATGTAACTTTTCTGACCATGGTGCAAATAGATTAGGAGCTTCGGCTTTAATGCAGGGTTTAGCAGATGGATATTTTGTTTTACCTTATACAATAGGAAAATATTTATCGGAAGACATAAGAACTGATCCAATTGATATTAGTCATAAGTCTTTTGAGGAAGCGGAAAATAATGCTAGAGATACAAATAAAAAACTTATACAAAACAATGGTAATCGTTCTGTAGAAAGTTTCCATAGGGATCTTGGTAAAATAGTTTGGAATTACTGCGGTATGTCAAGAAATGAGAAAAACCTAATTATCGCAATTAAAAACATAAAAAATCTGAGAAAAGAATTTTGGAATGATGTTAAAGTTCCAGGTAATGATAAGATGTATAACCCTGAATTAGATAAAGCAAGGAGAGTTGCTGATTTTTTTGAGCTTGGAGAATTAATGATGAGAGACGCTTTGGAACGAAATGAGTCTTGTGGTGGACATTTCAGAGAAGAACATCAGACAGAGGAAGGAGAAGCATTAAGAGATGATGAAAATTTTTCTTTTGCTTCTACATGGGAGTTCCAAGGTTTAGATGAACCACCTATATTGCACAAAGAAGAATTAAACTTTGATACAGTATCTCCTATCCAAAGGAGTTATAAGTAGTATGTCCGATTTAAATCTTACACTTAAAATATGGCGTCAAAAATCTAGTTCAGATAGTGGGCATTTTGAAATATATGATGTAACCAGTCTTAATAGTCATATGTCTTTTTTAGAAATGATGGATGTGTTAAATGAACAATTAATAAACGAAGATAAAGAACCTGTGGCTTTTGATCATGATTGTAGAGAGGGAATATGTGGGATGTGTTCCATGGTTATAAATGGTCGTCCGCATGGGCCATTAAAAGGAACAACTACCTGTCAATTACATATGAGACATTTTAATGATGGTGATACTATAACTATTGAACCATGGAGAGCTAAGTCATTTCCAGTTATTAAGGATTTAGTGGTAGACCGGTCATCCTTTGATAGGGTGATTCAATCTGGTGGATATATATCTGTTAACACTGGTAGTGCGCCTGATGGTAACTCTATTCCTATATCCAAAAATATTGCTGAAGAAGCATTCGATGCTGCAGCCTGTATTGGTTGTGGAGCATGTGTTGCTTCATGTAAAAATGCCTCTGCTAGCTTATTTGTTGCCGCAAAAATTTCTCAGTTATCTTTGTTGCCACAAGGACAAACAGAAGGGAAAGAACGTGTAAATAAAATGGTTTTTCAAATGGACAATGAAGGTTTTGGGCATTGTACTAATACAGGTGCATGTGAAGCGGAGTGTCCTAAGGAAATATCAGTTGAGTATATAAGAAAAATGAATGTAGAATACAATCTGAGCAATATTAAAGGTTAATATTTTTATATAATAATCCTATCTATTTTAGTTTAAAATTAACTGGAATAGAAATCCAAACCCCAACAGCTCGCTCTCGTTGTTTTGCTGGTTTAAATCTTGTACTTCGGATTGCCTCCATTGCGGCTTCATCCAATCCTGTATTTGGAACACCTTTTAATATTAATGTTTCTTTAACGCGTCCCTTTTGATCAATAAATGCTTGAACTACAACAACACCTTCAATTCCTGCTTCTTGTGCAATCTCAGGGTATCTCGGACGTATTGGAGTCATTGCAATAGGTGGATCATCATAAGGAATAAAAACAACTTTTGGTCCTGAAGGGGGCGGCGGTGGTGCATCTAAATTAGAAAAGTCATCAAAATCTAATTCATCAAGCGTTAAATCGTCTGCTATATCTTCATCATCAGAGGGCACAGGGATTGAAGGCCTTGCTGGAGGTGGTGTATTATCAATTTGCTGTGTCTGTGGAATATCTATGTTTTCAATAATTATTTGATCAACATCATCAAAATCAACAGTATTTACGAAACGAGGGAAAATCAAAAAATTTAATATAATTAGAAATATACCTAGTAATGCTGTGATGCGAATTACAATTGGGTATTTAACTTTTAAAGGGTTAATAAAATCCATTAATCCACTAAAGTTTTAGAAGAATAATTTAATTTAAGAGCTTCGACTTCACGTAGTTTTTCATGTATCTCAGATACGAGCCCCATTTCAGCTTCTTCATCTCCTTTAAGAGATACAACAATTTGTGGGTTCGCAACTCTTTTATCATACATAACATTTGACACATCATCCGCACCCATTAAGCGATCATCAATAGATATCAATCCATCTTTAGATACCCACACTTGCACGGTGTGCCTCTTTGATTTAAGTTTTTCAATTCGTTTGGCTTTTGGCAAGTTAACAGGTAATCCTGAATATTCTTTTAATACGGTAGTTACCATGAAAAATACTAATAGCATAAAAATAATATCCGGCATTGATGCTGTAGGAATATCGCTTGATATTTGAGTCTTTTTTGAAAATTTCATTAATTACTATTTGCAATTGATATACGTTTTGCATCAGCCATTTTTAATTGATCAATCACTCGCACATAATCTTTATAAGATGTTTTTTGGTGAGCTTTTACTGAAACCACCAATTTATCATTGGCCCTTAATCGATCTCCCACAATGCGATGAATATGTTCTACATTAGTAGGTTCTTCATCAAGTAAAACTTTTCCTTGGGAATTAATCAAGCAGTTAAGGATGTTTTCTTTACGAATCTCTATTTCCATATCACCTGGAGGCGGCAAAACAATGCCTAAGCCTTTATCTGTATCAATTGTTGTGGTAACAAGAAAAAAGATTAATAAAAGGAAAGCGATATCTGCCATGGAAGAAGTTGGGATTTCACCACCTTTGAATCGACGTTTTTTAGCCATTTTAGATTAGATTAATCATTATTTTTTTGATTTAAAATCATGGAGATGATCCAAAATTTTTACTGATTGTTCTTCCATATCAAGTACAAGTTTGTCAATTCTGGCTACAAACACATTTTGAAAAGTTTGTATAATCATGGCTACGACCAAACCAAATGCTGTAGTTAAAAGAGCTTGTGAAATTCCACCAGCAACAACAGCGGGAGATATATCATTGGCAGCTTTAATTGCGTCAAATGCGGCAATCATTCCAACAACTGTTCCTGTAAAACCAAGCATAGGAGCAATAGTTATAACTGCATTTAACCAAATCATGTTTTTTTCTAAAAAGGCCATTTCAATTGCACCGGCATTTTCTATCGCTTTTTCAACTTCACTTAGATCTCTATCTAATTTGGTTAAGCCAGCGTGAAAAATTGCAGCTACTGGACCCTCTGTTTCACTACAGATTTGCACAGCCGCATCCGCACCATTTTGATCAATAGACTCTGTAACTGTATCAAAAAATGTTTTTGAATCCACGGCTGACATCATCAATGAATACGCTCTTTCGATGACAAATGTTAATCCAAAGATAAGGGTCATCAAAATAGGCCACATAAAAGCGCCCCCTTCCAAAAAATAATGTACCATTATTTAACTCCGTTTCTAATTTATAAGAATAAAATTATTAAAATATTTAATTCAAAGAATGGGAATTTAATTTATTGATTCGATGAATGCATCTGCTTCATTAAAGTGTTTTAAAGCTTCTTTAACTTGGTTATCATACGATAATCGTATATTAGTGCTTTCATTTTTCCCCCAAATTGCACCAGCTAATTCACTTTTAATTCTGTTTTGAATATAGCTCTTATCACTACGCAAAGAATCCTTTACCACATTAACAGAATCTGTATCAAGAAATGTAAGAATATTTTCGAAAATATCAGAGGAAACCTCCCAATTACGTTTAAAATCATTAAATGAATCGAATTTATTTTGAAATGTTGAAGAGTAATTTAAAGCAAAATTGAAAATGGGACGTTTTGGATTTGTAATAACTTTTGCAGTTTCTAAATTAAAATTATTATTAAATGGTATGTGAATATCAGGAGTAATTCCCCCGCCCCCAAACACTGTTCTACCAGATTTCGTTTTATATTTTGGTCTTAAGTTTTTTAAACTGTCAATTTTCGCTTCTCGATCTGTTTCATACAGTTCACGATAATAGGCTAAATCATTACCATCTTCATAGGGTCGTTGAATTAATCGACCTGATGGTGTATAGTAGCGTGCAATTGTTACTCTAACAGCAGCTCCAGTTTCTAATGGTAATTGTCTCTGAACAAGTCCTTTACCAAAACTTGTTTCTCCTACGACTAATCCTCTGTCTAAGTCTTGTACTGCGCCTGAAACAATTTCAGCAGCGCTAGCTGATCCTCGATTAATTAATATTATTAGAGAAAAATTATTATTACCCTTATGTGGATTACCCCAAAACACTTGGTTGGATTCTTTTATCTTTCCAATAGTGTATACAAGAGTGTCCTTTGTGGTAATAAATTGATCAGTAATAGCAGCAGCTTGTTCTAAAAACCCACCACTATTTCCTCTTAAGTCAAATAATAATTTTTTCATTCCTTGACTAATTAAGGTATCTATCGCAGAGACAACTTCAATTTCAGTTGTTGCAGAAAACCTTCTTAGAAAAATGTAACCAGTAGTTGTATCTAACATGGTAGCAGCACCAACGCTATATATTGGAATATTATCCCGAATAATTGTTACATCGAATGGTTTTGAAATATTGATACGGCTAATAGTAACTATAACTTTAGTTCCCTTACGTCCTCGTAGCCTTTCAAAAACTTCTGACTTTGTGATTTTATAAGCATCTTCTCCATCTATAGCAATAATTTTGTCTCCTGACATTAAACCTACAATATCAGATGGGCTATCTGGGACAGGAGAAATAACTGTGATATATCCATCTAGAATATCAAACTCAATACCGATCCCTTGAAACTTTCCTTTAAATAATTCACTAATATTTTCTTGTTCTTTTGCAGGTATATAATTGGAGTGTGGGTCTAAAGTTTCCATTAGTCCTGTAAATGCCCCATCCATAATTTTTTCAAAATCGACAGTATCAAAATAAAAATAATTTATATATCGAATTATTTGATCAAGAACATTCATCCTTTCTTTTAAAACTCGATACATATTTTGATTACTTGCATATGTTTTTGGGGCAAGTAAAACAGTTGCAAGAAGAAAACCGAAGCCAGCCGCAAGTGCTAGATGCCATATCTGGCGGAGTTTATTTAACATTGTTTTCTATGTAATTAAAGACCAATATATAACATTGTACGAAAAGTAACACCTGATAGTGCGGAACTTGGAGAATCACTAATTTGTGTTTTACCATTTAACTTCCATGATCCTGCGTTTACAGTTCCTTTATTGAAGCCCACACTTATTCTCAGGCCTAACCTCTCTAGAAATTGCCATTTAACTGCAACATAAGGTTGAAAATTGAAAAACATTGCGCTTATATCTCGTAATAAACCTGGAACCGGTCCCGGTCTAATATCGGGACTGTCAAATTCATCAGCGGTTACTCCATAGTACAATGTATCATTACTCAAGGTACCGTAGACATTTGAAAAAATTTGTTCCCATTTAGTGTTTGCATTCTGTTGATCAATTGCCATACCTACGCGACCGAGCCCTAGTAATGCACCAGAAGAAAGTTCTAAATCTTGTAGAAGAGGCATAACATATTCAACAGATGCGGCTCCCAACATAAATGTGAATTTTGCTCTAATTGAAGGTGAAAAAAAATCAGTATACATTTTTGATGTTTCATTTAAATCCAAAGTATCATTCCCATTGCTATCAATAAAAATATTAATCTCTGGTATAGTGGCAATAGAGGTACCGCCCATTCCTGCATATCCGCCAATTCGCCATCGCCCAGTTACATGCGCAAATCCTTCTCCACCATGGACAACAAGAGGATTTCTAAATTCACTAGAATTAAGTCCTAAACTATTAAGGTGCGATGACCCGGGTATAGAATCAAGATTAATATACATTGGGCTGTATCCAATTCCGCCACCAAGAAAATCTTCTGCAGGATAACCGAATTGTCCGAATAGAATTGATAAATTCAATATTGAAAAAAAAGTAATATATTTCATATTAATGGAGATCTCCAAGTCATAGAATGTATCAAATTAAGATTCATTCATCAATTAATAAAGAAAATATGATTTAAAATGTCATTATTTTTAATAAAAAGAAATTTAGGGAGTTTCCTTGTAAAAATAGTTCCATTAACCTATATTTTTCAAACTGTAAACGAGGTAAGGGAGATAAAAACGTTATTTGCCTCCCTAATAAATATATCCATTTGAGGTTTAGATCTTGATGGTTGATACTTTTAAAGGAGCAGAAATGAGCTTTTATAGAGCATTGTTTCTTGGAGTCCTCCTCTTGTCTTTTTTAATGGGCAGGGGTGTGTTCCATATAAATGGAACCTATGATTTGGACAACAATGGCCAAAATGAAACCCTAGTGTTGAATAGTCAAGATTTTTCAGCCATGTGGATTGAGGTCAACGTCTCGATTCCAAATGATACTATTTGGACATATTCAATATCGGATGATTTGAGCATTGCAGATGGTGAAGTTTTAGATTTAAATGGTGATGGCTTAAATGACCTTGTTTTGATTCCGAATTTAGTTACAGTTCATAAGGCCCATCCTTGGCTATATGTTTTTCCTGGTGATTCAGGAGGTTTTTCTGAAGAACCGCTTACTTTTTCTGATACTCCATTTGATTTAAAAACATTGCGTCCTACCAATCTTACAATCATTCCTGAAAACCCATCTAAACTAGGTGTATGTTTTGCTTCCCCGATTAGACAAGGAGTTGTTTTTGATATAGAAATAATTAACAATTCTCTTAAGCTAAATAATTCAAAAATAATTTCTGGATCTATTATTAGCAATGGATATGGTGTTTTGCAAATAGGAGGGTTTACGAGTGATGATAAAGATTTGATCGCGATCATATCAGCTGAGGAAGATAAAATGAAGACAGCAATTTTTGATATTGATCAAGATTTTAAACTAATACATTCTAAAACAATAGAATTGGAAGATGCACGTTATATTTTTAGTCCCGCTATCCAACCATATCAATCAAAAAATAATAATCTGAATGGTTTGCTGATTCCATGTATTTCGGATAATGTGTACTTATTATCAATAACAGGTGAAAATGTTTTTATTTCCACCACAAGCCTTTCCAATAAAAAAGCATTTCCTACAATTGAAAATAATGGATCAATAAATACTATTTTAAAAAATAGAAAGAATGTAAATACTTTGGAAAGGCGACCAATTGTAACAGACTACTCTCCCTCAAGAATTGCAAAAGAAGGCCTTCTTCCTCCTAGCTCTCCTTTAGATGAAGAAGTTGCGACTTTAAATTCAAAGACTATGGCAAAAGAGGAAGATTTTACTACTATACCAAAAGGTCCACAAAAATTATATTATAAATCAGATGTTGTATCCAACTCTCAAAATAAATATAGTATGCTAAGTCCAACTCTTGGAGACTTTTTAACTAATGTAAAACAAGAAAAACAAGAAAAAAAATACAATCCAATCGAGAAAAAAAAGATGATAGTTCCCCAAATCAATATAGATATGGCAAGTAATACTTGGGCAGATGAAGCAGGTTTTACACAATTGGAATTAGGTGAATTTATTCCAGAAGTTCAAGATTCAATATTATC
>CAZPHE010000001.1:0-23432 GCA_964586315.1 uncultured bacterium | reverse complement strand
TATCCCAATTGCCGATCCCATCTTTAGATACTGGGATCACGACTTTTTCCGATAACGCAAAGAAAGCAATTCTTTCAAAAGAAAGAAATAAGGACACATCACTATATGTAAATAAAAGTGATCTCATTGATCTTTACTATGTTCTAATAATGACACCAGCATCAAACACACGTGATAGATATGTGTTTGATGGTGAAGCTCCTTTTGGTGTAGCAGTAAATCAAGTCCCGAAGACAGGAAAAGCTACGCATTTTCAACATGGTGTATCTGCAAACCTTGTAAATCTTACATATGGTGAGACTTTCGATTTTGCATATTCACTCAGAGATGCTAGGCTAGATAGCATTACCACTTTAACAATGGTTCATGATATGCAAACAAATTTAGTTTTAATGTCAATTAGCCCCACTGATGATTCATTATCACAATCATATCAACCAGAATCTTTTGACCCAAAACTTTTTGAATTTCCAAATTATTTTTTTGAAGGATTTCCAAACTCTTTAAATATGGATTTTTCAGATAAATTAATTCGCTTCAGCTTTAATGGTGTTGAAGATTCTCTTTATCAAGGAATTTATCTGTCATCAACTACACCTTCAAATCCTCCTCAATCTTTAGCTGTGTTTTTGGATGAAGGCATAATTCAATCAGTAAGGGGAGAGGTTATAGTACGAGCGAATGGATCAAAAAAAATAACTACTGAATATGATTTAGTGGGATCTGTAAAACCAGCTGTAATGTTTTCACAATTAATTCAAGAAAACTTTTCTGAAGATTTAAAAACACAACTCTTACAGGGCTCCTCTTTAGAACAACCATTATTTGGGCCTAAAGGGAAATTACCAAAAATCACAAGAGAGCCACGGTTACCTGATGTAGACACTGCACAACCGGAATTGGAAATTCCAGTTGAACCTAAGACAAGTAACGTTCCAGAATCTAGTTCTAATATCAAGGAAAAAAAGGAAGAAACATCAACAGTGATTCCAACAACACAAAAAAATGAAAGAATGCCATCTGTTTTGGAAGTTGATAAAAAAGAAAAAAAAGTACCAGTTGCTACTGACTCATTGCAACTGGAACAAATAAAAGAAATATCTCAACCCAATCAAATAAACCTCTCCCCTGCTCCTGATAAATCACAAGAAAAACCTATAATAAAAATTCCTAAAACCTTTTAATGATAAAGTTGCAAATCATTCTTATTATTTTTTCTTTTCTATCTTTAATTAAGGGGCAGAAAATTATTCACATGAATGGCACCTATGATCTCGATGGTGATAAAAAGTTAGAATTTATTGGTTTAGAATTAGATCCGAGTAAGGATGTATTTCCAACTGCTGTTCGTTATTATGAAATTGATGCAGATGGATATCAGAATCTTATTTGGGAATTCTTGCCTCCTTTAGCATTGGATGGTGAATTTGTCGATGCAAAGATAGGAGATTTGGATGGCAATGGTTCCCCAGAATTAATTCTTGTTATGAATCTGGTTAGGTTTGGCGATAATAGAACACCACATGTTTTCATTGCAACATATGATTGGGATGGAACACATTTTTCCGAGGTTCCTTCAGCGAGTTTAGATGTAGGTAAAGAAAATAAATCTATCAGATGTAACAATTTTCAATTGATAGATCAAGATGCAGATGGCGACCAAGAAATTGTTTTAGCGCTTGGCAGTCCTTTTCGCGGTTTTGCAATAGTTAATGCCTCTCCTAATGGTTTATCATTAATTAAAAAAGTGAGACCCGACCAATTACTTGTTGGTTCGGGATTATTATATGTTGGTGTTGTTGATTATGATGGGGATGGATATGATGATGTTGTTGCTCTAAGCCCTGATGGGAATGTAATTAAGGCTCAACCATTTTATAATATTGGCGGTGTTTTTGATTCTGGTCATTTGGTTAAAAAAGAAATTGAGGGTTTAAATAGAATTTTACCTTATTCAATTCAACTCACTGATTGGGATTCAGATGGCTTTTTAGATGTTCTGACCGCTTTTCATTCAGGTGATATATTAGCTCTCACTCTTACACCAGCAACATTAGTTATTGATGAAGTTCCTATAGCAGCCGGTCCTTTAACGCAAATTGTGTTAAATGATTTTAATCAGGATACATATGAAGATATTTTAACTTTATCATCTGATATTAATAATTTAACATTAGTCTCTGGGGTAGATGGAGGATTAGATGGCGTTGAAAATGCAATGCGCAGCATACCATCTGAGATGCAAATTTTTTCTATTCTACCATTAATTGAATCTGGGATTTATAGCGGTTCTATTCTGGTCTCAGGCTGGGATGGGAATTTAAATTCGACTTATGTTATTGAACTAGGTAAAAAGTCAGATAAACTGGACCAGGGTTATTTAATTAGTTCAGATTTTATCCAAAAACAATTACCAAATCTTTTATCCAATGTACAAGATATTCAACCTGATGAACCTGAGGTCTATATAGAAATTTATCCCAATGATAATGATCCTTTAGAGCCTCAGCAAGAACAAAAAATCATTACTGATCTTGGTGAATCTCCGGGCAGTTATATACCAAACACTCTGTTATTAGAGCAACGAGAAGGCAGAGCACTAAAAGAACAACCACGAGTATCTATTCCCAAAAAAGTTGTTCGCACCTTGGAAGCACCAAAAGCACCTAAACCGAAAGAATCTGTAGGGCAAAGATTGCCTAAACATATACTTCCTCGTTATGTTTTGAGACCTGGTCAACCATTCCTTTATGATATTCCAAAAGATAGTTCAGATGAATTTTATAGTTTTCGTTGGGAAAGTTTTCCTCCAAAAGGAATGTACTTTCTTTATGATAGTAAGTCTATTAATTGGGTGCCGACAGATAAACAATTAGATGCTTTTCCTATTTCCTATATGGTTCGAATGAAAGTTGATGAAATAATTGAATCAAAAACTGCTTCAAATGAGGAAAAACAAGTTTTCAAAGCTACTCCAGTTTTAGAAAGTCGAGAAGAGAGTCTCTGGATATATGTTAATGATCCGCCTAGATTTTTAACTCAACCTACTATAACTGAATTTATTGCTGGTGCAATCTTTACTTATGAACCAATTATACAAGACCGCAATAAGGATTCGGTAATGAAATTAGAACTAGAAGTTTCTCCAGAGGGCATGGTGATTGAGAATAATGTATTAAAATGGGAGACAGATAGTGGGCATGTTGAAGTATACGATGTTCGTATAGTGGCGACAGATGGTTTTGAACGAACTGCTCAAGAATTTCAACTCTTTTCAAGAGCTGGGGTAAAAATACTTTCTTCACCTCCTTTAAGTGCTAGTGTTGGCACATCCTACTCATATCCAATAAAAGTCTGGAAGCAAAAAGCAGATCAAAAAATTAGCTATAAATTATTTGATGGTCCTGATGGTATGATTTTACTCCCTGATGGGACTATTTCATGGACTCCAAATCCAATTCAAGTAGATACCGTTGATTATACTGTAATTGCTAGTCATGGCGTTGCAACAGATACACAATTTGTTAGTTTATTTGTTAACCATCCACCTATTATAAAATCTGCCCCTATGCCTATGAATACTATTTTAGTTGGAGGAATTTGGGATTTTGAAATAACTGTAGAAGATCCTAATAAAAATGATAGGTTGGTTTACACTGCGCATAAACTTCCGAAGGGAATGCGCATGGATCCTTACACAGGACATTTGAGGTGGGAACCCACAATGAATGAATTAGACTTTCATTCTTTACAAATTGAAGTTTCAGATGGTCATGAATCAAGGGTAATTGAAGCTGAATTTTTTGTAAATGCCCCAATAAAAATTGTTTCAGTACCACCGATGACAGCAATAGTTGGTGATCCATATACATATCCTATTATGATTAATGATAACAATAGGGGGGCGTTACTACCTTTTAAACGTGTTGTTAAGGTAGATGATATTTCACAAATAAGGATATATTCAATCAATATTACCGATGATGTTGCCTTATCAAATATAGATCGATTTTTAGGCGAGTGGCATAATGCGGATGCTATATACTATGTAGACCCCCAATATCCCGCTGATTCTCTTGTTTCTCGTTTGAATCTAAAACGATACACTCATTCAGTGTTTTTTGAAGATGACAGGTTGTGGGTTTTATTAGAAACGCTTGATGGAAGGACAATTAAAATAAAAGATTTTCTTTGGGAGTTCTTCCATGGCAAGAAAAATAAACCTCCGCGCCTTATAGTTGAAAAAATAAGCCCAATTAAATTTAGACTTTTAGATTTTCCAGAAGGAATGGAAGTTGAAAGTTCATCAGGAACATTACGATGGACTCCCACTGTTGAGCAAACTGATGCTCACCGTATTACTGTAGTTGCATCCGATGGTTATACTAAAGATGAACAAACCTTTGAAATATACTCTAACCATTTACCTACTATTGTATCGAATCCTCCACATATGGGATTGGCAGGCGAATTATTTAAATACCAAGTTAGAGTAGATGATAAAAATGAGAATGCCAAACTTGAGTATACTCTTATTAAAGGACCTCATGGTATGCAGATGGATCGATATGGAAAAATATTATGGGTCCCTAAGGCATCCCAGATAAATAATAACACTTTTGAAGTTGCTGTCAGCGATGGCCATGGAACCGATGTTCAATCAGGGAAAATATTTATCAATAATGCTCCAACAGTATTGTCTAATCCAAAGCCTGTAGGTTTAACTGGGCATTCATGGCGGTATAAAGTTACAACAGAAGATTTAAATGGTGATAAGGTTGCCTATAGAGCAGTGAGGCTTCCTAAATATGCCAGATTTGACAAAAAGAAAGCTATTGTAGAATGGACACCGCGAAAAAATCAATTAGGGATGAATGATTTTATTGTAATGGCAATTGATGAACACGGTGCAACGTCTTCACATGAATTTCAAGTACACGTTTTTCATGATCCTAGTGCAAGCCAGCTTATTAATACAGGTTGGCCATTAATGCTTACATTTGTTGGTGTAGTTTTTGCCTGGGGCATGTCCCAGATATAACATCATATTAAAATAGGATTCAATAGTTTTTTTAAACGATCTTTTTCTATTACTTCTAATCTAAGTTCTAAAACAATAAAAGAAAAAGTTAGATCGAAATTTTCAATTTTTGTCCAGTCTTTTTCAGTTGTTAATATATAATCCACCCCAAGCTCTTTAGCTTTTTTTTCGATATGAATAATTTCTTTTCTAGGATAATTAAAATGATCTGGAAAAATTTTGGTGCCACAAATATTACAATCATAATTAACAACTATTTGCTTGAATGTTTCAGGATCGGCTATGCCACAGAATAAAAAAACTTTTTTATTTTTTATGTTAATTTTAGGTTTAATTGATGATTTTATTTTTGTATAAAATATAGGAAGGGATGTTTTTTTAATTTTTCGATTCAAAAATGGCTGTGGTTTGTTTTTTGTTATGAAGATTGCATCTGCACGCTTTATAGAATGCCAGGGTTCTCGTAACAATCCATAAGGCAGTACTTTATGCTCATGAATTTCATCATTGCCGTTTATAAGCACAATATCTACATCTCGATAAAGTGATCGATGTTGAAAACCATCATCTATAACGATTATATCAGGATTAAAGTTGTTAATTAAAAACATTCCACCTCTATATCGGTCTTCATCAACTACTATTGGAATTTTACAAAGCTTTTTTGCCATCATATATGGTTCATCGCCAGTTTCTTCCCAAGTAGAAAGAGGATGATCTCCATTAGACACTAAAAAAGTTCCTTTTGTGTTGCGTTGATATCCTCTGCTAATTATTGATGTTTTATATCCTCTTTTTTTGAGGAATTCACATATATACATAACTATTGGAGTTTTCCCTGTTCCTCCTACAGTAAGATTTCCAATGCTAATCACAGGACGTGGAAGTTTTCTAGTAACAAAAAAGTTGTGTTTATAAAAAAAATTACGCCAAAAGATTAACACTGAATAGAGCAGGGCAAGTGGAAAGAGAAGGCTTGCTTTAAATGTTTTAAAGCTTATTTTTTTTTGCATAATACAAATTATTTTTTTCAACTTTATTCATTGCTTTTATTAAATCTTCGATACATTTATCTTGATCTGCTATTCTATCGAAAAATAATGGTTTCCCATATTCTATATATATCTTTCCAAAGGGTTTTTCTAAATAAAAGGTATCCCAATTGGTAAATCCCCATCTACTTGTAGAATGAGCACTAATAGGAATAATAGCTGAATTTGTAGCTTTTGCAGCTCTTATGATGCCAGCCTTTGGAATCCTTGCTGGACCTGTCGGTCCATCTGGAGTAATAAATAATAATGCACGTTTTTGTTTTAAAATTTTTAGCATTTTTTTATAAGCAACGTTACCTTTTTCTTTGCTTGATCCTCTTATCATTGTCCATCCCCAATTTGTTGCTATTTGGGAAATAAATTCTGCATCTTTATGCGTTCCAGCTACTGCATGCACTGGATGATTTCGAAGATCATAGACAATTGAAAGCAATTGTCCATGCCAAACTGAAAAAATAACAGATTGATTCTTTTTAAGAATATTCTGGTAATGAACCCTATATCGTACATCTCGATTATTAGTTATATAAAACAACTTTAATATTATACTTCCAAAAAAAACTTTTATTTTATAAAAAAAATTATTAATTAACATTGATCTTTGTTTTTTTAAAAATTTCAACTGCTGCCCTATCATATACACCTGGCACACCAAGTAGATCTATAATTTGTTTTAGTTGTTCTGTCATTTTATTTCTCCTATTTGATTTTTTATCTAATAATGGAATAATCTCTTTAGCAATATTTTCTGGTGTCATTGAGCCTTGTAAAAGTTCTGGAACAATTTTTGTATCCCCTATTAAATTGACCATAGAAGAGAATTTTACATTTACTAATAATTTAGCAATATACCATGAAAACCCAGATAATTTGTAACATACAACCATTGGAGTTTTTTCAACTGCACATTCTAATGTTGCTGTTCCAGATGCAACAATAGCTGCTGTACTAAAGAGTATAGCTTTGCGTGATTCTTTTTCAATTACGAAATCAATTGGGATTTCATTTAAGTGTACATTAGGTGCTTTACCAACAATGATTTGAAGCTTAGGAAATTTTGTTTTAATAATTTTAACGGTTTTTAAAAATACTGGCCAATGTTTATCTATTTCTTGTTGTCTACTACCTGGAAGTAAAACTAAAATAGGAAAAGAAAAATTCAAATTATGCCTTCCATAAAAAGATTTTGAAGATTCAAAAATTTTATTATTTTCTACAAAAGGATGACCAATGTACTCAACTGTTAATCCTTTTGATTGAAACCAATTTTTTTCAAAAGGGAAAATTGATAAAGCTTGATCTAATGTTTTTTTCATAGTTTTAACTCTGTTTTCTTTCCAAGCCCATGCTTGTGGTAGAATAAAATAGGTAATTGGAATATTCAAGTGAACTATTCTTTTAGCAATTCTTAGGTTAAATCCAGGATAATCTATTAAAATAATTCGATCTGGTTTTATAGATGATATAATATCTACTGTCTTTTTTAACAATTGGTAAATTTTAGGTAAATGTTTTATTATCTCGAAAAATCCCATAAACGCTAAATTGTCAGAATGTTCAATAATATTCATTCCAGCTTTTTTCATTCTATCTCCTCCATAACCAAAAAATAAAGAATGTGGAATTAATTTTTTTAGTGCATTTATTAGTTTTTCTCCGTGCAGATCACCAGATGGCTCCCCGGCGATAAAAAAAAACTTTAGAGCCTTTTTTTTCATATTAAAATGAGATGATGATTATAATTAATGAATTAATATTGATTTACCAAAAATAATAAGAGTAATTAAAAATAAATTTTGAAGTGTTCGTTTTTCTGTAATTAATGTTTGTTTAATTGATAAAGGAATTTTATTATCATTTCCACTCCATGGTGTTAACCGCGGGAAAAGTATTGGTACATTTTGTCGATATTCATTGTATTTTGCACCAAAAAGTTCCAAAAGTTTTTCTTCTTCAAGAGAAACAATCAATGAATATTGGAAACTGAAAAATAACATAACAATTATAAATAATTGCCACATATAAGGCCCACCACTAAAAAACACTATTCCCAAATAAATAATCATATTAGCTAAATATAATGGATTACGTGTCCTCGCATAAGGACCCGAAGTACATAATGAAGGCGCACCAACTTTTCTTGTTCTGGTCGGGGCACCAGCGTATTTAACTGCATATACCCGGATGATTTCACCAATGATAATTAACATCAGACCATATAATAAAAATAATTTTGTTTGTTCTGATTGATAAAGTAAGGCAATTACAAATGGAATAGGAGTATAACTACGATTTGAAAATAAAAATAAACCGAGATTCATCAGTTAATATCTTTAATAATCATTTTTTGAATTTCTAAAGCTACAGCTAAGGCTTCTCTTCCGGCATTCCCTGAAACGATAGGAGTTTCCAGGCCTTGGACAGATTGAACAAAGTTAAATAATTCTGTTTTAAGAGGATCATGCTTTTTTATTGTTGGTTTTTCATATGTAATAAATTGTTTGTTTCCTTGGTAATTAAATGGTTTGACCTTTTGTGCTCTAGAATGATGTTCTGTATTTCTTTCTATTTTATATATTTCTGTTAGACCTTTTAATAAATCTAATGTAGCATATAGATTTTTTTGGAAAATTTTTACTTTTCTAACATCAAATTGGGAGATTCGACTGGACATAATACTCGCCACCGTACCATTTTTGAATCGTAGCCGAGCATGTGCGATATCTACAGAACGTGTAAGAATTGATAATCCAGTTGCTTGGATTGATTGTACATTGGAGTTTACAAGGGATAAAATAATATCAATATCATGAATCATTTTATCCAAAACTACGGGAACGTCTGTTCCTCGAATTGTGTATGGAGCTAATCTTTGAATTTCTATAAACTTGGGTTTTATTGGGTAACCTTTTAAAGCAATAAGAGCGGGATTTAATCTTTCAATATGTCCGACTTGAATAATAATTGAATTTTCTTTAGCTAGTTTTATAATATAATCCGCTTGTTCTAATTTTTCAGTTATAGGTTTTTCAATAAACACATGTTTATTATTTTTAATACAAAATTCAGCGATTTCTCCATGGTAAGGTGTTGGCGTTACAATTGAAACTGCATCCACTTTTTTAACTAATGTTTTTAAACTATCAAACAGTTTCACACCAAATTCAGTTCCTATTTGATTACCACGTTTTTTATCTTTATCGTAAATACCTATAAGGTTAGTATTTTTTAATTTTTTATAGTGTTTTACATGGTGTCTCCCTAAATGTCCAACACCAATTACTGCAATTTTAACAGGCATAATTATATTATTTTAATCTAAAATTACATAATTGAAATGTTAGATTATAGATCATAAAACACATATAGAATTGAATAACGAAAAAATCTTGCTTTTAATAATAACAAACAGCAATTTATAGTGTAATTCGAGGTATTTCATTATGTCTAATGACATTAAATCCGGTGTTGGATATATTATTCCAGCAGCCGGCGTAGTAGGTTTTTTCATAACCATTGTAATGGAGGAAACTCTCGCCAGCATTGTAATTGCTATTGCAGGCATTCTTGTATGGTTTTTATATATGCTTGTTATGGAAGCTCATATGCCTAAACAAATGGGCAATATGATTATTTTATTTGGAATCATGTTATCATTGGGTATTTTTTTAGGTTTTGGAGTTGACCAGCATCTTCATGGTGGGTTTATGTTGCAAATAGAAGGTTTAGTCTTTTCTTTGGTTATATTATTTTTTGCTGTATTAACAGGACTAAATTTTCGGAATCAACAAACTTCTTTAGTGACTTCAAAAATAGGCGGTGGAGGATTGTCTGATGATGACCGAAAGCTTGTAATGAATGCGATTAACAAGGCTCAAAGTTCAGGAAAAGATAACGTTAATGAAGAACCAAAGATTATTGTTGTAAAACAAGATGATCATACAGTTAATAAGAAAAATAACGTACAGCAATTACCATCATCCCAAACTCCTTATGACCCGTATTTAATGACAAATAATCCCTATTTTTCTTACCCACCTGATTATTATTATGGTGATGATGACGATGATGAATATGAATACGAAGATGACTGGGATGATTATGATTACGAAGAAGATGAAGATTAAATTTTAATTGCTAAACATTGAATTTAAAAAAAATACAATCTCCATCTTTAATATGATAGTTTTTCCCTTCTTGTCTGATTAAGCCAAGATCGCGTAGAGCTTTTTCATTACCATATTTAATTATTTCATTGTAATGAAACACTTCTGCTTTTATAAATCCTCTTTCAAAATCTGAATGAATTATACCTGCTGCTTGTGGTGCGGTTATTCCCTTTAAAATTGTCCAAGATTTAAGTTCTTTTTTACCACAAGTAAAAAAAGTTTGTAAGCCAAGAAGGTCCAAGCTCAATCGTATTACTTTGTTTAAACCAGGTTCTTTTAGGTTATATTCTGATAAAAATAATAATTTTTCTTTATTATCAACATTCGCTATTTCTTGTTCCAGAGCAACACATAAACTAATTATATAATTTCCTTGCTTGGATGCTAGGTCTTTTAAGGCATCTAAATAAGGATTTTTTCCCCGTTTAGAAATATCAGATTCCTCTATATTAGCAATATATAAAATAGGTTTATCAGTAAGAAGACAAAGTGATTTTTTAAAATCTTTTAATTTTTCATCTATTGAAATAGTTTGGGCTTTATTTCCATCTGAGCAATGCTTTATTAGTGCATCTATTAATGATAAATTTATTTTTGCTTCTTTATTGTCCGATTTTGCAACCTTTCCCAGTTTTTGTTTTTGTTTTTCTAATGTGTCAAGATCAGAAAGTAATAATTCTGTTTCGATTGTTTCCACATCCCTAATGGGATCAGTAAATCCATCAACATGATTTATTTTTTTACTATCGAAACATCTTACAACATGTAAAATAGCGGATGTTTGTCGAATCTGCGCTAAAAACTGATTGCCTAATCCATCCCCTTGGCTTGCTCCTTTTACAAGACCTGCGATATCAATAAACTCCACAGATGATGGAATGACTTTTTTTGGATTATAAATGGTTTTTAATTTTTCTAATCGAGCATCTGGTAATGATACAATTCCAATATGCGGCTCTATAGTGCAAAACGGGTAATTTTCTGCTGGGACGCTAGATTTTGTTAGGGCATTAAATAGAGTAGATTTTCCTACATTAGGCAAACCTATAATTCCACATTGTAAGGGCATTAGTTATTTTAAAAAGTATCCTGTGATGGATCTCCACCAAAATCATATGTTAAATTTTTGAATAAACCTACTTGTAGATTTTTTGCAAAATAGATAGTTTTGTTTTTTTCAGTTGATAATGTTCCATCAGCCCAAATCATAAATTGATTATTTCTATCTAAAATTTTTTTAATATTTATTTTATAAATTATTTTTTTATGATATGGTCGAATTTGTCCTTTGAACTTTACATCTCCAACACCTAGAGCTCGCCCTCGTCCTATTCCTCCAATCCATGTTAAATAAAAACCTACAAGTTGCCACATACCATCAAGCCCAAGACAACCTGGCATAACAGGGTCGTGTTGAAAATGGCAATGAAAAAACCAATTTTTTTGATTTATTCCAAGTTCAGCAAGAATTTCACCTTTATTATATTTTCCTCCATTATCATTTATCTCGTTTATTCGATCTACCATTAACATTGGTGGTAAAGGTAGGCGACCTGTTTTTTCCCCGAATAAGGCTCCATTGGCGCTTTTAATTAAATCTTCTTTTGAATAACTGTTTTTCTGAATCATAATATTTAAAATTTTAATGGCGGAGAGTACAAAATAAATACCATATTATAAACTTACATTTAATGTTCTATATAAATAATAATCTGGTAAATTGTGATTTAGATTTAGGAGAATAATATGTCTGATTGGGTATTATTGCTAGGTGGATCTACAGGACATGGAGCAGCTACAGCAAAACGTTTAGCAAAAGATGGGTATGGTATTATTGCATTTCATTTTGATCGTGGTGAAACAAAAAAAATTGCTTCAGAAACAATTGCAGAAATTTATTCAATAACCGCAGGACGTTGTCACTATTTCAATAAAAATGCGGCTTCTTTAGACACAATAGAAGAATATATTCCTGAAATAAAACAAATCACATCTAATAAACCAATTAAGTTATTGTTACATTCGATTGCTTTTGGTACAACAACCAATTTTTTTGGCGAAAAACCCGTAACTCAACGGCAGATGGATATGACTGTGCATGTTATGGCGAATTCTTTATTATATTGGACTCAAAAACTTTATAGTGAAGAGTTAATATCTCAAGGTTCAAGAATAATTGGTTTAACTAGTGAGGGTAACTATTTAGCCATGGAAGGGTATGGACCAGTAAGTGTAGCTAAAGTAGCTATGGAAGCGATTATCAGGCAAATTGGTTGGGAATTAGGTAAGGATGGAATAACTGCCAATGCTGTTCAAGCGGGGGTTACACCAACGAGAGCGCTGACAAAAATCACTGAAAATTGGGAAGCATGGGTGACCAATACGAAAAAAAGAAATCCTATAGGTAGAACAACTAGACCTGAAGATGTTGCTAACACAATTTCAATGTTATTAAAACCTGAAGCAGATTTTATTAATTGTTCGATCATATATTGTGATGGTGGGGAATCGAGATCTGGAAGTTTTTAGAACTATAGAATAAATTAAATATTTTTATGAATCTATGTTTTTAGAAAGCTTTTCTTCGATCAAAGTAATTAATTCATGGCAATCTTTATTAGGAATAATATCAAAACTACGCTTTGCTTCATTAAGTGCATATTCCCACCAACCTTTTTTAGTATAAGCGATTGCAAGTTTAAGATGTGCAGTCCCTAGTAAATGGAATTCATCTCGTTTTAATTTGCTTTGGTCTCCCGAAAACAAGCGAGAGACTTCTCTATATTCCATGATTGCCTCATCTAATAAACCTCTCTGCAGATACCAATTACCAAGGTTTAGATGTCTTGCCGGATCTTCTCTGCCACAGCTGCCCAAAATAAATAAAAGGTAGACTAGCAACATTAAATTCTTATGACGTGATATAAAATTGATCATAATTAGACTGTAATTTTTGTGCTAGCCTTTAGGAAAATCAAGTAGAAAATCTATATAAATTAAATGATAATTAGTTTTTTATTATTGTACGATACAAAATGGGAATCATGGGATAGGTAATTTTTAAGTTTTTCCACTACTTCCTATAAAAGTTCCCATATCAATACCTATAGAATTTGTAGCTTGTTCCCATAATTGATCAGGGGGAATATTAAAAATAAAATCATCAGTAGTATGTTGCATAATCCAATCTCCATTTTCTATTTCTTTTTCAAGTTGGTGGGGTGCCCAACCACAATGACCTAACATTAATTTAAATGGGATGGTTTTCTTATATTGTAAATCTTTTAAAGCATTCTGTTTATTTGTAATGGAAATCGTTTTTGAAATAGAAAGAGCATCTTTTGCTTTATATCTTGCATGATGTAGAATAATGCCGTTTTCTAATAAAACTGGACCTCCTAAGAAAAGATCATTTAGTAATGGAGAATGGTTTTTATTAATAGAAATATTTTCAAATAATGGATTGTTATCCAAATATTTGATTTTTTTATTTATAATCAGACCCATGGCTCCTTCAGCATTATGATCACATATATAGATCACGGATTTTGAAAAAATCGGGTCTTGCATATGTGGCATAGATATAAGGAGCTGGTTTTTTAAAAAACCCATACTTCAAAGTAATAATGATGTGTTATTAAATCAAGAATTAGTGCTTGTTTTTCTTTGGAGGAGTATAGTTTACAAACATTTTATGTGGTATAAGAATAAATGTAAATTTAAGGCTATAGCTATATAGTTCATTTTTTATAATTTAACATTTTATAATAATTTGAAGACCTCTAAAAATAAAATTATAGTAAAAGGTGCAAGACAGCACAACCTGAAAAATTTAAATGTCATGATTCCCAGAGACAAACTGGTTGTAATTACAGGTTTATCAGGTTCTGGAAAATCTTCACTTGCATTTGATACGATTTATGCGGAGGGTCAACGTAGATATGTAGAATCTCTTTCTTCCTATGCTAGACAATTTCTTGGGCTTATGGAAAAACCAGATATTGATTCTATAGAAGGTCTTTCACCAGCTATATCTATAGAACAAAAATCTAATGTGCGCAATCCAAGATCTACTGTTGGCACTGTTACAGAAATACATGATTATCTACGTCTTCTATACGCTCATATAGGAAAACCACATTGTTGGAAATGTGGTAATCTAATACAAAAACAAACTATTCAACAGATTGTAGATACGTTAATGAAATTTAAGCTAGGAACAAAATTACATATTCTTTCTCCTGTTATTAGAGGCAGAAAAGGACAACATAAAGGGGTCATTGAAAAAATTCGAAAGGAAGGATTTATAAGAATAAGAATAAATGGTCAAATAAAAACCGTTGAGGACTATATAAATCTAAATAAAAATAAAAAACATAATATAGAAGTGTTAATTGATCGTTTAATATTAAAAAACAATATTCAGAATCGTGTTACAGAATCTATAGAGCTGGCTTTGAAAATTGGTAATGGTTTAATTATAATAAATGAATTACCCAATAGAGAACATTTATTTTCAGAAGATTTTGCATGCATTAACTGTAACGTTTCTTTGGAAGAACTAGTACCTAGAATGTTTTCATTTAATTCGCCTTTTGGTGCATGCAAAATTTGTGATGGCATTGGCTCTCATATGGAAGTCGACCCCAATATGGTTATTCCAGATAAATCAAAAAGTTTAATCCAAGGTGCAATTGTGCCACTTGGTGAACAGCCAAGAGGGAATTGGTATGGAAACATATTAAAAAGCTTATCAAAACATTATAATTTTAATTTTACAACACCTTGGATTAAGTTAAATACGGATGTGCGACATATATTACTATATGGAACTGGTCAAAGAAAAATTAATATGGAATATAGCTCTGATCGATGGAGTGGTATTTATTCTGGAGGGTGGGAAGGTGTTATTCCAAATCTTATGCGAAGATATACACAAACTAAATCTACGGGTATAAGGTCATGGATTGAACAGTTTATGAGCATGAGACAATGTTCTAACTGTAAAGGAAGTAGATTGCGCAGTGAATCTCTTGCTGTAAACATTCAACAGAAAAATATTGGAGAAATATCTTCCATCCCAATAGAAGATTTAAGAAAATTTTTTAATAACTTGCAATTAACAAAAATGGAAAAGGATATTTCCGGACAGATATTAAAGGAAGTTCAGCAACGTTTAAGTTTTCTTGTCAATGTAGGACTGGGTTATTTAACACTTGATCGATCTGCAGTTACTTTATCAGGCGGAGAGGCACAAAGAATCCGATTAGCTACACAAATTGGATCGCAGTTAATGGGGGTTTTGTATATTCTTGATGAGCCATCTATTGGTTTGCACCCTAGAGATAATAATCGGCTTTTAAAGACATTAAAATCATTAAGAGATATTGGTAATTCTATATTAGTTGTAGAACATGATCAAGAAACAATAGAATCTTCTGATTTCGTTATTGATTTAGGTCCAGGTGCAGGAAAACACGGTGGAGAAATAATCTATGCTGGTCCACCAAATAAATTATTGAAAGCAAAAAACTCCCTTACGGGAAAGTATTTATCAGGTGTTAAAATGATTGGGATACCAAAGGTTCGAAGGAATAAAACCTCTAAAGTGCTTTCTATGAAGAATGCGTCGGGTAATAATTTACAGTCGATTACTATAGATTTTCCCTTAGGAAAATTTATTACTGTCACTGGAGTTTCAGGTAGTGGAAAAAGTACATTAATCAATGGAACATTGTTTCCCGCGTTATTAAAAGAATTGAATCAGACAAGGGCCTATCCACTATCTTACGAAGCAATTGAAGGTTTTCAATTTCTAGATAAAGTGATTTCTATTGATCAGAAGCCTATTGGACGTACACCCAGATCAAACCCCGCAACTTACACAGGTGTTTTTACCTATATACGTGATCTATTTTCAAAACTTCCTGAATCTAAAATCCGTGGTTATAAACCAGGCCGATTCTCTTTTAATGTAAAAGGTGGACGATGTGAATCTTGTGAAGGCGATGGGATTATAAAAATTGAAATGAATTTTCTTCCGGATGTTTATGTATTATGTGAAGTCTGTTATGGCAAGAGATATAACAGGGAAACATTAGAAGTTAAATACAAAGGTCTATCAATTGCAGAAGTTTTAGATATGTCTGTTGCTGATGCACTTAACTTTTTTAAGTCTATTCCTTCAATAAATAAAAAACTGAACACATTAAACGATGTAGGATTAGGATATATTCAATTAGGTCAACAAGCAACAACATTATCTGGAGGCGAAGCACAAAGAATAAAACTGGCAACAGAATTATCAAAAACTTCAACAACAAAAACATTGTATCTTTTGGATGAACCAACTACAGGACTGCACTTTGAAGATATCAAAATGTTGTTAGGTGTTTTACAAAGATTAGTTGAGCGAGGGAATACAGTCATAGTTATTGAACATAATTTAGATGTTATAAAAACTGCTGACTGGGTCATTGATTTAGGTCCAGAAGGAGGAATTGGAGGAGGCCGGCTTATAGCAAAAGGGACTCCGGAAGAAATAATAAAAATCAAAAATTCTCATACGGGATTTTTTCTAAAAAAAATATTAAATAAGGATACGAAATCATGAAAGTACCTGTAAAATTAAAAAATGATTTCATATATTGGGAGCTTACAAAGGATCTTATAGACCAATGTATTGATATAATGTTAAATCTTCGCCAAAGTGGACACCCGGGAGGATCGCGTTCTAAGGTTCATGCTATGGTTGTAACTCTATTATCAGGTGCTATGCGGTGGGATATAAGAGATTTTGGTAAAAATTTTTCTGATAGATTTGTTCTTGTAGCTGGTCATTGCAATCCAGTTGTTTATGCAACGCTAGCTGTTCTAAATGAATCTTTAAGAATAAAATATAATCAAACGGGTGATCAAAAATATCTTAATTTTAATGGAGAAAAATTCCAACTAGTTTGGGAGGATTTACTTACTCTACGTAAAAATGGTGGTTTGCCTGGGCATGCTGAAATGGAAGGAAAAACATTATTTTTTAAAGCGAATACTGGACCAAGTGGACATGGTTCACCATTTGCAGCTGGTGCATCATTGGCTTTGAAATATGCTGGTGTACCCGATGTAAAAGTATTTGCATTTGAAGGAGAAGGTGGGTTTACAACTGGCGCAAGTCATGAAACCATAAATTCTGCTTGGGGACTAGGATTAGGTAATCTTATATATTTTATAGATTGGAATGATTATGGTATCGATGATAGACCTTTTAGTTCTATTATGTATGGTGATCCAAATGATTGGTTTGGATCTCACGGTTGGCATGTTGAGGGAGTAGAGGATGGTGAAGACTGGATGGAAATAACAGATGCATATTATAGATTATTAATTAAAAATGCGGATCCAAATATTCCCAAAATGATTTATAGTAAAACACGTAAAGGTCGAGGGTATCATCTTTATGATAATAAAAGCCATGGCTCTCCTCATAAACGTAATTCTGAACTTTTTTGGAAAACAAAAGCAGATTTTTCTCTTAAATATAATCTTGAATTTGAAGAATTTGGAAAAAAGGCTTCTGATACGTGGGAAGGGCAAATTAAGCAAGCGGAATCTATGTTTAAGACGGTTTTTTCTTTAATGCAAAATAATCAAGAATATGTAGATTTTTTATCTAATCGCTTGATTCACTTAGGGGATTCAGTGCCTACAGAAATCAAATCTTGTAAAATTTCATCTAATAATCCCACAATTGATTCTAATTTGTTTAATGTTGAATCCTTACCAGATGACATCTTTGTTAAACCTGGATCAAGTGTTCCTAATCGAGTGGGGTTCGCGAAATATGCAAGCTATCTTAATACTATTTCTGAAAAGCAATACGGTCGCCCATTGGTTTTAGCAATGAGCGCAGATTTAGCGGGGTCTACTAATATTTCTGGTTTCTCCAAAGGTTATAATAATGCAAAAGATAAAGGTATGTTTGATAGATATACTAATATTGAAAGTCCTTTATTTCCTCAAGGGATTACTGAGTTTACTAATGCTGGAATGATGGCTGGTGCTGCAACTGTTAATTTTAATGATAATCCTTATAACGCATTTAATGGTTTTTATGGAGCAATAAGTACCTATGGCTCTTTTAGTTATTTAAAATATGGTCCATTAAGACTATTTAGTCAAATTGCACAAGATTCAGATCTAAAAGTCGGGAAGGTTATTTGGGTTGCAGGGCACTCCGGACCTGAAACTGCAGAAGATAGCAGAACTCATTATGGAATTTTTGCTCCCGGCGTTACTCAGCTTTTTCCAGATGGCCATATTATCAATCTACATCCTTGGGAGCATAATGAAGTTGCGCCAGTCTTAGCAGCAGCTTTAAGTACAGAAATACCTTTAATTGCTATTCATTTAACGAGGCCTCCCATCATGGTCCCAGATCGTGAAATATTAGGGATAGCTCCATACAAAGATGCTTCAAAGGGAGCTTATATAATAAAAGCATATGACCAAAATAGGTCAAAGGAAGGTTTAGTCATTGTAAGAGGTACCAGCCCTACTAATTCAATCATTCAGATTCTTCCATTTTTGAAAGAGAAGGGACCCAATGTTAAAATTATTGCCGCTATAAGTTGGGAGCTTTTTAAAAGGCAATCAAAAACTTATCGCGATTCTATAGTGCAAGATTATGAATGGAATGATGCAATGATTATTACTAATGGATCTATTAAACTAATGCATCAATGGATGGCCAATCATCTGGTCAAGCGTTACTCTATGGCTCCAGATTTTGATAATAGGTGGCGTTCCGGAGGTAGTGTAGATGAAATTATTGCTGAATCTAAGCTCGACCCAGTTAGTGTTCTTCAGGGTATTCAACGTTTTGCAAATGAACGACTTAATAGGATTCATAAACTTCAAAAAGACATTTCTAATCTGTAAAATCATTTTAGATGATTTTTTATCAGATATCTTTACGTTGGCTTTTTAAAAGGGTATTTTTGATGTTAGTTTTAAAAAGATTTTTCCCAGTTTAGACTATGACAGAAATTCATATTACAGATCCTAACCCATTAGATGATGATATTATAGTTGAAAAATCACTTAGACCTTCTAAGTTTGATGAATTTATTGGTCAAAAAGAATTAGTTGATAATCTAAAGCTATATATTGAAGCTGCTAATAAACGTGGAGATGCATTGGACCATGTCCTCCTTTTTGGACCTCCTGGATTGGGAAAGACTACTTTAGCTAATATTATTTCAAAAGAATTGAATTCAAATATTAAGCATGCAGCAGGTCCGGTTGTAGAACGAGCGGGAGATTTGGCAGGTATGATTACTAATCTTAGCTATAGAGATGTTTTTTTTATTGATGAAATTCATCGTTTAAACAGTGTAGTTGAAGAGTATTTGTATTCAGCAATGGAAGATTTTTCAATAGATATTATGATTGATAAAGGACCTAATGCACGTAGTGTACAATTAAATATTGAGCCTTTTACTCTATTAGGAGCAACAACTAGATTAGGGAATCTTACTTCGCCTCTTCGTGATAGATTCGGGGTTGTTCTTAGAGTAGATTATTATAAAACTGAAGATTTATTCCACATCATAAGTAGATCAGCTAATATTCTTGAAGTTGATATCAATAATGATGGAGCTATGGAATTAGCTAAGCGTAGTCGTGGAACTCCACGTATCGCAAATAGAATTTTAAGACGGTCAAGGGATTTTGCCCAAGTAAAGGCATCCGGGAAAATAGATATAGAAGTAGCACAATTGTCATTAAAAAAATTAGGGATTGATGAAATTGGATTAGATGAAATGGATCGAAAGATTTTATCTATGCTTATAGAAAAATTTTCCGGTGGTCCAGTGGGTTTAAAGTCTCTGGCAGTTGCAATTGGAGAAGATGTTTCTACAATTGAAGATGTGTATGAGCCATTCTTAATTAAAGAAGGATTTCTATTGCGTACCCCCAGAGGAAGAGTTGCCCAAGAAAGGGCATATCAATTAATGGGTAAAAAATATATTAAAAACCAACAAGGATTATTTTAATGATAGGTAAGAAAAAAAAATACAAATTAGGTGATTTTAATTATCGTCTCTCAAAAAAACAGATAGCGCAGTATCCAAAATCAAGACGAGATTACGCTAAACTGATGGTTGTCCACCGTGATTCTGGAAAAATTGAGCATAAAAAGTTTTATAATATTTTGGACTATATGCGGAAAAACGATTTAATTGTTCTGAATAACACTAAAGTTTTTCCAGCCCGTCTTTTTGCTACAAAGGATCGTACAGAGGCAAAAGTCGAAGTTTTCCTATTAAGAGAATTATCAGAAAATTTGTGGGAAGTAATGGTTCGTCCTGCTAGGAAAGTTAGAATTGGAAATAAACTAGTTTTTACGTCTAATCTGCTATGCGATGTAATCGACAACACTGTTTCTGGTGGGCGGGTAGTTCGTTTTGAATATGATGGGAAAGATTTTCATTCAATAATTGATAAAATTGGTATTTCCCCCCTTCCTCCATATATAAATCGCGATGCAGACAAAAAAGATAAGATACGATATCAAACAGTATATGCAACAGAAAGAGGAGCGGTGGCTGCACCTACTGCTGGATTACATTTTACTGATGGGTTATTAAAAAAAGCAAAAGATAAAGGAGTTAAAATTCAAACCGTAACCTTGCATATTGGATTAGGTACTTTTCGTCCTGTCCAAGTTGAGGATTTGAATCGACATCAAATGGATTCTGAATACTTTGAGGTTTCACCAACAACTTCAATGGAAATAAATCAGGCGAGGAAACGACATCGCAAGATAATTGCTGTAGGAACATCGACTGTTCGTGCTTTAGAAACTATTGCAATTTCTGGTTTTCAGGTTACTCCAAAACGCGGATGGACGGATAAGTTTATTTATCCACCTTATGAATATAAAATGGTAGATAAAATGATAACCAATTTTCACACTCCACAATCTACTTTGCTAATGATGGTAAGTGCCTTTGCTAATATCAAGCTAATAAAGAAAGCCTATTTAGAAGCGAAGAAAAATGACTATCGTTTTTTAAGCTATGGTGATGCAATGATCATCATATAATATTGTTAAAAATTGAAAATATCAGCAATTATTCCTGCTGCTGGGTCAGGGCAACGATTTGGTGAAAAAAAACAGTTTAAATTAATTAAAGGTCACACTCTTTTATACCATTCTTTGCAACCCTTTTTGATTTCCAATCTGATCCATGAAATAATTATAGTAGTTCCTTGCGGTATGGAAAAAGTTGTTAAAAAAGAATTAGAACATATATCTAATAAAAAACCGGTTTTTTGCGTTGATGGAGGCTTAAGAAGACAAGACTCTGTAAAAAATGGAATTTTAGCATCAGATGCATCATCTAAAATAGTGTGTATACATGATGCTGCAAGACCTTTTGTTTCTGATGAGTTAATTAAAAATTCTATTTTTGCTTGTTATGAGTCTGATGGAGCAATAGTTGCAATTCGATCTAATGATACTGTGAAATATGCTGAAAGTAAAATAATAAAAAATACTTTAGATCGAGAAAATATTTGGTTGGCGCAAACACCTCAAACTTTTTGGAAAGACAAATTATTGAAAGCAATGAGTCATGCTGAGTTAAATAATGTTTTGGTAACAGATGAATCTTCAATTATGGAGTATATGGGATATAAAATAATATTGGTAGAGGGTCATGTTAATAATTTTAAGGTTACTTATTCTTCAGATTTGGAAAGAGCGGAAAACTGGCTATAATGACTAGAACCGGGATAGGATATGACGTTCACAAATTAGTGAAAGGCCAAAATTTAATTATTGGTGGGATACCTATACCTTCAGATTTTGGTTCGATCGGGCATTCTGATGGAGATGGTCTAATCCATGCTATAGTTGATGCGATTCTTGGAGCAGCAAATTTAGGTGATATTGGCACCCATTTTCCAAGCAGTGATAAAACTTGGGAAAATTATTCTAGCGGTTATTTTTTAACTTATTCTGTGGATTTAATTAAAAAATCTAGATTTAAAATAAATAATATTGATTCTACGGTAATTTTACATACACCAAAGATAATAAAATTTATACCTAAAATAATTGAAAACTTGTCTTTGTTAACACACATAGATAAATCTAAAATTTCTATAAAAGCCACCACTACGGATGGTTTGGGATTTGTAGGTAAAGGCCAAGGATGGTCAGTTTTAGCATTAGTAACATTATCTGAAAATAGTAGATGAACACACTATCCTTAAAATCTTTCGCAAAAGTAAATATTGGTCTTCAAATACTTGATAAAAACTCTGATGGTTACCATAATATCAATACTGTTTTCCAAGAAATAGAATTACATGATACTATTAACTTAAAAAAACAAGATTCAGGGTGTCATTTTTCAACTAACGTTGAATGGTTGAAAGATGAAAAATCAAACTTATGCGTAATGGCTTGGGAAAAAATGTCTAACATTTTTGGAATTGGAGGTGTTTCCATATACTTAGATAAAAAAATACCCGCTGGGAGCGGTTTAGGTGGAGGTTCGTCAAATGCGGCTACGGTTCTTAAGGGTCTAAGAAAATTATATAATTTGAACATTATTGATACAAAGCTTGAGGAACTTTCAATTGCACTTGGAGCAGATGTGCCGTTTTTTATTCAAGGGGGTCTTCAATTAGGAGAAGGCATTGGTGAACGCCTAACAAAATTAAACGGCTGTATAAAAGGTATATATTTGTTGGTGATTCCCAATATTCATATAGATACAGGTTGGGCTTATAAAAAATATAAAAATTTTTTGCAGACTTCTAAAGAGCAAGTTAATTTTGCCAGCTTTTTGGGTAGGGACTTTGTTCCTTTAGAGCTTTTTGAGAATGATTTTGAAACAATTGTTGTTCCAGCATATCCAGAGATTGGAAAAATAAAAGATAGTTTCCGGAATCAAAATGTCCGGTTTACCAGTCTGTCGGGCTCAGGGTCGACTGTGTATGGGATATTTGACAATGACGTGGATGTCATATCCGCTGAGTCATACTTTTCCTTATCGTACAACACTTTTATTAGTCGCCCTCGAACGGATAGAATGTAACATCAATTATTTTGGGGCGTAGTATAATGGCAGTACACCTGGTTTTGGTCCAGGCAGTTGG